>CAZDIZ010000122.1:10013-12236 GCA_964505625.1 uncultured Solibacteraceae bacterium | reverse complement strand
TGACCGCCTATACGCCCGAGCCCGGTGGAACGCGCTACTACCTGTGGACCAACGCGCAAGCGCCGCGCGATATGGAAGCGCGAGTGGTTGCGGGAGGCGATCTGCGTCGCTCGGCTTGGATCAACGGCGCCCCGGCCGCGGCGAACGTGAAATTGCACGCCGGATCGAACCCGGTGCTCGTGCGGTACGACGCGCCCGGCCGCGCACACTTCGTGCTTGAGGACATCGCGTCACCAGCGGATTGGAAACAGGCGTATCCTCTGGCGAGCCGTTGGTACAACAAACCCGGCATTATCCAGTTCGACACGCGCGGGTCCGAAGCGCGCCCCGCGGGCTGGTATCGTTTCAAATCCGCGCCCGGCATGCGATCGCTCACCATCACCGCGCGCGGCAAACTGAAAGCCTGGGCCGAAGGCGAGCCGATGCAGATCACCGCCACACCGGGAGCCAACGGAACCACCGTATACAGAGCCACGCCGAGCCGCGTCTCGCGCAAGTCCATCCAGGTCGCTCTGCAAATCGAGCAGCAGAGAGGGCACTACGCCGGAGCCGCTCTGCCGGAGCCCATTCTCGAAGACTGCGCGCCGGGCGTAATCGAAGCTGGCGACTGGTCTCTCGTCGACGGCCTCGCGAGTTACTCGGGTGGAGCCTGGTACCGAAAGAACTTCGAACTGACTAAGGAACAAGCGAGCGGTCCCGTGTTACTCGACTTAGGCAAAGTAGTCTCAAGCGCCGAAGTCCACATAAACGGGAAACTGGCCGCGACGCGCCTGGCGCCACCGTGGAAAGTGGACATCACAGAGTTCGTGCAAAGTGGAACGAACCGTATCGAGATATTGATCTACAACACCTTGGCCAACCACTATCAAGACATCCCGACGCGTTACCGAGGCGCACCTGTGTCTGGGTTGTTGGGACCGGTCGGTTTGGATTGGCGAAGGAGATGATCATGCGGACTGCGATTTGCTGTTGTGTTCTGACGGGTCTGGCGTTGACAGCACACGCGCAGCCAGTGGTCTTGAGTACGGCGCAAGTTCGCGTGGAAGCCCGCATTGAGAACGGGCAAGTTCAGGAGCGGTATCTGGCGCGCACGCATTCCGGATGGATCGAGATCGCACACACCGCTGGTGCATCCAACGGCGCCATCACATTGCGTCAAGAAGGCGGAGAGTTGCTGCGCGCACGCGCGGAAAGCGCGTCGCTTGAGCAAGGCAGCTTAGTGGAACGCTTCTCCGCAGGCTCCGCACGGATCGTGCGAACCATTTCCGCTGACACACGCAGCGCGTGGCTGCACGTGAGTACCCGTCTGGAACCCGCTGGCGAATTGGCTCTGCACTCCTTCACCGACGAGTTCCGGTTTGCGTCCGCACCAGACTGGACCTACTCGCCATCAATCGGCGGCGTCAATCCGGACGCGCAGTACAAAGCGCCGTTGGTGCTGACGCAGGCCGGACCTCTGGCCTTCGGAATCGTGCCGGATGTGACGATCCTGGACCGGCCCACGCTGAAGCGATGCAATCATTCGACCGTGCTCGACGTTCCCGCGGGACCGCGGCTCGCCATCGGCTTCCTTCCGGTACGGCAGGCTTTCCACGCGGTGTTCATCCCGCACGAGGACCGCGCCTGGAAAGCAGATGGCCAGATCCGCAATGACTACTACCTGTTCCTGACGGCGCAGGCGCCACTCGGCCAGGCTTATCGCGAGCCTGTGCGATTCCATTGGGAGCGTTTCGGAAGAACAGCGCAGTCCAGCGCCGCCGCGCAGCAGGCGGGCACCGATCCAGCCTATCGCGAGCTCGGCCTCTGGGACGATTGGCGCAAGCACGTCTGGGAGAAGGAATCGCCCAAGCAGTGGCTCTCCATGCCGCTCGACGGAGCCGCGGCCGGAGCAGTGCGAACGCTTCGCTGGGGCGGGCCTTCGCCCTCCGTCTATCTTTCCGCCTGGTTCAACAGCATGCGAACCGCCTACGGCATGGCACTGTATGCGCGCAGAACCCGGAACGCGGAGTTGTTGACGCTGGCCGGTCAGACAGTGCAACTGGCCGTGCACGCTCCGGGAGTGGCGGGTGCCTTTAAGTGCATCGCGGTGCCGGGCGGGCAAGCAACGCGCTGGGCGGCCGGCGACGGCATCGGTGGAAGCCTCAAAAACGGCTACCTGGGCTTCGACATGAGTTGGACCGCGTACTGGCTGCTGCGCTGGCGCGACGCGAAGCTGCCGGGTTC
>CAZDIZ010000122.1:0-9913 GCA_964505625.1 uncultured Solibacteraceae bacterium | reverse complement strand
CGGCAAAGCCTGGCCGCCAACGTTTTGTTGGATTATTACCGCGCGACAAACAACATCGAGTACCTGGAGCGCGGCGTGGCCGCGTTGCGGGCGCAGTTTCCAATTTCGCCGTCGGAGAACTGGGCCCACACCGGCTACGGCAAGAAGGCCGGAGTAAGCAGTTTCCATTGGGGCACCGGCAGCGGCATGGCCGGCGTCGAGATCGAAGAAGACTACCTGCGAGACGTAATCGTCGATATGCGCGCCACTCGGGCGGTGGGAGTAAACGGCATCGACGTCACTAAGTGCACCGTTTCGGAAGATCGCATCGAACTCGAACTAACCAGCCCATTCCAATGGTCCAGAAAGCCCGTGGGAGCATTCCGCGGCGCCGCCCCAGCCAAACACTACACGCTGTATGTCGGCGGCCATTCAGCCGGAACATTCACGGGGAAAGAACTCGAACGCGGGGTTGAACTGCCTCAGCGCTGACTACCGTTAGCGATGTACACAAGCGCGCGGAGCCGGAAGACCACCGTCTCGGAACCGGTGCGCGAACTGCGCAAGAGCCGCCGCCTGGACCGGCTTCACAAGAAATGACCGTCCTCGTCGACTCCGATATCCTCATCGAAGTCGCGCCCGGACGAGCGAGCACAACGCGCTCGATAACCTGTTTCGTGCGTTGACTTGCGCACCGATCGATGCGGAAGTGGGACGCCAGGCGGGTGTGTACTTGCAGCGTTACAGGCGAAGTCACCGGTTCGAAATCGCCGATGCGCTCATCGCCGCAAGCGCCGTGGCAAGCGGCGCGAAGATGTGGACAATGAGACACAAACACTACCCGATGAGAAATGTCTCTTTCTTCGGGTGAGTCCCGCCGCCGCTACCGGATCTTCTCGTCGCGTTCGACTTTGCCGTCGCGGATGTGGATGACGCGCCAGGCGTGCATGGCGATGTCCAGTTCGTGCGTCACCAGCACGATGGTGTTGCCCTGCTGGTGTAACCGTTCGAACAGCGCCATGATTTCGTTGCCGGTCGCGGTGTCCAGGTTGCCCGTGGGTTCGTCGGCCAGCAGCAACGAGGGGTTGTTCACCAGCGCGCGCGCCACCGCCACTCTCTGGCGTTGTCCGCCCGAAAGCTCGCTCGGCTTGTGGTACATGCGAGGTTCCAGGTCCACCTGCCGCAGCGCGTTCTTGGCGCGTTCGATCCGGTCCTCGCTCTTGATGCCGGCGTAGATGAGCGGCAACTCCACGTTGTGCAACGCGGTGGCTCGCGGCAGCAGGTTGAAGGTCTGGAACACGAAGCCGATTTCCTGGTTGCGGATGCGCGCCAGTTCGTCGTCGTTCATGTCGCTGACCAGGCTGCCGTTGATGTAGTACTGCCCCTTCGACGGCGTGTCCAGGCAGCCGATCAGGTTCATCAGCGTGGACTTGCCCGATCCGGACGGACCCATGATGGCGACATACTCGCCCTTGCGGATCTCGACATCCACCCCGGAGACGGCGTGGATCTCCTGGTCGCCCATGATGTACGTCTTCCACAGATCGTACGTCCGGATGATTACGCCTTCGCGCTTTAACTGCTCACCGCGCTCGATTGCTTCTTCGGCTGCTCTGGCCATGCTTTCGTCTCTCGGATGGTTCTATGTGGTCTCCGGCTTCACCGGCGACTTGTTGTCCACTTTCACTTTCGCATCGTTGCGGATTGTGCGAATCACCTTGTAACTACCGGTGATCACTTCATCGCCTTCCTGGAGGCCCTTCAACACTTCGATCTCGGTGGTGCCGGTGATTCCGGTTTCCACCTTCTGGAAAACCGCTTTCTCGCCCTTCACGATGAAGACGCCTTGAATCTCTTCCTTCTTGGCTTTCTCGGCTTGCGGATCACTCTTGGCGGCCGCCTGCACGCCCTTTTTCGCCGGTTCCAGATCGCCCTTCTGGCGCACCGTCAGCGCCTGAATCGGGAGACTCAGCGCCTTCTGCCGCGTGGCCGTGGTCACCTTCGCCGTGCAACTCAACCCGGGGCGAATCTCGTCGGGCGGTTGATCCAGGGCGATCACCACTTTGAAGTCCTTGGCTTCCTGGCTCGATATGGCGCTCTGCGACGCCGCCAGTCCCGTCGACCGCAGAATGGCCGTGTTGCCGATTTCGATCACGTGGCCTTTGAAGGTGCGGTTCGGAATCGCGTCGATGGTGATTTCGGCCACCTGATCTAACTTGACGTTGACGATGTCGGTTTCGTCTACCTTCACTTCCGCCGTAATCAGCGACATGTCGGCGATGGTCATGATCAGGCTGGCCGACGAGTTCTGAATACCCGGCACCACGGTTTCGCCGACGCGCACCGGCAGATTGGTGACCACCCCATCCAACGGGGCTATCGCCATGGTGCGCTGCAGTACGTCGGTGGCCTGCCGCAGATTGGCCTGACCGAGGGCGATGCGCTTCTGCGCCGCCGCCAGTTGCGAATACGTCTGGCCGCGCTGTGCCTTGGCTTGCGACACACGCGCCACCGCCTCGCGGACGCTGGCCTCCAGCGATTCGTATTCAGCCTTGCGCTGATCGAACTCCTGCCGTGCAATCAGTTTCTCAGCGAAGAGCTTTCCTGCGCGCTCGTAGAACAGGCGCGCGCGCTCCTGCTCGGCCTTGGCCTTGTCCACAGTCGCCAGCGCGGTGCGGAGGTTTTCATCGGAGGCCTTCAAGGACGCTTCCGCCGCCGCCGCTTCGGCTTCCGCCGAACTCAGCGAGGCGCGCTGCGCCGCCACCTGCGCTTCTGGTTGCACCGATTCCAACCGGGCCAGCAGTTGACCCTTGCTCACGCGCTGCCCTTCCACGACCAAGATCTCGGTCAGGCGCGCCGCACCCATGGCGTTGCAACCGATGTTGATGTAATTACGCGGCTTAATCTCACCCGAGGCCGTCACCACGGCTGTCAGATCCTGCCGTGACACACGCCCGGTCTGCACCACTACGATGCCGCGCTGACTGTAGCGAATGCTGGCGAAAACAGCTCCACTGATCCCAAGGACCAGCACAATCCCCAATACGATCTTCCACTTCTTCTTCACGGTGTTGGCTCCAGTCTATTTCAGACGAAGGGCGCGGCACGGTTGTTCAACAAATCGGACCATTCCCGCGGGAAATACACTGTACCTCAATTATATATAGACGCCACCGGAAGAGGCGTGGTTCTCCACCGGAGGAGAAATTTCTTCACTTGGGCCTATTTAACCTTCGTTGAAGAAATTCCCCATGTTGCGGAACTTGTTGTAGCGATGCGTCACCAACTCGTCCGCGCTGAGGCCGCGCAGTTCATCGAGCGAACGGCCGATCGCTTCGCCGAGCAGCGCCGCCGCCTGGTCCGGGTCCGTGTGAGCGCCTTCGCCAGGCTCGGAGATAATTTCGTCAATGATGCCCAACTTCAGCAGTTCCGGCGCCGTCAACCGCAGCGCGCGCGCCGCCAGTTCCGCCTTGCTGGCGTCGCGGTAGATGATGGCCGCGCAGCTTTCCGGCGAAATCACGCTGTAAACGGCGTTTTCGAGCATCATGACCTTATTGCCCACGCCCAGTCCCAACGCGCCGCCGCTGCCGCCCTCGCCAATCACGGTGGCCACCACCGGAACGCTCAGCCGCGCCATCTCGCGCAAATTGTATGCGATGGCTTCGGCCTCGCCGCGCTCTTCGGCGCTGATGCCCGGGTAAGCGCCCGGCGTATCCAGCAGCGTCACAATGGGGCGGCCGAACTTCTCGGCCAGCCGCATCAGACGCATGGCCTTGCGATAGCCTTCGGGCTTCGACATACCGAAGTTACGCAGCAGCTTCTGCTTGGTGTCGCGCCCCTTCTGCTGGCCCAGAACCATCACCGGCCGGCCGCCCAGCGTTCCCATGCCGCCCACGATCGCGGCATCGTCGGCGAAGAAACGGTCGCCGTGCAGTTCGCTGAAGTCCGGGCACAATCGCTGGATGTAGTCCAGAGCGTGCGGACGCTTGGCATGCCGCGCCAGTTGCACGCGCTGCCAGGCGGGGTCCTTTTCGGCTTCCGGCTCGGCGCGCAGTGCGCGCAGCTCGTCTTCCATCCGCGAAAGACGATCGCCGGTTACTACCTTGGCGTCGCGCAGTTCGGCGATCTCACGCTCCAGTTTCGCGATCCTCTGCTTGCCTTGCTCGCTGTCCATCGTCTTCCCCTCAACCGGCGAGTATTTCCATGGCTTCCGGTCCGCAGATCTTCTCTAGCTCCGCTCGGAACTCCTTGTCCGGGCGCACACGCGCGCCAATATCCAAGGTAACCGAAAACTGGCGCGGTTTCTCAAGCCGCAGCCGGACCTCGGTCGGCCCGCTCTTGCGCGTGAACAATTCGCTGAGCGCCTCGGCCTTGCGGGCGTCTTCTTCCTCGCTCTTGTTTAGCCATACGCGGATTGAAATCAGCGAAGGCATGGCCACGTGCGCCACCTCAAGCGGCGACATGGATTGCACCGAAATCTTCGGCGGCCCGTTGTCTTCCGGCAGCGCCAGCCCGCGCAAGAAGACGGGCAGGTCTTCCACCACGCTATCGGAAAGCTGTTCGTACTGCGCGGCGAAAATCACCACGTCGATGCTGCCTTGCTGATCCTCCAGCCGGGCCGACGCCCAGGGCTTGTTCTCCTTGTTTCGGCGCCGGTTCACGCCCGCCAGCACACCGCACAGCGCCACTTCGGCTCCGCGCGCCAGCCCTTCCAGCGTTTGACTGTTGTGGGTGGCCAGCTCCGACACCTTGTCGTTGAACCGGTCCAGCGGGTGCCCGGTCACATAGAAACCGAGCATCTCCTTTTCGCCAGCCAGCATCTCCTGCTGCGACCAATCAGGCACGTTGGGAAGCGGCTGCTCAGCCGGCTCCTCTTCGCCGAACCCGCCTCCGAACAGGCCCGCCTGCCCGGTTTGCCGGTCCTTCCAGGCGCGTTGGCCGGATTCCATGGCACATTCTACAGCCGTAAAAAGCTGTGCTCGCGTGCCTTCCAGCGAATCCATGGCCCCGGCGCGCACCAAGCTTTCCACCACCCGGCGATTGAGCACGCTAACGTCCACTACTTCACACAACTGGAATATAGTCTTAAACTTACCGACTTCCTTGCGGGCCGCGGTAATGGCTTCCACCGCTCCCTGGCCCACGTTCTTCACCGCGCCCAAACCAAAACGGATGCCGTCGCCGTCCGGCGTAAAGCTCCAGTCGCTCGAATTGATGTCCGGCGGCAGGACTTTAATCTCCATCTCGCGGCATTCGTTGATGTACTTTACTATGTTTGTAGTATTTCCAGTTTCCGACGTCAGCAGCGCCGCCATGAAGTCCAGCGGATAGTGCGCTTTCAGATACCCAGTGACAAACGCCAGGTAGGCGTAGGCGGCCGAATGCGATTTGTTGAAGCCGTAACCGGCGAACTCGGCCATCAGGTCGAACAGCTTCTCGGCCTTCTTGACCGGGAAGTTACGGCTCTTGGCGCCTTCCAGGAAATGCTCGCGCTCGGCGGCCATCACTTCGGCCTTCTTCTTGCCCATGGCGCGGCGCAGCAGATCGGCCTCGCCGAGCGAATAGCCGGCGATGCGGTTGGCGATCTGCATCACCTGTTCCTGGTAAATGATGACGCCGTAGGTTTCTTCCAGGATCTCCTTCAACCCGGGTAGGTCGTAGGTGACCGGGCGTCGTCCGTGCTTGCGCTCGATGAAGTCGTCGAGCATGCCGCCGCCGATGGGGCCGGGGCGGTAGAGCGCGTTCAGGGCGGTGAGGTCTTCGATGCGGTTGGGTGAGGCGCGTCGTAGCAGGTCCTTCATGCCCGAAGATTCGAACTGGAACACGCCGCTGGTCAGGCCGCGTGCAAACAGCTCATAGGTCTTCGGATCTTCCAGCGGCAGGTCTTCGATCACCAACTTGACGCCGCGATGCTTCTCAATGAGTTGAAGCGCGTTGTTGATCAGCGTGAGCGTTTTCAGGCCCAGGAAGTCCATCTTGAGCAGGCCCAGCTTTTCCAGACCGCCCATGTCGTACTGCGTGACGATTTCTTCCTGGTTGGTGCGGTAGAGCGGCACCAGTTCCCGGAGTGGTACCGGTGAAATAACCACACCCGCCGCGTGCACGCTGGCGTTGCGCGCCATACCCTCGAGCCGCTGCGCGATTTCGAGCAGTTCGGCCACCCGCGGGTCCTTGCGCCCGGCCTCCGCCATGGCCGGCTCTTTCTTGATGGCTTCGTCCAGCGAGATGTTGAGCTGGTTGGGCACCATCTTGGTGATGCGGTCCACTTCGGCGAAGTTCATGCCGAGCACGCGGCCCACATCCTTGATGGCGGCCTTGGCGGCCATGGTGCCGAACGTGATGATTTGCGCCACCTGCTCGCGCCCGTACTTCTCGGTGACGTACTGGATCACTTCGCCGCGCCGGTGCGTGCAGAAGTCGACGTCAATATCGGGCATCGAGATGCGTTCGGGGTTCAGGAAGCGCTCGAAGAGCAACCCGTAATGCAGCGGGTCGAGGTCGGTGATCCCCATGGCGTAGCTGACCAGGCTGCCGGCCGCCGATCCGCGCCCCGGGCCGACGGGAATGCCGTTACTTTTCGAGTAGCGTATGAAGTCCCAGACGATGAGGAAGTAGCCGGAGAACTTCATGTGCTGGATCATCTGTATTTCGCGATCCAGCCGTTCTTCGTACTCCACCATGTCGTGTTTGAGACGGCCGGCGGCGTATAGGGCCTGCAAGCGCACCTTGCGCTTTTCAAAGCCCTGCCGCGCGACGAATTCAAAGTAGGTGTCGGTGGAGTGCCCCTCGGGCACCTCGAACTTCGGGAACGGCTCCTTGACCTTGTCTAGTTTCAGTTCGCAGCGTTCGGCAATGCGCCACGTGCAATCGAGCGCGTCCTCGAGTTCGCCGAACATACGCATCATCTCGGCGCGCGACTTGACGTAGTATTCCGGCGCGTTCAGCTGCATGCGCTTCACGTCGTCGAGCGTCTTGCCCGTTCGTATGCAGAGTTGCGCTTCGTGAGCGCGGGCATCATCGCGGCGCAGATAGTGCGAATCGTTGGTAGCCACCAGCGGGATGCCGGTCTCGCGGCTTAACCGCACGATGAGCGGGTTGACGCGCTTATCGTCGTCCGAGCCGTGGTCCTGTATCTCCAGGAAGAAATTGTCCTTACCGAGCAGATCCAGGTATTGATAGGCCAGTCGCTTGCCGTCTTCGTAAGTCTTTTGCAGCAGCGTTTCGGCGATGTCACCCTTCAAACACGCCGACAACCCGATCAGGCCCTTGGAATTCTCGGCCAGCAGTTCCTTGTCGATTCTAGGTTTGTAGTAGAACCCTTCCAGGTGAGCTTTGGAGACCAGCTTGATCAGGTTCCGGTAGCCTTCCTGGTTTTCGGCCAGCAGGACCAGGTGGTTGTACTTCTCGCCTTCAGCGCGTGTGGTGTGGCTGCCTTGGGCTATGTAAGCTTCGCAGCCGATGATCGGCTTGATGCCTTTGTCCTTGGCTTTGTTGTAGAACTCGACCGCGCCGAACAGGTTGCCATGGTCGGTCATGGCGATGGCCGGCATCTCCAAACCCGCGACAATGCCCATTAACTGACCGATTTCGCAGGCTCCGTCCAGCAGCGAATAGTCAGTGTGGTTATGCAGATGTACGAAGGGCTTGTCGGCCATCCTGGGTACCAGTGTAACGCAGGCTTACGCACATGCTCGCGTTTGGCAGAATGTGTTCATGGACACCGAAAATATCCGCGAACTGGTGCGTGCCGAGTGTCTGAAGGACTCGAACCGGTTCGGCGCCGCTTTCTTCGATCAGCACATTCTGGTGGTGGCCCGTTACGCGCGCCAATTGGCGGAAAAGCTCGGCGCGGATCCGTTGGCCGTGGAACTGGCCGGTTATCTGCACGATCTTTCGGCGGTCCGTGACATGGCGACGCTCGCCTCGCATCACCTGGAAAGCGCGCGCATCGCGCGTGGAATTCTCGGCGAACACGGCTGCGCCGAAGGCCTCATCGATAGAGTGGCGCGCGCCATCGAAACGCACTCGCAGCCGGTGAAGCCCGGCGAAGGCAGCGCGGAGCAAGTCTGTCTGTCAAATGCCGATGTGCTATCGCACATCGCACGGCCCATCTACTGGTGCCACTACCTGTATGGGGTGCGCGGCTTCAGCTACGAACAGGGCCTCACTTGGCTGCGCGGCCGAATCCAAGACGCCTGGAAAAACCTGACACCCGAAGCGCGCGAACTGGTCGAGGTCGAACGCGCCGCCGCGGCCGCGATGCTCGAACAGGCCGCAGCGCAACGCTAACGGTCAGCGGGAAGCAGCACCAGCCTGCCGAAGCCACGCGGACGAACCACGCGAAAGTCCCGCTGATCAACGGTGAGGATACGGTTCACATCCAGCCGTTCGGCCGTGGCCACCACGGACGCGTCCGCCAGACCGAGATCCAGATCGCGGTAGTCGGCGATCAGTTCGCTGCATCGCACCAGATCCGATGAGGTGAAGGGTTCAACTACGAAGGCCCCGCTGCGGATCCCCGCCAGAAAGCTGAGCTCCGCGTCGATGCCCAGGTTCACGCGCAGCAGGTAATCGAGTTCACCGAGGATCGGCGATGGAACGATGATCGGACCAGGGTCTTCTCGAACCACCGAGCACACGCCGTGGTGATGGCGGTCGTCGGCGTCGTACAGAGCGTAGATGGCTCCGGAATCGCCTATGAGCGCCATCGCCTGGAACTCGCCGCCTTCCGCAGGATGTCCTCGGCCCGTTCGGAAACGTCCTTGCGCCCGCTACGGAACTTGCCAACGCCGGGCAACTCCGGTCGCTCGGCTTGCGACGTGTAGGTGCGCAACGCTTCGCGAATGAGGTCGGCCTGGCTGGAGCCGCGCGTTTCTGCCAACCGGCGCAACGCGAGCGCTACGTCCCCGTCCAGGTACACGGTGGTTTTCAGCATGGAACGCCTCTGCCATATATGTTACCATATATGGCAACCATCGCGGACGCTTCGGGATGAAAGAAAATGGCCCCGAACCTTTGCTTGAAAACGCTCGTAGTCTCTTGTCAGATCCTATGACGCGCGACAAGCGACCCTTCCTGTTCATTGCGGCAATCGCGATTCTGCTGCTGTGCGTATTTCACTACTTCGCGCCGCTTGAACCGGCCAGCGTTTCCGCATATGCCGGGATCATGTTGGTGCTCGCCGGTCTGCTTTGCATGGTGAAGCCAATCAGGCTGCTAGCTGTGCGGACGCGGCGGACGGCGACACTGGTTGCCGGCTGCGGCATCCTGGTGATCCTGGCCGCGCTCAGTTGGCCCGCGCCCATCATGCGCAGTGCCGGTCGCGCGGATCATTTGGACGACTACCTCCCCGAATACTCCTTCGTCGAACGCCACGAGGTTCTGGTGCACGCCACGCCGGAACGCACGGCCGCCGCTCTGCGCGAGGTTACGTTCGACGACATACGCGTCTATGACACGCTCATGCGCATCCGTGCCTTGGCCGGCGGCCATTTGCGAACCGCGCCGTCCATGGGGAAGGTCCGCATTCTGAAGGCGATCTCCTCGCCCGGTTCAGGCTTCCTCCCGCTTTATGAAGATGAGCGCGAGATCGTCATGGGCATGGCGGGGCAGCCATGGTCGAGCGCTCGCCGTCCGAAGATCCGCACCGCGGCCGATTACCAGGCGTTTCAGGACGCCGAATCGGTGAAGGTGGCTTTCAACCTGAAGATTGAAGACCAGGGCGGCGGATTCACTCGCGTGACGACGGAAACGCGTATCGGCGCGACGGACGACGCGGGACGCCGCATCATGGCGCGCTACTGGCGTCTGGTGTATCCTGGCAGCGGCATGATCCGGCGCATGTGGATGAACGCTGTCCGCACGCGCGCGGAGAATCTGGTAGGGCGAGCTTTCCAGCTCGCCAAGCCCACTTTCCAGTGGGCTTAAGCCGGCT
>CAZDIZ010000121.1:0-19788 GCA_964505625.1 uncultured Solibacteraceae bacterium | reverse complement strand
TACACCCGGAACGCTCCGGTAATAGATTGAAGCTGAGCCGCCATCTCGCTCAGCGACTTGGCTGCGTGTTGCACATCAGTGGTCCCGCCGGTGGTCGATTCGGCTGCCGTCGCCACCCCCGAGATGTTCCGCGCGATCTCGCCCGACCCGCGTGCCGCCTCGGCCAGGTTGCGCCCAATCTCGTTGGTCGTCGCCGTCTGCTCTTCCACCGCCGCCGCGATCGTGTTCGATACGTCGTTCACCTGGTTGATGATGCCGCCGATCTGTCCGATTGCGTCCACCGCTCCGTGCGTGTCCGATTGGATCGCCTCGATCTTCTGCCCGATCTCCTCGGTCGCTTTGGCCGTCTCCTTGGCCAACTCCTTCACTTCGTTCGCCACCACGGCGAACCCCTTGCCCGCTTCGCCGGCCCGCGCCGCTTCGATCGTCGCGTTCAACGCCAGCAGGTTGGTTTGCTGCGCGATCGAGGTGATCACCTTGATCACTTTCCCGATCTCCTCGCTCGACGCGCCCAGCTTGGCCACCTTCTCGTTGGTCTCGCCGGCCACCGTCACCGCGTTGCGCGCCATGCGCGCCGCTTCGCTCGCGCTCTTGGCAATCTCACGAATCGACGCCAGCATCTGCTCGCTGCCGCTGGCCACCACGTTCACGTTCTTCGAAACCTGCTCGCTGGCCGCGCTCACTACGTTGGCTTGCGTCGCTGTCTCTTCACTCGCTCCCGCCATCTGCTGGCTGATCGCGGTCAGCTCTTCGGCCGCCGCGCCCAGAGCCTGCGCCGATTGCGAGATCTGCGTCATGCTCCGCGAAAGGTCTTCGGCCATACGGTTGACGTTGTCCTTGATCCGCGCGAAGTCACCGCGGTAATCGCCTCGTACGCGAGCCGTCAGATCCTGTGCCGCGATCCGCTCCACTACACCAGCGGCTTCGTTCAGCGGCCCGATGACGGCATCGAGCGTCTGGTTCACACCCTCGACGATCTTGCGATAATCGCCCTGATGCTTGGAGGCGTCGGCTCGCGTCGCGAGCCGGCCTTCGACGGCGGCCTCGGTCAACGCTCCGGCGTCTCTCGCCAGCGCGCGCACCGCCCCTCGCACCTTCTCTAGACTTTCGTGGATCTTCAGGAAACCTTCGCGCGTTTGGCGCGTGAACTCGTCGGCCTCCGCCGCCACGAGTTGGAAGTCCAGGTTGCCGCCCGCTAACTGCGTCAATGCGCCGGCCAACTTGTTCAGTTCTTCCTTCTGATAGTTCCCCGTCTTGGCCAAGGCGCTGACATCCTGCACCACTTCGATATGCCCGATCCGGTCTCCGTTCAGGTTATGGATGTAGGACGTGTCCACCTGGAAGTTGCGCCCCAATTGCTCGAAGTAAGTCTGCGGCTGCTTCTCGCGCAACCGCGCCACACCGCAGTTCTTGGTCTTGCAGATATGCGCGCCCCAGTTGTGGCACTGTTTTCCGGTGACTTCCGATCGCCGGATGCCGAGCATCTTCTCGACCGGTTTGTTGATGAAGGTCCAGTTCATCGACATGTCGGTCACCGAAACCGGGAACGGAATGGCGTCCAGCAACTGCTCGTACCAGAAGATCTTGTCCACCACTGCGTTCAGCGTCTGGTTCACGCCCGCCACGATCTGGCGGTATCCGCCCTGATGTCTGCCGGCATCGGCCCGCGCGTCAAAACGCTGTTCGGCCGCGGCTTTGGCCAGCATCTCGGCGTCGGCGATCAACGCATTCACGTTGTCGATGCAACTATTGAGATTGTTCTTGATCAGGTTGAAGTCGCCGCGATAGGTGTCGGCGATCTTCGGCGGCATGTTGCCCTTGGAGATCTTGTCCACATAATCGGCGGCCACGCTCAGCGGACCAATCACCGCGTCCAGCGTCTGGTTGACACCTTCCACAATCTGGCGGTAGCCTCCCTGGAACTGCGCCGCGTCGCCGCGTGTCGACAGGCGTCCTTCCACCGCCGCCTGGGTCAGCGCGCCGGTTTCGGCAATCAAACGCTGTTGCGTATCGACCACCTTCGCCATGCTGCGCCCCAAAACGTCGCGCTCCGAGCGGGGCTGAATACGGAGTGCCATATCTCCGGCGGCAACGCGCTCCGCCTCGACCGAACGCGCGCGGATCCCTTCGGCTAACGCGCCAAACGAACGTGCCAGGCTGCCGACTTCGTCGGCGTGCTCGGCCGTCACCTCCACATCCACATCTCCGAGGGCCAGTTTGTCGGCCACCGCGACCAGCCTTCCCACTGGCTGCGCGATGGCCCGCGAAACACCCCAGCCCAGCGCGATCGCCAGCACCACGCTCAAGGCGATCACTACCATCAGCTTCGCGCGTACGCGGGCGTACGCCTCCTCTTCTTGTTCGTGAATGCGTTCGCCGGCTTTGGCGTTGAGTTCGGTTAGCTCTCCCAGCACGCGCTGCACGGCGTTACGGGCCGGCGCGCCTTTCTGCTCCTGTAGTTTCTCGGCTTCCGTGCTACTGCCAGCCAACGAAAGCGCGATGATCTGCTCGGTGAGATCGCGGTAGCCCGTTAGCAGAGAGTCGAGTTTCCCGGCTACCTGCCGGGCATCGTCGGTCAGACGGGAGTCCTTGTAGAGTTTCAGATGGCCCAGATAGGCCGCGTTCTGCTCCCGGAGTTTCGCCGCGAGCCGGGCACGCTCGCCCGGCTCGCGGCTGGTAACCAGGTCGCGTAGAGTCACCCTGGTTGCTGCGACTTCGTTGTTGGCACGGCTCAGATCCCGCATGGGGATGACTTGGTCCTTGTAGAGCGCTTCAAACTGCCGCTGCGTTTCGGCTCCCTGCGACAGGGCGATCCATCCGGCAACACCTGTGCAGCCGGCGGTCAGTACAAAAGCCAGCATCAGCTTGCTCGACAGCTTGAGATTCAGGTACCAGTTCATCTCTGGAAACCACCCCCCGGGACTGAGGACTCACTCACCTGCCTATATCCGGAACGCTCCGGTAATGGCCTGAAGCTGAGCCGCCATCTCGCTCAGCGACTTGGCCGCCTGTTGTACGTCGGTGGTTCCACTGGTGGTCGATTCGGCTGCCGTCGCCACCCCCGAGATGTTCCGCGCGATCTCGCCCGACCCGCGTGCCGCCTCGGCCAGGTTGCGCCCAATCTCGTTGGTCGTCGCCGTCTGCTCTTCCACCGCCGCCGCGATCGTGTTCGATACGTCGTTCACCTGGTTGATGATGCCGCCGATCTGTCCGATTGCGTCCACCGCTCCGTGCGTGTCCGATTGGATCGCTTCGATCTTCTGCCCGATCTCCTCGGTCGCCTTGGCCGTCTCCTTGGCCAACTCCTTCACCTCGTTGGCCACCACGGCGAACCCCTTGCCCGCTTCGCCGGCCCGCGCCGCTTCGATCGTCGCGTTCAACGCCAGCAGGTTGGTTTGCTGCGCGATCGAGGTGATCACCTTGATCACTTTCCCGATCTCCTCGCTCGACGCGCCCAGCTTGGCCACCTTCTCGTTGGTCTCGCCGGCCACCGTCACCGCGTTGCGCGCCATGCGCGCCGCATCGCTCGCGCTCTTGGCAATCTCACGGATCGACGCCAACATCTCCTCGCTGCCGCTGGCGACCACGTTCACGTTCTTCGAAACCTGCTCGCTCGCCGCGCTTACCACGTTGGCTTGCGTCGCTGTCTCTTCGCTCGCCCCCGCCATCTGCTGGCTGATCGCAGTCAACTCTTCCGCCGCCGCTCCCAGCGCCTGCGCCGATTGCGAGATCTGCGTCATGCTCCGCGACAGGTCTTCGGCCATGCGGTTGACGTCGTCCTTGATCCGCGCGAAGTCACCGCGGTAATCGCCTCGTACGCGAGCCGTCAGATCCTGTGCCGCGATCTTCGACAACACCGCGCCGGCCTCGTTCAGCGGCCCAACGACCGCGTCCATCGTCTGGTTCATACCCTCGACGATCTTGCGATAGTCGCCCTGATGCTTGGAGGCGTCGGTTCGCGTCGCAAGCTTGCCTTCGACAGCGGCCTCGGCCAACATCTTGGCGTCCGCCACCAACGCGTTCACGTTCTGGATGCAATTGTTCAGGTTGTTCTTGATGACGTTGAAGTCGCCGTGATAGCTATCCGTGATCTTGGACGGAATGTCGCCCTTGGCGATACGGTCCACGTAATCGGCCGCCACGTTCAGGGGCGCGATCAGGGTATCCAACAACTGGTTGATCTCGCGCACCAGCTTGCCGTTCTCGCCGCTGTACTTGTCAGCATCGGCGCGCACGTTGAGTTTGCCCTGAGTGGCCGCGCTGATCAGCAGATCCATGTCGCGGTTGCGCATCTCCACCACTTCAATCAGCGTGTTCAGGTTGTTCTTGAGAATGTTGAAATCGCCGCGGTAGCTGTCGGTGATGCGCGCCGGCAACATTCCCTTGCTGAACTCATCCACGTACTCGGCGGCGACGTTCAGCGGCCCGATCACCGCGTTCAGTGTGTCGTTGACGCCTTCGACGATCTTGCGGTAGTCGCCCTGGTGCTTGGAGGCGTCGGCCCGCGTCGCGAGCTTACCTTCGACCGCGGCCTGGGCCAACATCTTGGTATCCGCCACCAGCGCATTCACGTTCGCGATGCAGTTGTTGAGGTTGTTCTTGATGACGTTGAAGTCGCCGTGATAGCTCGCCGTGATCTGTGGAGGAATGTCGCCCTTGGCGATCTTGTCCACATAGTCGGCGGCCACGTTCAGCGGGCCGATCACCGCGTCCAGCGTCTGGTTGACGCCTTCCACAATCTGACGGTAGCCACCCTGGAACTGCGCCGCGTCACCACGCGTCGACAGCTTTCCGGCCACCGCCGCCTTGGTCAGCGCGTCGGCCTCGGCCACCAACCGCCGCTGCGTTTCCACCACCCTGGCCATGCTTCGGCCCAGCACGTCGCGATCCGAGCGCGCCTGGACCTCCAAACCCATGTCGCCGTTGGCCACGCGTTCGGCTTCGTTCGAGCGCTGCTTGATGTTCTCCACCATGGCGCCGAACGATTGCGCCAGTGCGCCGATCTCGTCGCGGCTACCCGCGCTGACCTGCACCTCGACGTCACCCACCGCCAGTTTGTCGCTGGCCGCCGCCAGTTGCTGCAGCGGCACACCGATCAGCCGGGCGAACAACCAACCCAACCCCAGCGCCGCCGCCACGCCCATCAGGATCAGGAGCGTCACCATGGTCTTGGTCCGGTCGGTTTCTTGGATCTGCCCGTCCTTGGCTTTCTTGGCCTGGTCCACCTGGAGCGCCACGAGCTCACCCAGAGAAGATGCAATGGCGATGGCCGGTGGCTGCATTTCGCCGCTCATGATGGCCAGCGCCTGCTTATCCTCGTTTTTCAACAACAACGGAAGGATCTTGTCGCGGCCCTGTTTGTATTGCACCCATGCGGAACTGAACTTGGCCAAGGCTTCCTGCTCGCTTGTTCCAGCGGCCTTGCGGATGGACTCAATCTTGGCGTCGACCGTGTCATGAAATCTCCCGATTTTTCCCGCGCGAGTGCTCCTTTCGGCGGCATCGCGGGTGTAAAGCATCAGCCAGAATTCGGGACGCGCATTCAGGTAGGCGTTGCTTGCGTCCACCAGATCGCGCAACGGCACCACCCGGCTGTCATAGATGGCGGTGAACTCCTCCCCGGAACGGGATAGGACCGTGAGAGAGCGCCAGCCCATAAAGGCTGCGATGGCGGCCACCGCCGCGAAGGCCATCATCAGTTTCGTTGAAATCTGTCTGTCAGTAAACCACTTCATGATCGAATTCCTTTTTCCTTACAAGGTCCTTGCCTTAAATTCGTTGGAACGTTTCCGCGCACGAGCCCCGGTGCGCGCCCCTTTATTCGCCCTGTTCACCGGCGTGAGCAGCACCCACTTCCACCGCCTTGGCGGGGTCCAGAATGAGCAGCAGCCGGTCCTTCAGTTTGTAAACCCCATGCACCAGTTCCCGCGTTTCGCTGTTGACGTTGTCGGGAACCTTCTCGAAACTGTTTTGATCCACCTCAACCACGTCGCCGATCTCGTCCACCAGCAGGCTGACGGCGCCGTCGGCGGCGCGAACCACTACGTTCATGGGAGCCGCCGTCTCCGGCCGTGGAGGCAGGTTGAGCTTCCGGCGCATATCCACCGCCGTGACGATCTGGCCACGCAGGTTGATCAGTCCCTCGATCACCTCCGGAGCACGCGGCACGCGCGTCATCTCCTGGAAGCGAAGCACCTCCTGCACCTCCAGCACCTCGATGCCGAAAAACAGGTCCTTCACGAAGAAGGTGGCGTATTGCCGGCCGCTGGCCTGCACGCCGGTATCCGGTCCTTTTTCCGTCTGGGTTGCCATGGCGTTATCCTTTCTCACCGGCCAGTACCGGCTCGCGGGCAGCCTCGTCCAGTGCCGTGGCCAGCATTTCGACCGAACGCAGCATGGACTCGCGGTCGTACTTCATGGGCACGCCGGAGAAGCCCGCGGGCGAGGCAGCGTTCTGCGAAGCTTCCTCGTCGCTCGAAGCCAGTCCCAGCGCCGGTATGTGCGCGTACTTGGGCTGGCCGCGCATCTTCTCGATCAGCGCGCGCGCGCCGCCTTCCGGCAACGCCAGCGAAACCGCCACTACGTCCACGCTCAGCCGGTCCAGCGCGTCCCAGGCCTCCTGCGAATCGGCCGCCTCCACCACGCGGTGGCCGGCCATCTCCAGGTAACTGCGGACCAGCCCGCGCGCGAAGGGCGAAGCGTCGGCCACCAGCACCGTCGCGCGCCGCTCGGCCTGCGCCGAACGCTGCACAAACCAGTCCTCGTCGCCGCGCTCGAGCAGGTAGCGCAAATCGACCATGTCGGTGACCTTCCCCACCAGCACCGCCGAGCCGAGCAGGCCGTCCCGCGCGCTTTCGCGCCGCACGTTGACAGTGTCCTCGACGATGTCCAGGATCTCGTCCACCAGCACGCCCACTCTGTGGACGCCGTCGGCGAACACCACCACCTGCGCCGGGTCCTGCCGCGCCGCCACGTCGTCCACACCCGGATCGAGGACGGTTCCCAAGGAGATCAGCGGCAGAATATGGTCGCGGTACTGCGCCACCAACTTGCCGCCCGCCCGTTCGATGCGCGACTGTGGGAACTCCTCGAGCCTCGCCACCAGCGCCAGCGGCACTGCCAGCCGGACATGCGAGCCGGCACGGAACAACAGGAACGTCTGGCGGTCGGCTTCGGCCGATTCAGCGCGGCCCGCGGCTTCTTCGGCGCGTGCCTGTCCGTGAACTTCGCTCAGCACGCCGGAAAGCTGTCCGACGCCAAGCACGTCCAGGATCAGCGCCACCCGGCCGTCGCCCATAATGGTCGCTCCGGCGTAACAGCTCAACCCCTTGAGTTGCTTGCCTAGCGGCTTCACGACGATTTCCTGGGTGTCGTTGATGCCGTCCACCACCAGGCCGAATTGGCGTTCCTCGGCCTGCAAAACCACGATGTTCAGCACGTCGGATTCGCTGGCGGTGTCCTCCAGCCCGAGCACGTCCCGCAAGTAGGCGATGGGCAGCAGCGCCCCGCGGCGGCGGTAGACCGGAGTGCCGTGGATGCACTCGATCTGTTTGCGGCCGGCCTCGCCTTCCAGGCGGATCAGTTCGAGCAGGCTTACCTGCGGAATGACGAAGCGTTCGTAGCGGCCTCCGATGCGGCGGTCGCCAACCGTCACCACCAGCCCGGGAATGATGGCCAGAGTGAGCGGGATCTTGATCTTCATGGTGGTGCCTTCACCAGTCCGGCTGGTGAGGTCCACAATGCCGCCGATCTTTTCGATGTTAGTTTTGACCACGTCCAGGCCCACGCCGCGCCCGGAGATGCTGGTGACTCTTTCAGCGGTCGAGAAACCCGGCAAAAACAGCAGGTTCACGGCCTCGCGTTCGCTGAGCCGTTCGGCCTGTTCCGGACGCAAGAGCCCCTTCGCGACGGCCTTATCGCGAATCTTCTGAGGATCGATTCCGCCGCCGTCGTCGGTGATTTCGATGTTCACCTGCCCGCCTTCGTGGTAGGCGCGCAGCAACAGCCGTCCGGTGGCGGGCTTGCCGGCGCGGACGCGGATCTCGGGACGTTCGATGTCGTGATCGCAGCAGTTACGCACGATGTGCGTCAACGGGTCCTTGATGGCTTCGATAATGCTCTTGTCCAGTTCGGTCTCGGCGCCGTCCATTTCGAGCGTGATCTGTTTGCCGCACTGCGAGGCCAGGTCCCGCACCACGCGCGGCAGCTTGTTCCAGACCATGCCGATGGGCTGCATGCGCGTCTTCATGACGCCTTCCTGCAACTGGGTGGTAATCAGATTGAGCCGCTGCGAGGTGGCGTTGAGCGTGACGTCCTCCTGGCGCGAGCTGAACTGCAGGATCTGGTTGCGTGCCAGCACCAGTTCGCCAACCAGGTTCATGAGCTTGTCGAGCAGCCCGACGTCAACACGGATGGTTGAGTCGGCGACCGAAAGGCCTTTTTGCCCGGCTGCCGCTTCGGCGTCAGCCGCCGGAGCCGGGGGCGCATGCGGTTCTTCCGGATGCGCAGGCGCGGGGGGATTCACCGCCACCGGAGCCGGTGGAGGCGCCGGCGGTTCGGCCACCGGAGGCGGAGCCGCAGCCTGCACGGGAGGTGGTGGAGGAGGAGCCACGGGCGTGGGTGAGACAACCGGCGCCGCCGGAGCGGGCTTCTTGGCTTCGCAGGCAGCGCCCAATCTACGCCGCAGGTCGCCATAGATATCGTCGCCTTCGCCACCCGTGTCTTCGATGGTCTTCAGCAACGTCTTGGTGGCGTCAACCGTTTCCAGAATGAGCGATACCAGTTCCGGTGTCAGTTCCCGGACACCGTCCCGAAGCTGATTCAGGATGTTCTCGGCGAGGTGCGCCACGCCTTCCAGAATCGAGAAACCCAGAAATCCGCACGTGCCCTTAATGGTGTGCATGGTGCGGAAGATGGCAGCCAACAGATCGGGATCCTTGGGCCGTTGCTCCAGTTCGACCATCTGCTGTTCCAGGCTGGCCAAGTTCTCGTTACTCTCGATCAGAAACTCTTTGATAATGTCCTGGTCTTCCATAGCTGATCTCAACTCAGTGGCGGCGCCCCTCAAGACGCATTTCAGGCTTAGCGGCGGCCGGCCGCCAAGTCAAAAGTCCGTGCGGGACTGGCTCCCGCGTAGACGTGCCGTAAGCCGCGTTCGATAAGTAGGTTGCTGGCGTCGTTTGGAAATCTCACTCTTCTTGTCGCCTTTGGCCGGGCCTCACCCACGGAGCTTCCATCGTCCCTTAGCGGGTTTCCCTTTAGCCCATTGGCGACAATCGTCGCCCTCAAATGCGGGTAGTGCTCCCCACATACCCCTTGGCAGTCTGGCATCAGAACCGGAAATTCAACATGACAAAAGGCGTACTCAGCGGCCCGTCGAAGCCGGACTCTTTCAAATAGAGCCCGGGAAAGAACCTTCCGTAACCGGCGTAGAGGTCCACTCGTTCAGCCAGTGCGAACGCCACCATAGCGCAGATCTGGTTTCCGACATGCGCGGAACTGACCGAAGGGTTGGCCTCCAACGGGTCGCCATCGGCCGTATACAACCGGTCGGCGCGTGTCGCCAACCAGAAAGCGCGGTACCCGGCCGATAGTTTCCAGCGCCGGCTCGCCGCCCAGTCACCCGATATAGCACCGGCGTGGGTGTTGCGCCAGATCAGCGGGTCGGCAAGCCCCCATTGGTTGTAGTTACTCGAATGCAGATCGTTGAACGTCGCGTGGCGGCCGTCGCCGGGATCGCGGTCGCCAGTGGCGAAGTTGTACTCGAAACCGACGCGCGGCGCCCGGTCCGAAGCGCCGATCTGATGAGTGATTCCACCGTACCAGGCCCAGGCTTCGACGGGCTCGCCGCGATTACTTCCGCGCTGGAAGGCTGCTTCGAAGTTGTATTCGCACCTCGCCGGCAGTTCCCCCACGGCGCGGGTGCCAAAGGTGGCCGTGCGTTCGTTCGGGTCCCGGCCGTCCTCGATCCGGCCCGGCAGCGTTTCGTCGTACAGGAAGTACGGTTCCAGTTGTACCTTCCCCGGTCCCTTGGGAAGAGTGGCCACGAAGCCAAACAGACGATCATGCCAGTCCGGGCGATTGAGACGTTTCTCGATCGAGGCCAAGTTGCTGGCTGCGAACCAGCTCAGTTTGAGATCTCCTCGACGATAGGCCAGGCTGGCTCCGTCCCAGCTTCGGCCCAGAGGGTCCCAGTAGCTGTCGGCGGCGACCAGGCGTTCGTCGCCGAGCGGGATTTCCTGCCGGCCAATGGTGAGTTCCCAGCCGCTCCGCGCGCGTCCCAGCGCCAGGTACGCCAACCGCACGTCATTACGGTCGGCAAACCCTTCGGCGTTCAGAATGCCCGGCGCGCGGGCGTCCTGGAACTCGACCGTGGCACGCAGCCATTCGCGCGGCTCCAAGTTGGCCCGTAATCGCACGCGGTTCAGGTAGTAAGAATCGTTCAGTGCTGTCTCGAAGCCCACGCTACGCACAGACTCGGCGCGCGCGCGAAAATCACCGCTGAACTTAAGCCATGAAAAAGAAGCGTCTTGCGCTCCCAATTGGAAGCAACCAGCAACTAGACACCCAGCCAGCAACTGTCTCCACACGTAGTCACTCATCGGCCAGGGCCGAGGCAGCAGAAGAAAAAAAGAGCGGCGCCTCCTATGGAGGCGCCGCTGATTGAGAAGGGGACGGCCACTCTCGGCCGTTACGACAAATCCCTCAAAAAGCGTAAGTTAACATCACGTACGGCTGCGTGGAGCCGGACTTCTTTCCGGATTCGGCGAGATATGGGCCGCGAAACAGGTGCGCGTAGCCCAATCCGAGTTGCAGGTCTTTGCGCACTCGCCAATCGGCCTGAAAATCGAGTTCCTCGCCCACGCGGCGGCTGGAAGCATTGGGATTACGCAGCAGGGCCGAGCCGGAGTAGGCGTAGAGCGAATCCTGCAATGACGCAATCCAGTAGGTGTGGTACTTGGCGCTGAGTTTCCATTGTCTGTTTAGAGTCCATTCGCCGCCGCCCATCCAGTCGTGAATGTTGCGCATTCCCAAGCGATCGGAAAGGCCGATCTTCGAGTGACTGGACGGATAGAGCATATCGAAGGTATTCACGCGGCGGTCGGTCGCATCGGAGTCGCCCGAGGCGTAGGTGTAGCTGGTGACCAAACGCGGCGCCCGCTTGGACGATGAGAACTGATACCCCACCCACCAATAGCCGGTCCAGGCGCGCACGGTGTCGCCAGCGGCACTGCCGGTCTGTAGAGCAAGGTCCACTTCATAGGCGGCCGTCTTCGTGATGGCACCCGTGTTGCGGACGCCCCAGGTAGCGATATCCAGCGCGCCGGTGCGTCCGCCGGTGACCTGGGTTTTCTGGTTGCTCTTCCAGAAAGCGTAAGGTTCGGTGTGCGACTGTCCTTCATTCCAATCGATGGTGGAATAGACGCCGTAGAACATGTTGCCGGTGTCGCTGCGGTCGAAGCGGTGATCGTAAGGCGCGACCACGCTCCCCGCGAACCAATCCAGACGCAGGTTCTTACGCTTGTAGCTCAACTTCACGGAGTCAAACGTACGCCCGGTGTTGCCCCAATTGCTGTCGCCCACCAAACGGCCGTCACCGAATTTGAATGACTGGCGGCCGGCACGCATTTCCCAGCCATGACCAGGCGAGATAGTCGTGTATGCCTGACGCAGATCCGGAGATTGGGAAACACTTGATGGCGCCGGCTTGTCATAGCCCGGCGCGCGGGAATCCTGCACTTCGGCGAAGAACTCCACGCCGCGCGTTGGGCGCACGGTGAACGACAAACGGGCGCGGCTCAAGTAGTAGGCGTCGTCCTTGCCTTCATCGAACTTGAGCGCGGTAGGCGCCTCGAAACGGCCGCGCAGTTCACCTCCCACGGTGAACCAACCGTGTTCGGTGGCGGCATCCTTCTTTTTGGCATCCTGCCCCAGGCACGGCACAACCGCCAAGCCCGCGCACGCAAACACCAGTGACATTCGCGGGAACCGCATAAGCATCCCCCTCGATGGTGCTTATCGGCTCCTATTGAACGAATTAAATGGAAAACCGGATCAGGCGGTAACGATACTGGCAGCGCGTTCCAGGCCCCGCTCGCGGATTTCGAAGTCGCGAATTAAATACTTCTGGACCTTATTTGTAACGGTCATCGGGAAACTGTCCACAAAGCGGATGTATTGCGGCACTTTGAAGTAGGCGATGGTACCGCGGCAGAAGTTGCGGATCTCGTCTTCGGTGGTGGTCTGGCCGGGCTTCAGTCGAATCCAGGCGCAGACGGTTTCGCCCAGACGTTCGTCGGGCAGGCCCACGACGTAAACGTCGGCGATCTTGGGATGCGTGTGGAGATACTCCTCCACCTCGCGCGGGTAGATGTTTTCGCCGCCCCGGATGATGGTTTCCTTGGCGCGTCCGCGCATACGGAAAAAGCCGTTGGGCTGCATGATGGCCAGATCGCCGGTATGCAGCCAGCCTTCGGGATCGACGGCGGCGGCAGTGGCCTCGGGATCGGCGTCGTAGCCCTTCATGACCAGGAAGCCGCGCACGCAAAGCTCACCCAACTCACCGACCGGAACGGTTTCACCGGTGGTTGTGGAAACCACCTTGATTTCGACGTTGGGCAGCGGGCAGCCAACCGTGGATACGCGCAGTTCGATGGAATCGTCCACGCGCGACATGGTGCACACCGGACTGCACTCGGTCTGTCCGTAACAGATGGTCAGTTCCGGGCAGTGCATCTCTTCGACCACCTGGCGCATGGTTTCGATGGGACAAGGCGAACCGGCCATGACGCCGGTGCGCAGCGAGGTGTAATCGAAGCGCTTGAACTCGGGATGATTCAGTTCGGCGATGAACATGGTGGGCACGCCGTAGACCGCGGTGGCGCGCTCCTCATGAATGGCTTCCAAGGTTGCCAGCGCGTCGAACTGCGCCGAGGGCAGAATCAGCGTGGCGCCGTTAACCAACGACACCATGCTGGCGATGACGCTACCGAAACAGTGATACAAGGGAACCGGCGCGCAGATGCGGTCGACCGAGGAAGCCCTCAGATACGTTCCGATAGCGGCGCCGTCGTTGATGAGGTTGCGGTGAGTAAGAAGTACCCCCTTCGGCGAGCCCGTGGTGCCGGAGGTGTATTGGATGTTGGCCACATCCTCCGGCTGGGCCGCCTGTGGCGGCAGATCCGCTCCGCGGTCGAGCATGTCGAACCAGGACTGTTGTCCCAGGAAGATGGCATGTTCCAGCGGCAGATCGTCTCCATTACGCGATTCCTCGAGAATGGAGCGGTAGTCGGCGCGCGCATCGCGCTCGTTTAAAAACAGGGCCTTCATGCGCGACTTGCGCAGCACGTAACGCAACTCGTGCGAACGGTAGGCCGGATTCACATTGACCAGCACCACGCGCGCCAGCGATGCGGCGTATTGCAGGTAGATCCATTCGGCGCAATTGCTGGCCCAAATGCCGGCGCGATCGCCGGGCTTCAATCCAAGGCCCACCAGGCCGCGCGCGGTGCGTTCGACCTGGTGGGCGAGTTCTTTCCAGGTGTGGCGCACGTTCTGGTGGCGCACCACCAGCGCGTCGCCGTCGCCGCAGCGCGCCACGGTATCGGCAAGCACACCGGAAATTGACTTTTCGATTAAGGGAGCCGCGGGACCCCGGGCGTAGCTACACTCGGCCGACACTGCGCCGCCACCCGGAACGGCGAAGGTCCGAGACGCCGTCAACGTGCCCCTTTCTGGCCAAGCAGGTCCGCGACAAAGGCGCGGCTGGACTCGACCAGTTCCCAGCTACCCGGCCAGAAGCATAGATCGATGCACCACCATTCGATGTTGGGCACGGCGAGCAGCGCCGGCGTGAGCGCCTTGAAATCCACGAAGCCTTCGCCGAACGGACGGTGCGTGCTGGTTTCGTCGCCGTGCAGCGTGCCGTCGCTATCGATCAGGTGTATGTGGCCGATGCGGCCTTCGAGCTTCTTCAGAAACTCCGCCACTCCGCCCGGGAGAGTTTCCTTGGGCGGAGCCTGGCGCGCGCCCACCACGCCGCACATGTAGGCGTGCGAAGTGTCGAACATAAGACTGAAGTTGGGATGGCCGACCTTCTCGTGCATGGCCACCACTTCGCTGGGCTTGTTATAGGCGAAGCCCGGCTCGAACTCCCACACCAGCCTCAGTCCGGCCTGCTGGGCGATGCCCGCGGCGTCGCGCCAGATGTCGGCCATGCGGTCCATGGCGGCGGCATAGTCGGAATCGGGAATCGAACCCGGAGCCGCGATCGAATCGACGCGAATGCCGGCGCTACCGATGTCGTGGCAGAGTTCAGCGTTGCGTTTGAACAGATCCAGATACTTCTGTTTGTTGCCGGCGACGGCCGGATTGACGCTGGTGAAATCGGCCGCGTAGCCGGAAACGCCCAGCCCCGCGTCCTTGAGCAGCTTCACCAGTTCGGCGCGCGAGGCCGTCGTGGGATAGCGCTCCAGGGTGACGTGCGGGGGAAAGCCGCAAACCTCGATACCGTCGTAACCTGCCTGGCTCAACCGTTCGACGCACTTCTCAAAGGGAACCGGATTGTCCGCGTAAGGGCCGAAGGCGAAGGCCCAGCTTCCGAGCGAAATCTTCATGGTGATGTCCTCGCTGCGCGCCGCCGCTATGGATGGGCGGCACAACTTGGAATTGTACAACAGCGGAAGGAGACAGGAGACAGAAGACAGGAGATAGGAGGCGTCAGTCGTGGGTTGGTTTGCTGGTGGGGCAGGGTTCGGCTCTTTGGGCCAGTAGCCGCAGCCTAGGGTTCGGGGCGGAACACAGACTTTGGAACATTGCTTTCAGCGCCGGGGAGGGGTTCTTGCGGTAGTCTTCGACGATGTTCGTTTGGGGCCTGGGATCGTCTTGCTCCAGCCTGCTGGTTACTCCCGCGATTACCTTGTCCATCGTTGTGGCCGGAATTCCCGGTGGCAGGCGCACGCTCTTCACCTGACGCGGCAGGGGAATGAAAGTACTTCCGAAATCCAGGAGGTATCCGCTGATTGGCGGGAGGAAGGTCCACACTTGGCGGTCGGTGCGAAACAGAAAACACAGGCCGAATTCCTTGACCGGTATTCTCGTGCTTCGCGCGGCTTGGGTCCCGAGCACGGACTCGGCGGTCAGCACTTGTCCCGGCTTTAGTGGGCCTGTCAGGGCTCGGACGATGGTCAGCTTCACCGTGACCCGATCGGACCGGAGGATGCCTCCGCTGATTTCGGCGACTACCACCGCATTGGATTGATCGGTTAGCTGCCTTAAGGGGATGGGAGAGGAGCCTCCCGCCATGGCGACGACGGCGGACAGGTAGCTGAGAAACAACTTCGAACAGGGGCTGTCGCGCACTGAAATTCATTGTATATTGGTTGCTCCTAGGAGCAAATCATGGCGAAAGAACTCAGGGTTGGACTCATTGGCTGCGGTTTCATGGGCCGCACGCATTCGAACGCGTACCGGCGGTTGAACAATTTCTTCGACGTCGAGCATCGCGCGGTGCTGAAGGCCATCTGCGACACCAACGAACCCAAGGCGCAGCGTTACGCGCAGACTTGGGGTTACGAGCGCGTGGAGACGGATTGGCGGAAGCTGCTCACGGCCGAGGACATCGACCTGATCGACATCTGCGTGCCCAACGTGGCGCACGCTGAAATCGCCATCGCCGCCGCTCAGGCCGGCAAGATGGTGTGCACCGAAAAGCCCATGGCGATGAACGCGGCCGAGGGCCAGCGAATGGTGGAAGCGGTCGAGAAAGCCGGCGTGCCGAACATGGTCTGGTATAACTACCGCCGCGTGCCGTCCATTTCGCTGGCCAAGCAGATCATCGACGAAGGACGCATCGGGCGCGCGTTCCACTATCGCGCGACGTACTTGCAGGACTGGACCATTTCGGCCGACGTGCCGCAGGGCGGCGACGCGCTGTGGCGGCTTGATGCACGGGTGTCCGGCAGCGGCGTCACCGGCGATCTGCTCGCGCATTCGATCGACACGGCCATGTGGCTCAACGGGCCCATCGCGCGCGTGGTAGCCAAGACCGAGACTTTCATCAAGGAACGCAAGCATGCGGTGAGCGGCAAGGTCGAACCGGTGACCATCGACGACGCCTGCATGTTCCTGGCGCTGTTCGCCAACGGAGCGATGGGTACGTTTGAAAGCTCGCGTTACGCCCGCGGCCGCAAGAACTTCAATACTTGGGAACTCAACGGTGCCGAAGGAAGTCTGTATTTCGACCTGGAAGAGCCTGAGTATTTACAGTTTTTCGAATACAAACAGATGCAAAGCGGCAAAAAGACCGAGTCGCACTTGACCGGCTGGCGCAAGATACACACGACGAACTCCGAGCATCCCTACATGAGCCATTACTGGGTGCCGGGAACGTGCATCGGATACGAACACACGTTCCTGAACGCGCTGGCGGACTTTGTCGAAGGCATCGAAAAAGGCACGCCCACGCAACCGAATTTCCGCACCGCGCTGCAAACTCAGCGCGTCTGCGACGCAGTGATTGAAAGCGCCCGCCGGGGCGAGTGGGTGGACACCGGCGCGGTGTAGGCAGGGGAGATCTTGAAGGGATCGACACCCGGCTGTCACAGGAAATTCATGAAGCCGGTTTAGTATCCTAGAGGAGGGGGTACCTGAATGAGGAAATTCAGTCTAGCAGTCCTTTGTCTAATCGCTCTCGCTATGGGAGCGGCGTTTGCCCAGTCGTCGGCCGGCACCGCGTCGATGCAAGGCGTGGTGACGGACCCGAGCGGGGCTGTCATACCGGGCGTGGACGTGACCGTGCGCAACGTGGAAACCAACGTGGGCCGCACGGTGACGTCCAACGCGGCGGGCCGCTATGAAGTGGTCGCGCTGCAACCGGGGCCATACGAAATCAAGGCCACCAAGGCCGGATTCGCCAAGCTCGTGCGCACGGGAGTGACGCTCGCGATCGGCGCGCGCACGGCAGTGGACCTGGCGATGACGGTCTCGGGGACCGTCGAGACGGTCACGGTGGAAGCCAATGCTTCGGCCGTCGAAACCGATAAGACCGAAGTCAGCACGGTGGTGAACCTGAACGACATGCTGAACCTGCCGTTGAACGGCCGGCGTTGGGATGCGTTCGTGATGACCACGCCGGGCGCGACCAACGACGGCGGCTACGGCCTGATCAGTTTCCGCGGCATCAGCGGACTTTACAACAACAACATGATCGACGGCATGGACAACAACCAGGCCTTCTTCTCGGAAGCCAAAGGCCGCACGCGGTTGTCCTATGGCGTCAGCTCGGAAGCCATCCGCGAATTCCAGGTGGGCACCAGCAACTTCTCGGCGCAGTACGGCCGTTCGGCCGGCGGCGTGGTGAACGCGGTGACCAAGTCGGGCACCAACGACATCCACGGTTCGTTCTTCTACCTGATCCGCGACGAAAGCCTGAACGCGAAGAACTCGATTTCGGCTCCGGCGCTGCGCGCGCTGAGCCTGGCCGAAAAGCCCAAGGACCGGCGCCAGCAGTTCGGCCCGTCGGTGGGCGGCGCGATCGTGAAGGACAAGTTGTTCTACTTCCTGAGCTACGACCAGCAGAAGCGCGTGTTCCCGGCCGTGGTGGTTCCGAACTCTTCCACGTTCTTCACCCAGACGGGCACGGCGCCGGGCTTTGCCAACGCGGTGAACTTCTTCAAGAGCTTACAAGGGCCGCAAGCCCGCGAAGGCAACCAGTGGCTGGGCCTGTCGAGAGTCGACTGGAACGCCACTCCGCGCAACCAGATTTCGACCACCATCAACATTCTGCGCTGGGATTCGCCCAACGGCATCCAGACTGCGCCCACCTATCGCTACCACGAAAGCGCCAACGGCAGCGACATCGTGAAGAACGAAACCGTGATCGCGCGCTGGACGGCGGTGGTTACCCCCAACCTGGTTAGCGAACTGCGCTTCCAGTGGGGCCGTGACTTCGAGGCGCAGCAGCCGAACGCCGCGGGTCCCGCGGTGGCCGTGACCAACGGCTTCGACTTCGGCATGCCGAACTACCTGCCTCGCGGAGCATATCCGGACGAAAAGCGGTGGCAGCTTTCGCAGAACTTTAGCTGGCTCAAGGGCCGCCATTCGATCAAGTACGGCTACGATTACACGCGGGTCAACGACCTGATGATCAACCTGTATCGCGGCGGCGGCGAGTACAACTCCTATTCGACGCTGAACGCGTTCGCGCTGGATTGTTCGAACGCCGCGCTGCCGTTGCCGCTCAAGAACTGCGTGGCTACACCGACCAGCGGCTCGGACGGCGTCACCGGAAAGCACTACACGAGTTTCTATCAGCAGTTCGACACGGCGGGGTTGAACGGCAAGACCGAGTTCGCCACCACGGACCTGGCCTTCTACATCGAAGACAGTTTCAAGCCGCTGCCGAACCTGACGTTGAACTTCGGGCTGCGCTACGACCTGCAGACCGTGCCGGAGCTGACCGGCAATTCGGCGCTGCCCGGCACCATGCGCATCAACACCGACAGGAACAACTTCGGTCCGCGCATGGGAGTGAGTTGGGATCCGTTCGGCAAGTCGAAGACTGTGATCCGCGCGGGTGCGGGCCTGTATTACGGGCGCACGCAGAATTCGACGATGGCGAACCTGATCACCAACAACGGCGTTCGCTTCAAGTCGTATTCGTTCATTCCGTCCACGGCCGGATCGCCGGTGTTCCCGAACGTGCTGACGGAAATCCCGACCGGTACGGCCGGCAGGCCGGACGCGCTGTTCGCGGCCGACGATTTCGCCAATCCGCTGATCTACCAGATGGAGTTCTCCGTCGAGCAGGAAGTGGCCAAGGATTTCACGGTGAACGCGACCTACATGGCGACGCGCGGCCAGCGCATGCCGCTGTTCCGCGACACCAACCTGAATCCGCAATCGCAAACCGCCACCTACACGGTGTGCGCGGATCCGCAGGTCGGGTCCAGCACTACGTGTTCGAACGTGGCCCGGACGTTCACGATCCCCTTCTGGAGCGGCACGCGACCCAACACCAACTACGGTTATCTCACCATCGCCGAGAGCGTGGTGAACACTTGGTATCACGGCATGGTGTTGCAGGCCAAGAAGCGGTTCTCGCACGGCGTGCAGTTCCAGGCCGGCTTGACCATCTCCAAGGCGCAGGATAACGGCCAGAGTTCGCAGACGTTCTCGTCGAGCAACCAGCCGTCGAATCCTTACAATCTGAAGCAGGACTACGCGCTGAGCGATTTCGACCAGCGCAAGCGTTTCACCATGTCGGCGATGTGGCAGCCGCCGTTCAGCAAGCTGAGCAACAAGGGGCTGCGCCGGGCCTTCGACGGCTTCCAGCTTTCGACGATTCTCACGCTGGCCGACGGCAAGCCTTACTCCGGCTCAACCAGCGGCAACCCGACGCCCGCCGGCATTCTGGGCGGACTCTACGGCGTGGGCGGCAGCTACCGCGTGCCGGACATCGGCCGCAACACTTACGTCTATCCGGGCCTGGCCACGCTGGATCTTCGCTTGGCTCGCGAGATCAAGTTCGGCGACCGGTTCCGTTGGCAGTTGATCGCGGAGGGTTTCAACATGCTCAACCGCGTCAACATAAGCGGCATCAACACCACGCAGTACAACGTGCGCGGCACGATCCTGTTCCCGCGCACCGACTTCCAGTCGATTTCCGCGACTGGCACCAATTTAACGCGCGAGCGCCAATTCCAACTGGGCACGCGCTTCACGTTCTAGGTATAATGCAGGGCGGCTGGTTCGCGCCGGCCGCCCTTGTTCCCTTCGCGATCCGGCGCC
>CAZDIZ010000120.1:18692-19961 GCA_964505625.1 uncultured Solibacteraceae bacterium | reverse complement strand
GCAATCGTTGCGCGGTAGGGCCAACTCAACCTATTGATGGCGCAGCATGGCGCTAAACGTGCTTACCTTACGGATATAGTAATTGTGGAGATTGGTCGCGGGAACTTGAGACACCGCTTACAAATCGCTTCTCGCGTGGTCCTGCCGCTGGCGGTCACCGCGCTTCCGCTGGTATTGCTGTTCAGTTCCCTCCGCACGTTTCGCGAAATCGATGAACAACGCGCCATTTACCTGCGGCATCGTGTGGGACTGCTGGCGGCGCGTCTGGAGAACTTGAGCGACACAGCTTCGAGCGAAGCGCTGGTCGAAACGTTGAGCCAGGACGAGCCGTATCTGGTTGACCTGCGCGTCATAGCGCGCGGACCCGGCGACGATGCGCCTGCCCTCGCGCCGCTTTGGGACGGCCGGGAGTTGTTTCGCACCGAAACCGTGCGGGAGCAGGGCGGCGACGTCTTCCGCGCCTACATCCCTTTTCATTCCGGCGCCGAGTTGCGTATTGCCCGCGTCGACCTCGACCCGGCGGCGGCGGACTTCCTGGTAGTGCACGCGCGGCACAACGTGATCGTGGCTTCGGTGGGCGGGCTGGTGTTGGTGTTGCTGTCGGTCTATGCGCTGTGGGCTATGCGCCGGACGGCGCGTCTGCGCGAGCGTCAATTGGAAATGGAGCACCTGGCGCACATCGGCAAGATGGCCGCGGTGCTGGCGCACGAGATCCGCAACCCGCTGGGCACCATCAAGGGCTACGTGCAGCTTGCGGGCGAGCGGGTCGATCAACCCACACGCGATCTGCTCAAGCCGGCGATTGAAGAAACGCAGAGGCTGGAATCGCTGGTGAACGACCTGCTCTCCTACGGCCGCCCGCCGCAGCCGCGTCCGCGCACAACCGCATGGAGCGAGGTCGCGGCGCGCATCAACGGGCACGGACGCCAGTTGATCGGCGAACGTCCCATCGAACTGTCGGTTTCCGATAGTGTGCTGGCGTGGCAAACCGATCCGGAACTGCTTGGACAGGCGCTGCTGAATCTCACGCGCAATGCCATCGAAGCCATTCCGGCGGCACAGCCCGGCGAAGTGCGCATCGAAGTCCGGCGCGACGGCAAACGAGGGATCGGCATTTCCGTTGTGGATTCCGGAAACGGCATCTCGGATGAAGCCGCGGCGCGTCTGTTTGAACCTTTCTTCACCACCAAGGCCTTCGGGACCGGATTGGGCCTGGCAATCACGCGCAAGATTGCCGTGTCGCTCGGCGGCACGCTTGAACTGCGGCGG
>CAZDIZ010000120.1:13284-18592 GCA_964505625.1 uncultured Solibacteraceae bacterium | reverse complement strand
TGGTGGCGGAAGATCCGCGCATGGCCAAAGCGCTTGAACTGGTGCGCAAGGTGGCGCCCACGCAGGCCACCGTTCTGATCACCGGCGAAAGCGGCACGGGCAAGGAATTGATCGCGCGTTGCATACACAGCAACAGCCCGCGCGCCCAACGCGTCTTCGTTCCGGTGAACTGCGCGGCGCTTTCCCCCAGCTTGATCGAAAGCGAACTGTTCGGTCACGAGCGCGGAGCCTTCACCGGCGCGGTGGCGCAGCACGCCGGCCGCTTCGAGCGCGCGCACGGCGGGACGCTGTTTCTGGACGAAATCGGAGAACTCGACGCCAGCCTGCAAGCCAAGCTGCTGCGCGTGTTGCAGGAGAAGACGTACGAGCGCGTGGGTGGAACACGCCAGATGACCGCCGACGTACGCATCATCGCCGCCACCAATCGAGATCTGAAGCAGCGCGTCGAGGAAGGCAAATTCCGCGAGGACCTGTACTACCGTCTGAACACCTTCCCCATCGTGCTGCCGCCGCTGCGCGAGCGGCCCGCCGACATACGGCGTCTGGCGCGGCACTTTCTGCTGCGCGCCTCGCGCGAACTCGGCAAGGCGGACCTCACGCTGTCGCCGGCGGCTGAAACCGCACTGATGGCGTACCACTGGCCGGGCAACGTGCGCGAACTCGAAAACACCATGGAGCGTCTGGCGATCCTGTGCGAGGCGACCATCGAACCGGAGGACCTTCCCATCGCGGCGGGCACGCCCGCGCATCCGGTGTTGTTCAAGGACATCGAACGCAAAGCCATCGAAGACGCGCTGCGCGAAAACGGCGGCAATCGCACCAAAGCGGCAAAGCAACTCGGCATCGGCTTGCGAACGCTGCAGTATCGTTTGAAGGAATACGGAATCTCGTCTTAGCGCCGGAACAGCAGCACCGCGTTCAGCCCGCCGAAAGCGAACGAGTTCGATATCGCGGTTTCCACTTGTGCCTGCCGTGCCTGATTCGCGACCACGTCCAGATCACATTGCGGATCGGCGGCGGTGAAGTTCGCGGTGGGCGGCAACACGCCCTCGCGCAGAGCCAACACCGTGGCGACGGCTTCCATCGCGGCCGATGCTCCCAGCGCGTGCCCGTGCATGGATTTGGTGGAACTCACGGGGATGGCGCGCTCGCCGAACACCGCCCGGATGGCGGTGGCTTCGATGGAATCGTTCGCCTGCGTGCCGGTGCCGTGCGCGTTGATGTAGCTCACTTCGTTTGCGTCCGCGTGGGCGTCGGCGAGCGCGGCGCGCATGGCTCGCGCGGGGCCTTCGGCCGACGGCTGCGTGATGTGCGCGGCGTCGGACGACGAACCGAACCCCGCGATTTCCGCATAAACGCGCGCTCCACGCGCGAGCGCCGCATCGAGTGGTTCGAGCACCAGCATGGCCGCGCCTTCGCCCAGGATCATCCCCGAACGGTCGCGCGAAAACGGGCGGCAGGTGTCGTGCGAAACCACGCGCATGGCTTCCCATGCCTTCAGATGGCCGTAGCTGAACGGTGCTTCGCTTCCTCCGGCGATGGCCATGGCCGCCTGTCCGCTTCGCACCAGCCAGAAGGCCTGCCCGATGGCGTGCGCGGCCGAAGCGCAAGCGGTCGATACCGCGTAGACGATGCCGGTGAGCCCCAGTTCCATCGAGATGTGGCTCGCGCCGGCGTTGGCCATGATGCGCGGAATCGAGAGCGGGTGCACACCGGCTCGACCGCTCTTATATAGGTCGGCGAACCCTTGATCTTCCGCAGATTGCCCGCCCACGCAAGACCCCGTCACGACAGCGGTGCTTTCGCGCAGCGCGGGCGTCCACTCGACTCGGGCGTCGGCCACGGCTTCGCGCGCCGCCACCAGCGCGAATTGCGCGAAGCGGTCCATTAAGTCGATCTGCCTGGGCTCGAAGTGAGCTTCGGGCCGGAATTCGACCGCCTGCGCACCTTTGCTGAAACGCAAAGGTGCGTGCAACGCAATATCCAACGGACGGATGCCCGAGCGGCCTTCGCACAGCGCGCGCCAGAATTCCGCACCGTTCAAGCCGATGGCGGAAATCGCGCCCAGGCCGGTGACAGCGACGCGCGTCATGACGCTTGCGAGGCCGAATTCGATGTCGCCACCAGCCGGCTCACGCCATCGACAACTTGTCGCACGCCGCGAATGGATCGCGCTTCCTCGTCTGGGATTTCGATGTTGAACTCTTGTTCGAGCTCGAAGACCAGGCTGATGACGTCCAGCGAATCGATCCCCAAATCCTCGAACGTGCTGTCAAGCGTGACCTCCTCCGGCGGAAGCCGCAGCGCTTTGGTGATGGTGTTCAGCACACGTTCGGCGAGTTCGTTATCGCGATGTTCCATTCAGATGCGGCACCTCGTTCGTTTGAATATCGAACCTATCAAACCACAACTAGACCGGCAGTGCCAGCGCGGAGTGGCAGTGTATACTGGGCAGTGACTTCGATCACCCATGCAGCTACGCCGCTCCGAGTGGGTTGCCGTCGCCTACTTTGGATACGTCGCGCTTCTCTACGTCGCGCTTCCCGTACCGCTCAGCGTCACGCTCGCGGTGTGCGGCATAAACCTACTGGCGCTGGGTAACTTCTGGGTCTTTTCCTTCGCTTACAGCCTGCGGCGTTGCGTGGTGTTCGATGTGCTTCGCGATATGTATCCGGCCGCACTGTTTGCGTTGGCTTATCGCGAGATGGGATGGTTCCGCAACGACGCCGCGCAAAACCATCTCGAACAAAGCTGGGTGGTGTGGGACCGTTGGCTGCTGAACGATCTGGGACTCACGCGGTTCATCGAGAGCCTGGGGCCGCTGCTGCCCACCCTGCTCGAATTGGGCTACTTCATCGTTTACTTCTTCACGCCGTTCTGCGTGTTGTTCCTGTTCGCGTGCCGGCGAAGAAGTCTCGTCGATTCGTTCTACTTCACGGCGTTTCTCGGCGCGTTTCTTTCCTACGCGCTGTTTCCGCTCTTCCCATCCGCGCCGCCGCGATTGCTGTTCCCCGGCGACTGCTTTCCCACTGAAGTCAACGTATTCCGCGATTTGAATCTCGCCATCGTCGGCAGCATGGGGATCCGCACCAGCGTGTTTCCAAGCGCGCACGTGTCGGCTGCGTTCGCCAGCGCCTTTGCGATGCGGCGCCTGCTGCCGGACTTTCCCTGGGTGGGCCGTTCGTTGATTACCGTCGCCACGCTGATTGCCGTCGCCACTGTTTACGGGCGGTATCACTACGCGGTGGACGCTGTGGCGGGGTTGGCCGTGGCCGTGGTGGCGGAAGCGTTGGGCCGGAAACTGGCTCCGTCAAAAGCTGTAACGCACGCTCACGCTCGCGTGTGAATTCAGGTTGTAGCGGCCGATAGCGGTCTGCGGATCGCCGCGCAGCCACGCGTAACCGGCCGTAACGCGCCACCGCTCCCTAAACTGCCGGCTGTACGACGCCTTGATGCCGAAAACATCGCCATCGCGACGGACCAGTAGCTCAGTCTTGACGTCGTTGCGGGCGTTGATGTTCCAGTAGACGCGTCCGAGAAACAGGTTCGCCAGCGCGCGGTCCAGAGCCAGCCGGTTTTTGGCGCGGTCTTCCAGAATCTTCTCGCCGGTGTAGCCGGCAATGAATGTCAACGGACCCTGCGTGCGTTCGGCTTCAGCGACGTATTGTATGTAGTCGTCGGTGTAGGGTGTGGTGCTGGTGAACCAGGCCGTCTCGCCACGCAGGAGCACCCACGGCGTCGAGCGGGAAACATCGCCGCCGGCCATGCGCGTTTTCGGGTAGTCGCGGCGCAGCTTGATGGTTTCCGTGAACGGATTGTAGAGCAGCGTTTGCGAGGGAGTGTTGTTGTAGCCGTCGAAGTAAGTGAGCGCATAATCGGTCCCGCGGAAATCGTGCCGGAAGCGAACGCCGAACTGCCCGCCTCCGGGATAGCGATTGCCGATGTCGCGGAATTCGTACCAGTAGATCTCCTCCGACATTTGCATCCAGCGCCGGCCGGGAAGCGGGAGCCGGCCGGGCGTGAATCGCGGCACGTAGACGGCTTCGATTTGCTTGTTGCCGCGGCGATAGGCGGCGCGCGCCGCCGTTACGGCCAGATATTCGGGATCGAGGGGATAGAGAAAGTCGCGTGGCGCGAAGCGATCCACCGGGCTCCACAGATCGGTCTGTCCCCAGCGGATGATCTGCTTGCCGGCTTCGAACGTCCAGTGCGCACCGTTGTAGCGCACGCTCAACCGGCGCACGTTCGCCATCGGACGCCGCAGCGAACGGTCGAACCAGAAAATGCCGCCGTCACGGCGCACATCGTCATAGGTGTCGCCGGTGGCCTCAAAACCGAACAGCGCGGACCAGGCTCCACTCAACTGGAGCGAGCCTTCCCAACGCGCGCGCGCCTGTCCGGCGTGCTGCTCGGGATCACCCGGCACGCGGTCCACATAGAACAGACTGCGCCACTCGATGAACCCGCGCTGTTCGAGCGTGGGCCGCCACGCTTGCGCGCGCGGCCCACCAAGTGCCAGCAGGCAAACCGTAATGCCGAAGAGACTACTGGTACGTGACACTCCGGACCACGGTTTGCGTAAAGGTGAACTTGCCCGACTCGATACCTTCGGCCGTGAAGTTGTCGGCGTTGTTCAACGGCGACGTGCCGATGCTCATGATGCCGGCTTTCGTGGTTTTGCTGGCGGGCAATTGCATCAAGATGTTTGCCGGAATGGCGAACTGCTTGGCATCCACCGGCGCCGTGCACACGAACGCCACACCGGGTGTGAGCTCGTCGGACACCGCCGTGCCCGCCGAATGGCCGTAGATGGCGACGTGCTCGCGCGACGCATCGCCGCCCGTCCAACGAATGGTGTAGCCCTGGCTGCGCGTGATGTTGCCGACGGTGTCCTTGTCCGGCCAATCCACGGGATTGGCCGGGATCAGAACCGTGGTGTTGATCGGGCCGACGTCGGCGGTGCGCGGCGTAGTGAGCGTCACACCACCGTTGTTGAGAAACAGCGGGTCCACTTTAGCGTCGGGATCGAGTTGGACGTTTTTCAAATCCGCGCCCAGCATCTTGTAATAGCCGGTCGAAAGCGTGGTTTGGAACATCGCCACGCCGCTGGTTGAACCGCCGCTGGTCGCGATCTTCAGCGTCGCGGATTCATCAAAGGTCACCGTCACCTTGGAGAAAGTGGGAGCCGTGGTCACCGAACCGGTCGCCATCACGTTTCCGTTGCGCCCCGCGTTGAATGTGATGGTGATACCCTTCACGTAAGCCACCGTCAACGTGCGCGTGGCGTTCACGTTCAGTTTATTACCGG
>CAZDIZ010000120.1:4572-13184 GCA_964505625.1 uncultured Solibacteraceae bacterium | reverse complement strand
AGCGCCACTTTCGCCGTGTTGATCTGTTGGCCGCTCTCGATGCGGTTCATCTGATCCGCGGTGGCTGACAGCGGGTCCGAACAACGCAGCGATGAGCCGAGCGACATCGTCACCGTGTTGCTGTAGAACGAACCGGTCTTGATGAACACCGGCACCGAACAACCGGTCACGCCCACCGGCGGTTGGAAAGCGATTTGATCCAGACCGGGATTGCCCGGCGCGCGCCCGTAGTAGGCGATGCGCGACGCGTCCACGCGTTGTCCGCCCACCCACAGTTCGAAGCTGACATTCAGATTCCCCACCGGCGGCGTTACATCATCGGTGCGCCCTGACGGCAGCGGCCCCATTCCCGTCGCCCAGATGTTGGTCCAGGTCTTGTCGTTGAATGCGTTCGTAATGGTGTTGACCTTCCACGTCACGTTGTCGGTGATCACGCCGGGCCCACTGCCCGCCTGGCTCAGGCTGAAGATGCCCGGTCCGTTGGCGATTACCTTGATCGGCACGCTTACCGAACGTCCGTTGTAGAACACTGTCATGGTGCCGGTTCCCACCGGTGTGGTGGACGGCATAATGGCGGCGATCTGATCGAACGTGTTGCCGTCGGCGTCCTTCAATCCGCCGTAGACATACACCATGTACGCATTCACATTCTGCGACGCCACGTAGATCTGCACGTAGGTCCCCTGCAACGACGTCTGATAGGGAAACTCCATTCTCTTCGTGTAGCCGGTGGCGCAGAGGTTCGTCCCCTTCACGATGAAGATCGAACCTTGCGCAATACCCGATCCGGGCAGTCCGGAAGGAACATAGCTGGCACCATTCATGGGTCCCGCGGCGTCGATGGTCATCTGCTGTGCCACGACGAGCACCGGGAAGAGAAGCAAAGTGAGGACAATTTGAAATCGCATAGCCGTTACATTCTCGAAACTGATCCCTGATACGATATCACGCAAATCGCGGGAAGCGGAATAGCGTCAACCCACCATTTTTGTCAGGGCGCAGGAGCTTCATACAAACGGTAGCGCTTGTACACGCGCGCGCCCAGCAGATCTAATCCGCGCAGTGCGGCCAGGTTGTCTTCAAGAATCCAACTCGCTTCCACCTGGCGATAGTGTTCCAGACCGCCCATTTGCGCCATCGCAAGGAATGCCGCCGCCGCGCCCTTGCCTTGCCACTCCGGCGCCAGGCCCAGCAGCACGACGCGCGCGCGCGTCGCGGTCTTCTTGATGCGCACGATGTGCCACCAGCCCAGCGGCCAGAGGCTACCTTTAGCGCGTTGCAGCGCTTGGTTCAAGTCCGGGCACGCCAGAATCACGCCCACGGTTTTGCCCTGATATTCGATGAACTGCACCATGCGCTCGTCGGAGAACGCCAGCAGTTGCTTGCCGAACGAGCGGAACTCGTCCGGCGACGGCGGCACATATCCCCAGTTCCCCGACCATGCCTTGACGTAAGTCTCCCAAAGCAGTTGCGCCTCCGATTCCATGCGTCTGGCATCGCCGGCGCGCAGTTTTAGCCCCGGAAAACTCAGCGCGAACCGCGCCATGCGCTGCGCCTTCGGTCCGCGCAGTTGGTCCATGTCGATACTCAGCGCCAGTAGGTCCTTGGCCTTCTCGAGTCCAGCCTCGAGGAGCAGCGCATCGTAGTACGGGCGGTTGTACGGCATTCCGAGGCACGGCGGATCGTCGAAGCCGTCGATCAGCACGCCGGAGATGTAGTTGGGTGATGGACTGAACGGTCCGCGCATTAGCCGCGCGCCTTGCTCATGGAGCCATCGCCGCGCCGCATCGATTAGCGCCCGAGCCACGCCGGCATCGTCCACGCAATCGAAGTAGCCGAAACTGCCCTGTTCCGGTGGCGCGTTACGGTCCACAATCGCGGCGATGCGTCCCACCGTCTCACCCGCGCGCACCGCCAGCAGAAGCTCCCGGGAGGCATGCCGGAAGAACGGATGCCGCGCCCCCAACATTTCCTCTTCTTCCGAACGCAGCGGCGGCACCCAATAAGGATGGTCCGCATAAAGCCGGTAGGGAAAGCCGACAAACTGCCGCAGACGCTTTCGGTCATCCGCCACTACGATTTCGATTTCAGGCATCCGCGCCCACTTCTCCCGCCAGTTGCATTTCCTTCACCGAACGCGCGGGCCACAGCGATGCGAGCAGCGTCGCCGCCGGAATCGCCACCACCAGTGCCACCAGTATCCACGTGTCCACCACCACCGGCACATCGAACCCGTTTACCGAATAGCGCATGGTGAGTAGCAGGTATGTGTGAAGCAAGATTCCCAAGGGAAGGCCCAGCAGCAGGCTGGCGCAGGCAACGCCTACCGCTTCGATCACGATGGAGCGCGCCAGTTGCTCCGGCACCGCGCCCAGCACGCCGAGCAGCGCCAGTTCGCGCCGCCGTTCGCGGATCGACACCACCAGGAAGCTGGCAGTTCCGGCGAGCGACAACAGCCAGGCCACCGCGATCTGCACAAACCCCACGGCGCGCCACTTGTCAACGAGGGCATCGGCTTGCGCGCGCAATTGTTCGCCGTCGAGAATCATTGCCGGCGTGGCCGCCTCCAGCCGTTCGGCGAGCGCGCGGCGCACATCGGCCTTAGAAGCGCCCGGCGCTGCGTAGATCACGAACATTCCGATGGCGTCGTCGCGAAAGTGCGCGCGGTACGTCTCCCAGTCGATGTAGACAGTGCCGGTTTCGATCGAGAAATCTCCCGCCACGTCCACGACCGGCAGATCCAGAAATCCGCCGGGCGTCGCGACCCGAATTGAACTGCCAACTCCGCGGCCGATGTGCCGCGAAAAGACTTTCGAGATCACCGCGCCACGCTCAGCGCCCGCGCGAATCAATCCGCCGTGACGCGCCCAAAGCTTCATGTCCACACCGATGATGTGCGCGCGCCGGCCTTCCACTTCGCCGTTGATTCTGCGCACCGGAATCACCGCGGCGACGCCGGGCGTCCGCCGCAGACGTTCCAACGCTTCCGGCGGAAACAGTTTGCCGTGGCTGGCGAGATTGGTTGACGAATGTACCAGAAAATCGCCATTCACCAACTGGCGCGCCCATGTGCGGAATGCGTGTGCGTAGCCCGCGGTCAGATTCGAAATCGCCATGGCGGTGGCCACCGTCAGGCTTAGTCCCACCACCGCGCCGCGAGCCTTGCGGTTGGCTCGAATCAACCCGTCCACCGCGAGCGGTCCTTCCAGCGGCCACATCCACGCGAACGCGCGCCGTAGCGCCCGGAACGCCGCCGAGGTGAGCGAGCGCGCGCCGAAGCCCAGCGCCAGTGCCGCCAGCGGCAGCGTGACGTAGAGCGCCTGCGGACGGCGGTCGTACCACTGCCAAAGCATCGCCAGAGTGCCGCACACAGCAGCCACCAGCGCGGCAGGCGCGCCGCGTTGTTCGGGAATCGTCGAGTAGCGCCGCGCTTCGGCTAGCTGTATGGGGGGCACCGTCGCCGCGTTGCGCGCCGGAGTGATTGAACTCAACGCGCAGAACACCGCCGTAGCCGCGCACGTCAACACCGCCCAACGCCAGTCCACCACCGGCGGCACCACCGCAAGCGACATCCCGTAGCCCGATTCCAGCAACCGCCCCAGCGCCGCGCCCATGTGCCGCGCGCCCATCCATCCCGCGAACACGCCGCCCACAGCGCCGGCGCATCCCACCGCCGCGCTTTCGAGCACGATCAACCATCCAATGGCGCGCTCGTCCGCGCCGAGACCCAGCAGAATGGCGATGTCTCTCTCTCTCTGTGCCACCGCCACGGCCGAAGCGTGATGCACCAGAAACATCGCGATCAACGCGCCCAGAAGCGCCGAAGACTCAATCAGCAGCATGTAGGTGTTCGAAAACGCCTGCACGCCGCTCGCGCGCGAGGGCGGCGGCGCCACTTTCAACTGCGCGCCAACCACTTGCGACACGGCGGCGGCGCAGCGGTTCGCGTCCGCGCCTTTCACCAGAGCCAGGTCGATGCGGTCGAACAAGCCGCGCCGGCCGAAGGTGCGCTGCGCGGCGTAAACGTCCATCACTGCCACGTTGCCGTTGTAGGCGCGCGCCACGCCCACTTCGGCCAGGAATCCTCGCACGCGCAAGATGCGCTTCTCCGAACCCGTCCACACCGCGAGCGGCGAATTCATCGCGAGGCCGTGACGGCTGGCCAGTTGCCGCGTCACCAACACCGAATCCGGTTGCGCCAGAAACGACAACGCGTCCTGGATGCCGCCGGTGTCCGCGCCTTCCAACTGGTACTCGCGAAAGCGCGGTTCATCGAGCAGGTCGATGCCCAGCACCGCCAGTCCGCTTTCGCCCGCCAGTTCCGTCGATACGACGCGCACCATCAACGCCGCCGCCGCGTCCACGCACGCAACCGATCGGGCGCGGTCGAGCGCTTCCTCCGGCACGCCAGCCTCGTCGCCCTGTATGGACAACTCCGCGCTGCCGGCCAAACGGTCCGTCGCGGCCCAAAACGATTCGCGTACGCTCTCGTTGGCCAGATGCATGCTTGCATACACACCCGTCGCCAGCATCACTCCCGCTAGCGACAGAAGGTAGCGCGCGCGATGCCGCACGAGGCTCGGGCGGATCAGCAGCGCGAAAAGTGCGCGCAGGGTTCCGCGGTTGGAAGCGCGTGGGGAGGAATCGGTTGCCGGGCCGTGCAAGCCGACATTATACTTGCTCCTTGCACTGCATGCTCCGTCCGCTCGGGTTGTTGTTCGCGCTCTCCGCCGTGACATTGCTCCACGCCGAGGACGCGCGCTCCATCATGGAGCAGGTATACCGCGCGGCCTACTCGCGGCCCACGCGATACGAGGGCGCGGTCAACGTTGTCAGCCGCTCCGGCGCGTCGTCGCACAAGCGCTGGGTGGTTGAGCGCATCGGACAACCCGGCCGCAGCCGCCAGGTGATTCGCTTTCTTGAACCCGCCGAAGTGAAAGGCGTCGCGCTGCTCATTGTCTCCGAGCCGGGGCGTTCTTCCGAGCAGTGGCTCTACACGCCGGCCGTGGAGCGCGCGCGCCGCGTCGCACCTCGCTCCCGCGGCAGCCGTTTCTATTCGACCGACCTGTCGTTCGAAGATCTCGAGGAAGGCGATCTCGACTCGTGCGATTACCGCATCGAGAGCGAACGTGAAACATGGCAGGGACAGGAATGTTGGTGCATCCTGGCGCAACCTAAACGGCCGACGCAGTACGACCGCAAGCTGTTCTGGATCGCCAAGTCCAACTACGCCGCCCTGCGGTCCGACTTGTTCCGCGATGGCGAGTTGGTGAAGCGCATTGTGACCAGCGGCCACACGCGTAAGCAGGGCGTCTGGACGCCGGCCGCGATCGAGGTGCAAAATCTACGGCAGGGCGGACGCACCGTCGTGGCGCTCGAAAACGTTCGCTACGATCTGCCGCTGCCCGCGGCCCGTTTCACCATGGAAGGCTTGCGGATGGGGACGAAATGATTCGCGTCGAAAACGTCTCGAAAAGCTATCCATCAGGCGATGTCGCGATCGAAGTGCTGCGCGAGGTCAGCTTCGAAATCGGCCGGGGTGAAATCGTCGGCTTGCTGGGACCGTCGGGGTCCGGCAAGACGACGCTGCTGAATTTGGTTGGCGGTGTGGATACGCCTTCGTCCGGCGAGATCGTGGTTGACGGCAAACCGCTCGGTCGTATGAGCCGGCGCGATCTGGCGCTGTTCCGCCGCGAGACGGTGGGCTTCGTCTTTCAGAGCTTTCATCTGTTACCGAATCTCACGGTGATCGAAAACGTGACGGTGCCGCTGCTGCTTAAGGGGCAGGACGCCCGTCATGCCGCGCGGCGCGCCGCCGAATGCCTGGAGTGCGTGGGCCTGAATCACCGCGCGCACCATCTGCCCGAACAACTCTCCGGAGGAGAGCGCCAGCGTGCCGCTATCGCGCGCGCGCTTTCCGGCTCGCCGCCGGTGCTGCTGGCGGACGAACCCACCGGTAGTCTGGATTCGGCCACCGGAGCCGTCATCCTGGATCTGCTCGTGCAAGTTCACGAGCGTTTCCAAACCACCATGCTCGTGGTGACTCACGACGATTCCATCGCCGCCCACTGCCACCGAATCCTGACCCTCCGCGACGGCCGCGTGAGCTGACGCGCCAGTTCCGTCTTCCGTGTGCAGTACAATGAAGGTGCATCCCTCCGTATGATTGACGCCATTCTCGCCAAGATTTTCGGCACCAAAAACGAGCGCGAAATCAAAGGTATCCGGCCTCTAGTCGCGGCTATCAATGAGCTCGAACCTCAAGTCACTGCACTTTCCGACGCCGAACTCGCGGCCAAAACCGTGGCTTTCCGTGAGCGCCTGGCGCAAGGCGCCTCGCTTGATGACCTTCTAGTTGAAGCTTTTGCCGTCGTCCGCGAAGCCGGCCGCCGCGCACTCAACATGCGCCATTTCGATGTGCAGTTGATCGGCGGCATCGTTCTGCACCGCGGCAAGATCGCCGAAATGAAGACCGGTGAAGGCAAAACGCTGGTCGCCACGCTGCCGGTTTATTTGAACGCGCTCGCCGGCAAGGGCGTACACGTCGTCACCGTCAACGACTACCTGGCCAAGCGCGACGCCGAGTGGATGGGGCAGATCTACAAGTTCCTCGGCATGTCGGTGGGCACCATCGTGCACGATCTGGACGACCAGGAACGCCGCACCGCCTACAACTGCGACATCACCTACGGCACCAACAACGAGTTCGGCTTCGACTACCTGCGCGACAACATGAAGTTTCGCCTCGACGATTGCGCGCAGCGCGAACACGCCTACGCCATCGTCGACGAAGTCGACTCGATCCTGATCGACGAAGCGCGTACCCCGCTCATCATCTCCGGTCCCAGCGAGGAATCCACCGACAAGTACTACAAGGTGAATCGCATCATTCCGAAGCTGATTCGCGGCGAAGTGATCGAAGGCAAGGAGCCCGGCGAAAAGTACCTGACCGGCGACTACACCGTCGATGAAAAGCACCGCAGCGTGGGCCTCACCGAAGAGGGCGTGCTCAAGTGCGAAAAGCTGCTGGGCGTCGGCAACCTTTACGACGCGGTGAACATGGAGTGGAACCACCACGTGCAGCAGGCGCTGCGCGCGCACGTCCTCTATCACCGCGACAAGGATTACGTGGTCAATGACGGACAGGTGGTCATCGTCGATGAGTTCACCGGCCGCCTCATGCCCGGACGCCGCTGGAGCGACGGGTTGCACCAGGCCGTTGAAGCCAAGGAAAACGTGAAGATCGAGCGCGAAAACCAGACGCTCGCCACCATCACCTTCCAGAATTACTTCCGCCTGTACAAAAAGCTCGCCGGCATGACCGGTACCGCGGAAACCGAAGCCGCCGAGTTCCAGAAGATCTACAACCTCGATGTGGTGGTGATTCCCACCAACCGTGCGCTCATCCGCATCGAGAACGCCGACATCGTCTACCGCACCGAGGAAGAGAAGTTCCGCAACGCCGCCAAGGAAATCAAGGAGCGCAACGAAAAAGGCCAACCCGTGCTGGTCGGCACTATTTCGGTTGAGAAGAGCGAAAAGCTCTCCGGCATCCTCAAGCGCATGGGCGTCAAGCACGAAGTGCTCAACGCCAAGCACCACGACCGCGAAGCCGCCATCGTCGCGCAGGCTGGCCGCAAGGCCGCCGTCACCGTCTCAACCAACATGGCCGGCCGCGGTACCGACATTCTGCTGGGCGGCAACGCCGAGTTCATGTCCAAGGAGCAGTGCCTGCGCCAGAAACTGGTCGAAGTGTTGCCCGAAGGCCAGGAGACTTTTCTCAGCGACAACGAGTTTTATCACTTCCACCACCTGGGCCAGTTCTATCGTGTGTCGCGCGCGCGTTGGGAAGAGTTCTATCGCGAAGCCAAGGCGCAGACCGATCTCGAACACGATGAAGTAGTGTCGCTTGGCGGGTTGCACATCGTGGGCACCGAACGCCACGAATCCCGCCGCATCGACAATCAGCTTCGCGGACGCGCCGGCCGCCAGGGCGATCCTGGTAGCTCGCGCTTCTTCCTTTCGTTGCAGGACGACCTGCTGCGCATCTTCGGCGGCGAGCGCATCCAGGGACTGATGCTGCGTTTGGGCATGGAAGAAGACGTGCCCATCGAATCACGCTTGATCACGCGGCGTATCGAGAAAGCGCAGAAGGCCGTTGAAGCGCAGAACTTCGCCGCCCGCAAACACATCCTCGAATACGACGATGTGATGAACAAGCAGCGGCAATACGTCTACCGTATGCGGCGCCAGTTGCTGGAAGGCGCCGATCAACGCGAACGCATCCTGGAAATGGTGCGCGGCATTGTCGGCTCGGCCGTGAGCACGCGTTGTCCGGAAGGCGCGCATCCGACGTCGTGGGAACTGGCTGCCTTGCAGTCGGACATCCTCACCGCGTTCGGCCACAAGATCGTCATCGCCGACCTGGACGGGTTGGGCCGCGACGCCATCGAGGAGACCATCGTCGAGCAGCTCGACGCGCGCTACACCGAAAAGGAAAAGCTGGTGGGCGTCGAAGTCATGCGCGAAACCGAGCGCATGATCATGCTGCATGTCATCGACGGACAGTGGAAAGATCACCTGCTGTCGATGGATCACCTGAAGGAAGGCAT
>CAZDIZ010000120.1:1887-4472 GCA_964505625.1 uncultured Solibacteraceae bacterium | reverse complement strand
TCCTGTTCTTCCTGCAGCCGGTCCAGGACGGGCGGCCCATGATGCCGTTCCCGGAAGAAGAGTATGTGGAAGGGGAAGAGCCGGAAGCCGTGCCTGCCGCCGCGCCCCCTCCGGTCGCCCAAAGCTCCATGCTGGACTTCACGCGCAACATTCAGCGCAAGAAGGACCGGGAGATGGCCGAGCTGCAATTCGTCGGCGGAGAAGCTTCCACGCCGCAAGGCCCGGTCGTCAAGGGCAAGAAGGTCGGGCGCAACGAGTTGTGCCCGTGCGGAAGCGGAAAGAAGTACAAGAAATGCTGCGGAGCCGGGGAGTGATTTCGTTCGCGCGTGGATGGGCGTTGGCGCTGTTTTGCGCCGCGTCCGCGTTCGGCGGGTTATGGCCGGATCGTTTCGGCGGCTTTACGCGCACCGGCGTGGCGCCGGCGGCACCGTCGGCTGACCGGGCGATCTGGGACGAATGCGGCCTGGATGACGCCGAACGCGCCAACTTCACCTCCGCCAAAGGCGGCAAACTGACCGCAACGGCTTGGAAATTCCGGGATTCCACGGGAGCCTTCGCCGCCTTCTACTGGCAGATCGCACCGGACGCGAAGCCCAGCGCTTTGGGGAAGCTCGCCGCCGAAGTTGGTTCGGACGTTTGGCTCGCCAGCGGCAATTACCTGTTCCTGTTCTCCGGCGCTCGGCCGGAGGATGCTGATTTGAAGGCACTTGTTGGTAGTCTGGCGAGGTATGAGCAGTCTCCGCTTCCGGTCCTGGCGGCGAACCTGCCGCCTCAGGACATGATTGCCAATTCGCGCCGCCACGTTGTTGGGCCGGCCGCTCTGGAGCGTTTCGCGCCGCAGTTTCCCGCCGCCCTGGCCGGGTTCCGCTTCGGCGCCGAGGCGCATCTGGCTCGCTATCGTGCCGACGGCGGAGAAATGACTCTTGTAGTATTTTCCTACCCCACCCCTCACATCGCCCGTGAACAGGAGGGCGCGTTTCAGAAACTGGGCGGCGCGATGGTTAAACGCAGTGGTCCGCTGGTGGCTGTGATTGCGTCTCCCAAGGACGCCAACGCCGCGGAGAAACTGCTTGCACGCGTTCGTTACGAAGCGGAAATAACTTGGAATGAAAGAGTTGCCACCAGACGCGACAACGTCGGCGACCTCATCCTGAACATCTGCTATTTGATCGGGCTGCTGCTGGTTTTCGCGCTGGTTTCTGGGTTGGCGTTCGGCGGATTGCGCACAATTGCGCGCCGTTGGTTCGGGTGGACGCCCGCGTCGGAAAATGTCATCACGCTGGACCTGTCGAGCGAAAAATAAGCTGGCTGGTTTCTTCTGCTTAGAGAGAAACCCGGGGGGCGGCACAGGGCGTTTACGCGAGTTTTCAACAGGCCCGCGAATTTCCACAGTTTCCCTAAACGGCTTGATTCTAAAGGCTTAGGGGCGTTTTTTTCGATGTCCTTTTTTCCTTGACTTCAGGCTGCGGAGGCCCTAATATCCAATCACAACAGGTTCTCACGGCCGCGACGCCGTCGAATCTGATTCTCCCATTAACATCGCCCTGGTAAGCCAGGGAGTTAAAAGGGAATGCCCATCCCCCAACGGATGGGCATTCGCTTTTTGGGGTATCCTCGCTAGTTATCCACCGGCGGCACCTGTTTTCCACTGTTTTTCCACAGGCGCGGAAATTGTAGAATGAACGGGACGTGCCACACGCCTCTTTTGCCCGCCGGACGGCCGGATTCCTCCCCCTGCTATTGCTTTGGGTGATGGCCCTGGTCGCGTTGTGGGTGCCTGTTCACCGCGCGGCGAGCCACGTTTCGTTCAACTACAACGAAGGCTGGAACGCATACTGGGCGACCGCCGTGGCGCAAGGACAAGGCGTATACGCTTCTCCGCCGGGCTACACCGTGGCCAACTACCCGCCTTTATGGTTTCACCTGCTGGCGGCGGCGCGCGGCGTGTTTGGCGGCGTGAATGAAGCGGGCCGCTGGATTGCGCTCGCGGCGCTGCTCGCGGCGGCGGCGCTGGCCGGGGCGATCGCGGCGTTCGAGGCCCGTTCGTGGCGAGCTGGAGCGGTTGCGGCGCCGTTGGTTCTGCTGTCGATTGCGGCGTTGGCGCCGCAGTACATCGGGATGAACGATCCGCAAATGCTGGCGCACGCGCTCACCCTGGCGGGTGTGGTTGTGTACCTGCGCCGGCCGGAGTCCGCGGTCTGCGTGATTGTTTCAGCGGCGCTCTGCTGCGTGGCGTTGTTCGTGAAACAGACGGTCGTGGCGTTTCCGGCGGCCGTCTTTGTGCATCTGCTCCTTGCGCAACGCCGCCGGGCGGTGTTGTGGCTTTCGACGGCACTGGCGCTCGCGGCGCTGCTCACCATTTGGGTGCTGGCGCGTGACGGCACGCACTTCTTCGCGCACCTGTTCGGACCGCGCGCGTACTCGTTCGTGGACGCCGCCGGCGGACTGCTTGCCGCGCTGTATATATCCGGACTCGTCACACTGGCCGCCGCTTTCGGAGCGTACCGGCTTGCGAGTGTTGACCGCCGGAATCTGCTGTTGTGGATGCTGGCGTTTGCGGCCGTCGAATCTCTCCTGGCGGCAGG
>CAZDIZ010000120.1:0-1787 GCA_964505625.1 uncultured Solibacteraceae bacterium | reverse complement strand
TGGATGCTGGCGTTTGCGGCCGTCGAATCTCTCCTGGCGGCAGGCGCTTCCGGCGTCGCGTCGAACACGGCGTTCGACGCGGTCTTCGCGGTTTGTATGCTCGCTGGCTTGGTAGGCGCGACGATGCCCGACATGCCGCGCGTGCAGTGGGCGGCGCCGCTGTTGCTGGGAGTTTGCTTTCTCCCCGCGGGCCATCCGGTGTTGCACGGCGGGACAGCGGCCAGGATGAAGCACCTGGCCGAAGCCGAACAGGAGTATGCGGCGGACCTCGCCTACCTGCGCGGCATCCCCGGACCGGCGCTGTGCGAAGACCTGTTGCTGTGCCACGAAGCAGGCAAACCGTTACTCTACGAACCATTCAACGCGAGCGAGTACATCCGAGCAGGCCGCGTGAAAGCGCAGGCCCTCGTCGAAGACCTGCGCGCTCACCGTTTCGCCGTATTAGTTCTGGAGCGGCCGCCATCGAAACGCTTTCCACCCGAAATCCTCGCGGCAATGCACAGCTATTATCAAGTGAAGCGAGAAACCGCAACGCGGACGTTTCTGCGGCCGTAGATCAAGATGGGAAGTCATTCGGTGGGACTCGCCGTGCTTGCTGCCGTTCAGAGCGGCAGAAGGGAAGCCATGAGAACACTGTTTCTTATCATGATTTGTTCGTCGCTGTTTACTGACCTTGATCTGCGCGCCCAGGAGAGCTTGCCGCAACCAGCAATTCGACGCGCCGTGGCACCGCGCTACCCCAGAGTTGCCCAGTTAAGCGGCACGCAAGGAACTGTCGTCGCGGTGGCACGAGTGGGCGAGCGTGGCGAAATCGTCGAGATTGAGGAGATTGGTGGGCCAGCTGCGCTTGTGAGCGAAGTGAAACGGGTCTTGCCGATGTGGCGATGCGAACCGTGTGCCGAACCATCCGGAAAGTGCAAACTAATCGTGAAATTCTCTTTCGTGCTCTCGGGACTATGCACACTACCGGAGTGTGTGACGGAGGTGTATTTCGATCATCCGAATACCGTCGTGGTCGAATCCCAAGTTGCACGCGCAATTGTTAACTAACCGGAGAAAGCGGGACGGCACATCGGCAGCCTCGGAAAACCGTCAGTTTCTGGATCATAGACGGTGCCGCGCGCGTAAGTGATCGAGTAGGTTGCATTGATGGTAATGACGGATATGAGCCAGGTGATGTAGCATGGTCGGCGTGCGCACGGCGATTGGCTTTCTGGAAAACGTTCCGTCTGTCCCCGAGTTCAGCCCATGCGTTTAACCTTACTACTGACAGTTGCCCTCGTGTTGGGAATTACGGCGGCGCATTCACAAACACCCGATGAGCAGGAATTGGCTCGTTTACTTTCGAATGACAGTACCCGTGAGGCCACCGTCGCAAGAATTGTCGAGCGCGGGAACGACATGATTCCCCTGCTCCTATCATGGGCACAGACCCCGCCGGCTCATGTGGACGCGTTTGGACTCTCCATTGGCCAGGCTGAAGTTTTTGGCCGACTGCGAACAAAGGCAGCGATTCCGTTCCTCGTAAAGAACATCAGTGTGCAACGCTGGCCTAGTACTCCGAATGTCTGGATGAAGAAGCCGGAGGTTGTTGTTGAGCGTCTGCCGGCGTTGGCGGCGCTAGTGCAGATCGGCCCCGAAGCTGCCCGCGTTTTGATGAAGTCAGACTGGCGGCGAATGGGGACAGAGCAGCGACTCGCTACTATCTTCGTCGTTTCCCGAGTTCCGGAAACCGCTGAGACACGATCCTTCCTAACGACAGTTTTGGGAGCAGCAAATCTGGAGGC
>CAZDIZ010000119.1:0-19990 GCA_964505625.1 uncultured Solibacteraceae bacterium | reverse complement strand
GAACGCCGATAGCAGCACAAGGCCTGTCCGGCACGCGTGCAGGCATCCCGATGGCATCGAAACCGCTCAGTCCGCTCGCATACTGGTTGGCCAAAGCCGCTATTACATTGGCTGCATTCGGGTTGTTCTGCGTGGTGCGGCCCGATGTCGCCGGGCTGTTGCGTAGCAAGGCGCGCACCTACTTTGGCCGCGCCGTTGGGTCTCGCGTCGTCATCGCCGAATACATCCGCAGCCATCCGGTGTGCAAACTCCAACTTGGCGCCGGCTCGCTCAACCGGGATGGATGGCTCAACACGGATATCGACCTGCGCGAGGGCCAGGCCTACCTGGACGTCACTAGGCCCTTTCCCATCCCCGACGCCAGCATGCATTTCGTCACCAGCGAGCATCTGATCGAACACATTCCTTATGAAGACGGCCTTTCGATGCTGCGCGAGTGCCACCGCGTGCTGGCCTCGGGCGGTAGAGTCCGCATCGCCACGCCGAACCTGTCCACGTTCCTCGCACTGTTTCAGGATCCCCAAGCCGAAGCGGGCACGCTCTATATACAGAGGAAACTCGCGTGGCACCGTTGGCCTCAGACGCCGGATCCGGCGTGCCTGATCCTCAACCGCCAGATGCGCGAATGGGGCCACGAGTTTCTGTACACGCCTAAGCTGCTGCGCGCCAGTCTCGAGTCGGCCGGATTTTCCGATATCAAGCAATTCTCCGCCGGCCAGAGCGACACAACGGCGTTAACCGGCTTGGAAGCCCGTTCGGATTCGAATATCGAAGACGCAAACGCGTACGAAACAATGGTGTTCGAGGGCTTACGCCGGTAGACGGCGAAAACGGAGTACCGGGCTGTCTCTGTTATACTTGGATTTAGGGCATATCCACCTGGTATGAATACCCGTCTGAGATTCCTCTTTGTGGCGGCTTCCGCCCTACTGGCTTTGTTGTTGCTGGTCGGTAGTGTCATGGGAGGCAACACTCCCCAAGAAGGCCCCTACAAGCACATGTCGGTCTTCACCGAAGTCCTCTCGCGTATCAAGAGCGAGTACGTGGAAGAACCCGACATGAAGAGCGTCACCTTGGGGGCGCTCAATGGCCTGCTGGAAGCCATCGACCCCTGCGCCAGCTATTTGAGCGCGGAACAGTACAAGGCCTACTTGAAGAACCAGGAAACACAGAAGGCGGATGTGGGACTGGTGCTGGCACGGCGCTACGGGTATGTGGGCATTGTGGACGCGATCGATGGCACTCCGGCCGCCAAAGCCGGGCTGACCACGGGCGACGTGCTGGAAGCCATACAGGGCGTTTCGACGCGTGACATGCCGCTGGCGTACGCAGAGCAACTCCTGCGCGGCGAGGAAGGCTCCAGCGTGGAAGTGTCGGTGTTGCGCGTGCGCAAGCCCGAACCGCAGAAGATCACGTTGACTCGCGCCAAGATTGTGTATCCGGCCGTGGTGGCGAAGATGTTGGGCGGCCAGATCGGATACGCAGCCGCCGAGAGTCTGGCCGGATCGCGCGCCACCGAATTGGTGCAGGCGGTCAAGACGCTGGAACAGCAGGGCGCCAAGAAGCTGGTGCTGGATTTGCGGCACGCGGCCACGGGCTCGCCCAACGATGGCGTCGCGGTGGCCAACGCGTTTTTGGACAAGGGTTTGATTACGTACCTGCAAGGGCAGAAGTTCCCGCGCCAGGATTTCAACGCGGATCCGGCCAAGACCGTGAGTCGGCTACCGCTGGTGGTGTTGACCAATCGCGGCACGGCGGGTGGCGCGGAAGTGGCCGCCGCCGCGTTGCTGGATTCCAAGCGCGCGCAGGTGGTGGGCGAACGCACCTACGGATACGCGGCGCTGCGCCGCGCGGTGACCGTCGACGATGGTTCGGCGATCATCCTGGCGGTGGCGAAGTTCTACTCGCCTTCCGGCAAGTCGATTCAGGATACCGGGGTGGCGCCTTCAGTGCTCTCGGTGGAAACCGAGCCGTACGCCGATCTGGACGAGGATGAGAACGCGCCGTCCAAGCCCGCGAAGGTGGAACCGGCCAAGCCGGTCGAGGAAGATCCCGTGGTGAAGAAGGCCATCGAGGTGCTGAACGGCGCTCCCGTGCAGACGGCCACCGACCAGGCGTCGACGCCGAATCGCCCGATGGTGCCCGAGACATTTCACAGGCCGCGGTTGTAGCGGCGGAAAAGGTCCGAATAGAGATGCCGTTGTACGAATATAAGTGTCAATCGTGTGGAGCGGTTTTTGAAGTACGCCAGAAGTTCTCCGACCCGCCGTTGACCACCCACAAGGAGTGCGGCGGGACGCTCGAGAAAATCATCTCGGCGCCGGCGCTGCAATTCAAGGGGTCCGGTTGGTACATCACCGATTACGCCCGTAAGAGCGGTAGCAGTCCCGCGAACGGGAAGGATGGTTCTTCCAAGCCCGCATCGGAGACGCCGGCTCCATCGAGCACCACACCCGCAAAGACCGAATCGAAACCCGCATCAAAGTCCTGATCGGCGATCGATCGCACGCGTGGCGAACCATGCGACCAGTGCAGTCGCAAATCCAGCCACGGCGTCCACGGCGTAGTGATAGCGGCCGTAAATAGTCGCCAAGGCAATCAACACCGCCAGCAGCAGCAAGGAACGGCCTATCCATCTGCGTTCTCTCAGCAGGCGGATCGTACCGAACGCCACTGAGAACGCCACGGTCACATGCACGCTCGGAAACACGCTGGTGTGGATGCCCCAGTCTCCGAGTATCCACAAATTGACGTTGCGGAAAAGCGTCACCTGCGCGGGCAGATCCTCACCGGGGAACACCGTGCGCGGCGGTTCGGACGGAAACAGCGGGAACAGCGCGTAGGCCAGAAACACCGCCGTGAGCAGTTGAAACAGAAAGCGGTCCACTCGCTCGCGCCGGCGGCAGAGGTAGAACAACGCCACGCCGGACACGGGCAGCGTGTAATAGAGCAGGTAGGCGATTTCCAGGACTGCGGGGCCGACGGGCGCGGTCGTTTCGATGAACGCCTTGAGCCCCATCCGGTACAGCAGGAATTTGTCCCAGGCAATCCAGGCGTGTTCGAGCGAGTAGGTGCGCGCGGTGGGCGCGAACCATCCCATCTCCCAATACGCGAACAGAACGAAGGGAACCGGATACCAGTCGCGCAAGATGCTGAAGAAGCGGCGATGCGGCAGCGTCTCGCCCCAACTGAGAATGAAGCATCCGGCGATGCCGGCGACGTTGGCGGCGATGGCCAGCGCAGCGGTACGCGAGGAGATTGGTAACCAGCAGGCAAGGACCGTGGCGTATCCGAAGAACACGATCATCGCCCACTCTGACCGGCGAAGAGTCACCTATCGATGATACGTTAGAGTATTGTCGGGAGGCTCTGTGAAAACGACACGACGTGGTTTCCTGGCCGCCACCAGCGCCGCTGGAGCGGCGGGCGCGGCCAACACGAAAGCATTCGCGGCCAATGACCGCATTCGCATCGCGCTGATCGGCGCGGGCGGCATGGGATCAAGCGATCTGGCTAGCGCGCTGCGCTGCCCGGGAGTGGAACTGGCCGCCGCGGCGGACGTTTACCAAGGACGGCTCGACCGCATCAAGGAAGCTTACGGCAGCCACATTTTCACCACGCGCGACTATCGCGAAGTGCTGGCGCGCAAGGATGTCGATGCGGTGATCGTCGGGACTCCCGATCACTGGCACGCGCGTATTTCGATCGACGCGATGAACGCGGGCAAGGACGTCTACTGCGAAAAGCCGATGGTGCAGAAGGTGTCGCAGGGAATGGCCGTGGTGGAGGCGCAGAAGCGCACCGGACGTTTGTTCCAGGTGGGCAGCCAGTACGTCAGTTCGTTGATCTACCACAAGGCGCAGGCGCTGCTGAAGCAAGGCGCCATCGGACGCCTGAACATGGTAGAGGCGTGGGTGGATCGCAACACCGCGCTGGGCGCCTGGCAGTACAACATCCCGCCGCACCTCGAAGAGAGCGAAATCGATTGGGACCGTTTTCTAGGTGACGCGCCCAAGCGTCCTTTCGAGCCAATTCGTTTGTTCCGCTGGCGCAACTACCAGGACTACGGCACCGGCGTCGCCGGCGATCTGTTCGTGCATCTGTTCAGCGGCCTGCACTTCGCCACCAGTTCGATTGGCCCCACCAGAATCTACGCCAGCGGCGGGTTGCGGCGCTGGAAGGACGGGCGCGACGTGGCCGATGTGATGCTCGCGCTGGTCGAGTATCCGGAGCGGCCTGAGCATCCTGACTTTACTTTGATGCTGCGCGTCAATCTGACCAACGGCGGGAATCCCGACGGCTTCGGATTCCGCTTCACGGGCGACGAAGGCGTCATGAGCTGCGGCAGCGCGGTGACGGTGTCCAAAGGCGCGAAAGAGATCGAACCGGGCACCATGGCCGGCGCGTTTTCAAAGAAGGTGCGCGAAGACATCCTGCGCGAATACCGCGAGAAGTATCCGGAAGTGAAGCCGTCGCTCGAAGCGATGCGGCCCCACGGCGAACAAGTGTTCGATCTGCCGCCGCGCTCCGACGCGCACCAGGAACACCACCGCACATTCTGGAACGCGGTGCGAAATCGCACGAGCGTAGTGGAAGATTCGACCTACGGCCTGCGCGCCGCCGGTCCCGCGCTCCTCTGCAACACAAGCTGCTACGAAGGCCGCATGTGCAAGTGGGACCCGGTAGCAATGAAGGAGCTGTAGCGCGTTCGAGCCGGCTGGAAAGCCGGCTGGCGGCCTGGAAAGGCCGCCCTACTATGCTCTCGTCAGATGCCGGTTTTCTTCAGCCCCAGGGCTTCGTTCATGGCTCCTTGGCGGTAGCCTTCCAGGTCCAGCGTTACGTAGTGGAAACCTAGCGGCTTGAAGATCCCGGTGAGCTTCGCTGCCATGTCGAGCGATAGCGCCCGTTCGAGTTCGTCTGGCGCGATTTCCAGACGCACCAGATCGCCGTGGAAGCGCACGCGGAATTGACGGAAGCCCAGTGCCCGCACGGCCTCCTCTCCCGTCTCCACTTTCTTCACGTTCTCGATGGTGACGGGCGTTCCGTATGGGATGCGCGAGGCCAGGCAGGCCGAAGCCGGCCGGTCCCAGGTGGGCAGCCCGGCCAACCGCGACAATTCGCGGATTTCAGCCTTAGTCAGTCCGGCTTCCACCAGCGGCGCCTTGGCGCGGTGCACTTTCGCCGCGCTCTGACCCGGGCGGTAGTCGCCCAGGTCGTCCTTGTTCACGCCGTAGACCACGTGCTCGATGCCGCGTTCGCGGCCCAACTGCTCCAGACGTGTGAACATCTCGTCCTTGCAGTGGAAGCAGCGGTCGGCTTCGTTGCGGGCGTATGCCGGGTTGTCGAACTCAAAGGTCACGACGTATTCGTGACGAATGTTGTAGCGGCGCGCGAACTCCTCGGCGTCGCGTTTGTGCGAAGCCGGAATGGAGGCCGAATCCGCGGTGATGGCCACGGCGTTGTCGCCCAACACTTCATGGGCGGCCCAGGCGAGATACGCCGAATCGGTTCCGCCTGAATAGGCCACGATGACGCGGCCCAATTCCTTGAGCGACGCAAACAACTGTTGCTGCTTGGCGCTGAGCACCGCTGGATCGATAATTGTAGCCACCCCCATGCGTCCCCCCTTGCCTCGATTATAGCGGGAGGTCCGTTTGAGCGTCGCCGTTGGCGCCGTTTTCGGCTTCCGTCTCCGGGATGACGCAGGCCGCGGCCACCGTATCGCCTTCCTCCATCTTCACCAGGCAGACGCCCTGCGTGGAGCGTCCCACCTGACGGATGTTGGCGCTTTCGATGCGGATGATCTTGCCGTCCTTGGTGATGATCATCACGTCGGTGTCGTCCTTGACGGCCATGACGCTGATCACGTTGCCGACGCGCGAGGTGGTCTTCATATTGATGACGCCCTTGCCGCCGCGCGAAGTCAGCCGGTAGTAATCCAGCTTGGTGCGCTTGCCGAAGCCCTTCTCCGATACCGACAGGATGAGGCCTTCCTGTTCGACGATTTCCATGCCGATCAGATAATCGCCGCCGGTGAGCGTCATGGCGCGCACGCCGCGAGCCGGGCGGCCCATGGCGCGCACTTCCTGCTCGAAGAAGCGGATGGCCTTGCCCTGATGCGAGGCCAGGAAGATGTAGTTGTCGCCGCGCGTAAGACCCGCGCCGATCAACTCGTCGCCTTCGTCCAGCGACAGCGCGATGATGCCGCGCGACATCGGGTTGTCGAACTCAGAGAGTTCGCATTTCTTGATGACGCCGTTGCGGGTGACCATCACGATGAACTGGTCGTGCACGAATTCGCGCACCGGCAGGAAGCCCTTCACCTGCTCGTCGGGTTGCAGATTGATGAGGCTCGATATGTTCTTGCCCTTGCCGGTGGTGCCGGCGTCGGGGATCACGTAGATCTTGAGCCAGTACACACGGCCCTTGTCGGTGAAGATGAGCAGGTAGCTGTGCGAACTGGCGATGAGCAGGTGCTCGACGAAGTCTTCGGTTCGCGTGCCCATGCCGATGCGGCCCTTGCCGCCGCGCGACTGGCGGCGATAGGTGTCCACCGGGGTGCGCTTCAGGTAGCCGCCGCGCGTCACGGTGACGGCGACGTCTTCGTCCTTCACCAGGTCTTCGATGTTGATTTCGCCGGTGTCTTCAATGATCTCGGTACGGCGCTCGTCGCCGTAATCCTTCTGCACTTCGCGCAGTTCCTTGACGATGAGTGCGCGCAGGACTTTCTCGGAACCGAGGATTTCCAGGTACTCGGCGATGCGGCGTTGGATCTCGGCCAATTCGTCGAGGATCTTCTGGCGCTCCATGCCGGTGAGGCGCTGCAGCTGCAATTCGATGATGGCCTGCGCCTGCTTCTCGGAAAAATCGAAGCGGGCGATCAAGCCTTCGCGAGCTTCCTTGGGCGTCGCCGACCGGCGGATCAGGGCGATCACTTCGTCCAGGTGATCCAGCGCTTTGACGAAACCGAGCAGGATATGTTCGCGGTCGCGCGCCTTGCGCAACAGGTAATCCGTGCGGCGGCGCACCACATCGATGCGGTGATCGATGAAGCGCTTGATGATATCCACCAAGCCCATCTCACGCGGCTGGCCGTTGACGATGGACAGCATGATGACGCCGAAGTTCACCTGCATCTGCGTATGCTTGTACAGGTTGTTGAGAACCACTTCGGCTTGCTCGCCACGCTTGAGCTCGAAAACGATGCGCATGCCCTCGCGGTCGCTTTCGTCGCGGATTTCGGAAATGCCTTCGAGTTTCTTGTCGTTGACCAGGGCGGCGGCCTGTTCGATCATGCGCGCCTTGTTGACCTGGTACGGAATTTCGGTGACCACGATGGCGTCGCGGTCCTTGGTCATGTGCTCGATGGCGGCGCGCGCGCGCAACCGGAGGCTGCCGCGGCCGCGCGAGTACGCGTCGTAGATGCCCTGCCGGCCGAGGATGAATCCGCCGGTCGGAAAATCCGGACCGGGCACCATCTTCATGATCTCGGAAAGCGGCGTATCAGGCTTCTGCACCAACGCGATGGCCGCATCGATCACTTCACTGAGATTGTGCGGCGGGATGTTGGTGGCCATGCCCACGGCGATGCCCGCGCTGCCGTTCACCAGCAGAGTGGGGACACGCGTGGGGAGCACTTCCGGCTCGACTTCGTTTTCGTCGTAGTTGGGGTGGAAATCGACACATTCCTTGTCGATGTCCTCCAGCAGCGCCGAGGCGATGCGCGACAAGCGGGCCTCGGTGTATCGCATGGCGGCCGGCGGGTCGCCGTCCACCGAACCGAAATTGCCCTGCCCGTCGATGAGCGTGTAGCGCAGCGAGAACGGCTGTGCCATGCGCACCAACGCGTCATAAACCGCCGTGTCGCCGTGCGGGTGATACTTGCCGAGCACTTCACCCACGACCTTGGCGCATTTACGCGTGGACTTGTTGTAGTGCAGGCCGGATTCGTGCATCGCGTACAGGATGCGGCGATGTACGGGTTTCAGGCCGTCGCGGACGTCCGGTAGCGCGCGTCCGATGATTACGCTCATCGCGTAATCCAGATACGAACGCCGCATCTCGTCTTCGATGTTGACTGGAATCAGGTTTTTGCCGCCGTCGCCACCAAGGGGAATCTGTGCGCCGGGTTTGGGCGGTGGCGCCTGGGGCGGTTCGGGGTGCTCGTGATTAGCCAATGAATGTCCTCACTTGTTCGGGCGAATCAATTCGCCTTCTCTTCGCTGTTACGCGCAAACGCTCTGATAGCCTCTTGAGAGTACTATTCATTTTACCAAGCAATGGTTTACAGCGTCTCGCAGCCTGCTAAACTTAAGTTCAGAAACCATGCTGTCGGTCGTCATTCCTATCCACAACGAAGAACCGTCCATCCTGCCGCTCTATGATCGCCTGACGGCGGTTCTGGACGCGCTGCGCCGTCCCTACGAGATTATTTTCGTCGACGACGCTTCCACCGATCGCAGTTTCGAGCTGCTCGCCAACCTGGCCGAAACCGACGCGCACTTGAAAGTGATCCGGCTGCGGCGCAACTTCGGGCAAACGGCCGCGCTCGCGGCCGGGTTCGACGAAGCGCAAGGCAATGTCGTGATCTCGATGGACGGCGACTTGCAGCACGCGCCCGAGGATATTCCGGCGCTGCTGGCGAAGATCGACGAAGGCTTCGACATCGCCAGCGGCTGGCGCAAGCACCGTGTGGATAATCCGGTGACGCGCAAGTTCCCTTCCCGCATCGCCAACTGGCTGATGGCGAAGGCGTCAGGCGTGAAGCTGCACGATTTCGGCACCACGTTCAAGGCTTATCGCGCCGAGATCTTGAAGGACATTAATCTGTATGGCGAGCTGCACCGGTTCATTCCGGCGCTGGCGAGTTTCTATGGCGCGCGCATCGCCGAGGTACCCATACAGAACCAGGTCCGGCCGCGCGGCAGTTCGCACTATGGATTGAGCCGCACCTTCAACGTGATGTTCGACATCGTCACCATCAAGTTCCTGCTCAAGTACTTCACGCGGCCCATGCACTTTTTTGGACGCATCGGGCTGCTGGGCACGCTTTGCGGCGGCGGCATTCTCACCTACCTGGCCATCTACAAATTGCTGGGCCATGAAATTGTGATTCAGCACGGGCCGCTCATGATCGCGGGCGCGTTGCTGCTGCTTGCCGGACTGTCGATGTTCGGAACGGGCCTGCTGGGCGAAGTCATGATTCGTACGTACTTCGAAAGCCAGGGCCGCCGCATCTACGCCGTGCGCGAAATCCGCTCCCGCCGCGAGCGCCGCGCCGCGGGCGAAACCCGCTAGCCGGGCACCAACCAGCGCGCACGCCCTATAGTAGTTTCATGTGCCGTGTCGCGCCGTTTCTCGTATTACTCGCTACCGTAGCCACTGCGGAGATCCACACGCTCACCGTCACGCCAGATGGTCCGATGAGTCTGGCGGCCGCGCGCGATGAGTTGCGCAAGATCAACTCCCCTGGCGCGAAACGCATTGTGGTGCGCGGCGGCAAGTACTTCCTCACGGAGACGTTGCAGCTTGATCAGCGTGACGCAGGTCTGACGATCGAAACCTACCCCGGCGAGAAGCCCATCCTGTATGGCGGCCGCCGCGTGGTGAACTGGAAACGCGACGGCGATAAGTTCTGGGCCGCCGAACTGCCGGAAGTGAAAGCCGAAACATGGGACTTCCGCATGCTGTCGGTGAACGGCGAGTTCCGGCATCGTTCGCGTTTGCCGGAAACCGGCGCGTTTGAGCACCTGACCGATTTCGATGTGAAGTGGATGGGCACGTTCGGCGGCGGCTGGAAGCGCAAACCGACACCGGAGGAACTCACGGCGATTAAGGTGAAGCCCGAAGACCTGCCCGCCGGTTTTGATCCGGCCAACGCCGAGATCACCGTCTATCACATGTGGGACGAATCGCTGGTGCGCGTCGCGTCGGTGGATCCGGCCGCAAACGTCATTCGATTCCGGACACCCACCAGTCACCCGGCGGGTGGCTTCGGCGTGCATAAATATGTCGTCTGGAATCTCCGCGAAGGGCTCAAGCATCCGGGCCAGTGGTATCTGGACCGCTCGGCGGGAAAGCTGGTTTACTGGCCCATGCCCGGCGAGGACATGAACAAGGCGGAAGTGATCGCGCCCACGATTGAATCCATCGTGCGCATTGCGGGCGTCAAGGACACACCGGCAAAACTCATCACGCTGGACGGGCTCACGTTCTCAGTCACCAACACGCCCGCCAAGGCCGGCGGTTTCGGAGCAGCCGGCTACGACGGCGCGGTCTCGCTGGATTACGCCGAAGATTGCCGTCTGATCGGCTTGACCGTTTTTTCCACCGGCGGACAAGGGATCAAGGCGCGCAATACGACGCGGCTGCGCGCACGCGACAACGTCATCCACTCGACCGGCGCAAGCGGAATGATCGTGCATGGGGACGACGGCGAGGTGACAGGCAATCTGGTTAACCGGATCGGCCTCACCTATCCGAGCGCCCTGGGCATTAACTGCCACGGCAACCGGCTGCGCGTCGCGCACAACGAAGTTCACGATGTACCGTACTCGGCCATTACTTTCAGCGGCGCGGGGCACACGGTCGAGTCAAATCTGGTTTATCGTGCCATGCTCGAATTGCACGACGGCGCGGCGTTCTACTCGGGTTGTTCGCGCAATACGCTGGTTCGCCGAAACCTGGTTCGCGATGTGCCGGACACAGGCGGCTATGGCTCCTCGTCTTACTATCTGGATGAGCTTTCCGAGAACTGCACGGTGGAAGAGAACGTTTCGATCAACGTAGCGCGCCCCACGCACCACCACATTGGCCGGCGGAATTTCATCCGCAACAATGTATTCCTTCACAACGGTCCCATGCGCATGACGTTTCCGCGTTCGCGCGGCTTGGTTTTCGAACGGAATGTGATTCAAGCTTCCGGCGCGATCACCTTTGTCATGCCCGTGGACGCCATCGCCTCCATGGCGGGCAACCTCATTTCGAGTGGTGCCGGGAGCGTCCAAGCGCGGATCATCACAGATGAAACGCTGTCGGATCCCCAACCGCTGGAGCCTCGCGACGGCAGCCTGTACGCCGACCCCGGTCTGGAGAATCCCGCGCCCGGCGTCTATCGGTTCAGGTCCGACTCCCCGGCAATTCGCCTCGGCATTCGCCCGTTGGATGTGCGCGGAGCCGGCAGACGCCCGAATCAGTGAGTCCGCGAACGCCCATTCTTGGACATTTATGTCCGCTTACGGCCGCTCGTGGTTCATCTTGACTGGACCACGGCGACAATGATAGCGTCTCTCTAATCTCTTCGAGACTCGCAAAGGAGAAGGAGAACGTATGAGGTTAGTCAAAAGCCCGACGTGCATCGTGTTGATCGGCTTGTTGTGTCTGCCGATGATCGCACTCGCACAGTCGACTTACGGGAGCATATTGGGAACGGTGACGGATCAAACGGGAGCCAGGGTGCCTGGCGTGAAAGTCACCATCACACACCAGGAAGAAAACACGTCTCGCACGGTAGCGGCGGATCAGGCTGGGAATTATGAGGCCCTGAACCTGAAAGCCGGCCACTATTCCGTAAGGACGGAAGCCACTGGCTTCAAGACTTACTCGGCACACGACCTGGAATTGGCCGCGCGCCAGGCGTTGCGTGTCAACGTCGCGCTGGAAGTCGGTAGTGTGGCTGAGAGCATCAACGTCGAGGCCGGTGCGCAGGTGGTCACCACCGACACCAGCACGATCATGACGTCGTTCGAGAACAAGCAGGTGATCGAGATTCCGGCGAACTATCGCGGCGCCGGCAGCACCAGTCCCCTGCGTGTTCTGGCGTTCCAGGTGGGCGTGCAGAGCGACAACAGTTGGGGCTTTGCCGTGCAGGGCGCCGCGCCGGTTTCGACCGAAATCACGCTCGATGGTATTTCGACCATCGGCGTGAGCAACAACCGGCCGATGGCGGAGGTATTCCCGTCAGCCGAGAGCATTTCGGAAATGAAAGTGCAAGCTGTGGGAAACAACGCCGAATACGGCCAGGTGGGCGACATCACGACCACGTCGCGCGGCGGCGGCAACAATTTCCACGGCAGCCTGTTCGAGTACATGCAGAACCGGCGCTTCGACGCTACCGCCTACGGTTCCACGTCAAAGGCGCAGAAGACGGCCAACACCTTCGGCGGAAGCTTGGGTGGTCCGGTCAAGAAAAACCGCACGTTCTTCTTTGGCACCTTCGAAGGCATGCGTTACCGCACGGGTACGACGCTGCAGGGCACGGTGCCGACGGCGGCCATGCGCACTGGCGATCTGAGCAAGGAAACCACGCTGCTGAAGGATCCGCTCGGTTCAACACCGTTCGCCAACCAGACCATCCCGACATCCCGGTTGAATTCGGTGGCTCTGAACGTGCTCAAGTACTATCCGCTGCCGAACTATGGCACCACGGATGTCCTGAAATCGTCCAATTACCGGCTCAACGCGGCGGCCCCCACGACGTCGAACCAGTGGGACGCGCGTATCGACCACGTGATCACGTCCAAGCAGTCCATTTTCGGCCGGCTGAGCTTTAAGGATCAGGACACCGTCAGCCCGATGGTCTTCACGTTGCCTGCCGACACGTCTTACAACGACAGCCGCAGTCTGGCCGTGTCGCACGTCTACACCATCACACCGACGCTGGTGAACGAATTCCGTTTCGGGTTCGCCATCAACGATTCGGCAACCACCTACAACTTCGACGGCAAGCAGCTCACCGCTGAAATCGGTACCAAGAGCCCGTCGGTGTTGACCTTCAACGGACTGCCCCGCTTCGCTTTCGGCAGCGGAATCGCCACGTTCGGCAAGGGCAAGCCGGGGTTCACTTTCTCGCACAGCTACCAGTGGAACAACAACACCACCTGGAGCAAGGGCCGCCACACGGTGAAGTTCGGCGGCGATATGCGCAAGTTGCGTGCGCAGACTTCGCTCGGCTTCAGCGGCAGTGACAACTATGGCAACGCTGGATTTGACGGCAGCTTCACGGGCAAGGACATGGGCGACTTCCTGATCGGGTTGCCTTACGGAACTTCCTACGCGTCGGTGAAGCAGGACAACGACGGCCAAGCCTGGCACTATGCGCTCTACGTGCAGGACAGCTTCAAGGCCACATCGAAGTTGACGCTGGAATACGGCCTGCGCTGGGAATACCACCCGCCGTTCCTCGATTCCGGTTCGAACATCACCAACTTTGACCGTTCCGTGAAGACCACCGGCCGCGTGATCATTCCCTCCACGCAGCAGGCCAAGGACATCACGGCTCCGGGCTTCCTGCTCTCCATCAACGCGTGCCCGGCTGAATCCTGGAATGGGATTCCGTGTACGCCGTTCCTGGCTGCCAAGGACGCCGGATGGCCGGACACGTTGCGCAACGCGCAGAAGAAGAATTTTAATCCGCGCTTCGGCTTCGCTTATCGCCCGTTCGGCGATACAAACACCGTGATCCGCGGCGGCGTGGGCCGTTACACGATGACCATGCTGGGCGGCGTGTTCTACGGTCTGACGGGCGTTTCCAGTTCCGACGTGCGCGAGTTCGTCAATGCGGTTGTCAGCGGCGTGCCGCGCATTCAGTTGCCGTATCTCACCTATGAGACCAGCGGCGTGAAGAGTTCGGCTTACGGATCGGCATACTTCGGCACGGCCGAAGACCCCGACTTCAAAGACCCGTACTCCTATCAGTGGAACTTGAGTGTGGAGCGCGCGCTCGGTTGGGAAACCGGTCTGCGCGTTTCCTACATCGGCATGCGGACGATGCAGATGCCTTGGGCGCCGGACCTGAACCAGCCGCTGCCTTCGACCACGGCATACACCAGCCGTCCGCTAACGGATCGCCCGTTCCCGTATTGGGGCCGCATCTATAGCTATGACACCGGAGCCAATGCGATCTACAACGCGCTGCAGACCGAAGTCAATCATCGCGTGAAGGGCGGCTTGACGTTCAACACCGGTTGGACCTGGGCCAAGAACCTGAGCGATGGCAACGGTCCCGCATCGACCGGTTGGGCGGGCGCCACCGGTGGTGGACGCGTCACCAATTCGCTGGACCGCGCGGCCGACCGCGGCAACGTGGCCATGACGCGGCGTCATCGCTGGGTTTCCACCGTGTTTTACGATCTGCCGTTCGGCAAGGGGCGCAAGTTCGGCTCCAGCATGAACCCGATCGCGGACGCGGTAGCCGGTGGATGGCGTTTGAGCACGATTACGATGCTCGAGACCGGCCCGTACCTCACACCGACTTTCACGGGAGGCGACCCCAGCGGCACGAACGCGCCGGCTCGCGGTTCCATGCGGCCGGATGCAGTGAGCGACGGCAACCTGGACAACCCGACCGCCAGCATGTGGTTCAACCGTTACGCTTTCGTATGCCCGGGACGCGTCGCGGGAGCGTCGGATCAGTTCAGCTGCAACGTAACTCCGATCGCCCGGTTCGGCACCGCCGGCACTGGGACGCTGGTGGGGCCCGGTTCGATCAATCTGTCGATGGGCTTCGGCAAGGACTTCCGCATCAAGGAACGCGCCAAGCTGAAGTTCGACGCCACGTTCACAAACCTCCCGAATCACCCGAACCTGGCTGATCCGGGCACAGCCATTACGGCCGTGAACTTCGGCGTGATCACCACGGCGCGCGGAGCCGATAGCGGCGGCAACCGTGTGGGCCAGTTCTCGTTACGACTCGAATTCTGATCGTATTCAAACCGCACTGCACTAAGGGGACGGTCTTCGGGCCGTCCCCACTTTTTTTGTGTCTCGGCAGTCGGAGCGGCTGAACGCTGTCCCGACCCCGATTGTTACAATCGGACCGTGCGATAGCAACACACGAAGGGGAACAGCACATGCAACGAATCATGAGTATCGTTTTGGCGATGGCCGCCGCGAGTGTGAGCGCACTTGCGCAGGCGCCCACGCCGTATCAGCGCGCCATCATCAAGCCGTCGATTGTGAAGCTCACGCCCGGCTCCGAGCAGCGCTTCAAGGCCGTCATTCTGGCTACGCGCATGATGGCCGCGCAAGCGCCACAGAGCGTCAAGTGGTCGGTGAACGACATCCCGGGCGGCAACGCCGAGTTCGGCACCATCGATGCCAATGGCGTTTACCACGCGCCGGCGACGGTTCCAACTCCGAGCGAAGTATCGATTCGCGGCGAAGTAGCCGGCGCCACCAACCGCTACGTTTGGGGCACGGTGATTGTGGGCACGAAAGAGCCCGCTTACAAAGTTGTCGGCGGTTGGGGCGAGGATCTCGGCGCGAAAGACTCCCGCATGCGCGAGCCGCACGGCGTCAGCTTTGACAAGGACGGCAACCTGCTCATCGTCGACCAGCGCGCCGGGCGCGTTTTCCGCTACACCAAGGCCGGCAAGTATCTGGGCGACATCGGCAGGGGACACGGGAGCGGGGAAGGCCAGTTCAGCGAACCGCGCTACGCGCACGTGAACGCCGAAGGCAACATCTACACTACCGATGTGAAGGGCGACCGCCCGCGTCTTCAGGTGTTCAGCCCCGACGGCAAGTTCCTGCGCATTTTCGCTGAAAAGGGAACGCTGCCGGGCATGATTCTGCGCGGTCACGGCCTGTGGTTCAGTTCGAAGGGGAACCTGTACGCCACCGACGTGGACAACATGCGCGTGAACGTTTACGAGCCTAGCGGCAAGTTCCTGTTCTCGTTCGGCAAAGACGGACCGAATACCGATGAGTTCAACGCGCCGCACGGGCTGTATCTGGACCCGAGCGACGACGTCTTCGTCAACAGCTACTACGGCCCCACCAAGAAGTTCGATCCCGAGGGCCGCTACCTGTTCACCTTCGCGCACGGAGATCCGCCGGAAGGTTCCGTCTTCTTTCACAGTCTGACCGGCGACAGCCGCGGCAACGTGTACCTCACGGTGCGCACCAAGGCCGGCTACGATGGCGCGGTGGAAAGCAACCTGGGCCGCAAGGTGAGCATCGCCAAGTACAACAACAACGGCGATTTTGTCTGCAACATCAGCATGTCAGTTCCAGAGCATACCGAAAGCTGGTGCGCCGTGGACAAAGACGGCACCATCTACTCGCTGTACAAGAGCAAGAAGCGCGCCGGCGTCGAGATCCTGAAAGAGCAGTAGCCGCAGCGTGGCTTATTTGTCGTAACGAACTACCAGCAGCGTGGCGGCGAGCACGATGGCCGCTCCGGTCAACGCCGCCGCGCTCAAACGCTCGCCAAGCAACACGGCCGCCAGAATGACGCCGAACACTGGCAGCAGATAGAGCGAAAGCGATGCCGTGGCGACGTCCAACCGCTTGAGCGCCGCGAAGAACAACAGCATGGCCGCGCTGTAAGCGATCAACGCCTGGTAGGCGAAGGCCACCCAGGTCTGCCAGGTGAACGTCCCGAAGACACTCCAGCGCAGCGGATCAGCGATAGCGGTGGCAATGAGCCCCGTCGCCGCAGCTGCGGCGTACGTGAACACCAGCACTTCGATCTGTTCGAATCGCTCAAACAGAGATTTCGCGTAGACGTTGTAGAACGCCGACCCGGCCATGGCGGCAACGATCAGCAGGTTCCCCACCAAGTAGTGCACGTTTAGAAACGAGCTTTCACGCAGATTGCCCACCGACAGCAGCATCGCACCCGTGAGTCCGATAGCGAGCGCCACCACGCGCAGGCGCGTAAGCTTTTCGCCGAGCATCACGGCCGCGAGGATAGTGCTGATTACCGGCAGCAACAGCGAAAGAATGGCGCCGTTGGAAGCCAATGACCGGGTCACGCCGGCGACTAACCCCAATTGCGTGACCACCTGTCCGGCAATGCCGGCGACGATGAACCTGCGCCAATCGGTCCAGGTGAGCGAGACGTTGCTCGCGCGGCGCGCGCGCACGGCCAGCGGCAGCATGAGCAGCGTGGCCAGCGTGAAGGGTAGGAATGTGATCTGCAGAGGGCCGAGATGACGGCCCAAGTACTTGATGGCAGTGCCCTGCCCCGCGAACATCAGGCAGGCCACCACCAGCACCAGAAAGTAGAACGTGCGCTCGCGCGGCGGCATGCTAGTGGGCCAGCACGAATCCGCCGTCGATGCGCAGACAGCTTCCCACAATGTAGCTGGCGTCTTCGTCCGACACCAGGAACGCCACGCCCTTGGCGACTTCTTCCGAGCGTGCCAGCCTTCCTATCGGCACCAGCTTACCGCCTTCGCGCAGTTGCTCCTCGCTGTTGTAGTTGCGCTCGCCGGGTGTATCGGTCCAGCCCGGCTCCACCACATTCACGCGAATGCCGTATTGAATCAGTTCCGCGGCCCAGGTGAATCCCATCTGATTCACGGCCGCCTTGGCGGCGTTGTAGGAAGTCGAACGCAGGTACGGGCGACCCGCGTGCACGGAGCTGATGATGACGATGTTGCCGCCGTGGCCCTGCTTCACCATCTGGCGCGCGGCGAGCTGGCAGGTGTGAAACACGCCCCAAAGCGAAACCCACCAGGTCTTTTCGACATCCTCGGGTTCAAGTTCCAGGAAGGGCTTGCGGACGCTGTAAGCAGCGTTGCTGACCATGATGTCGACATGCCCGAATTCGTTCAGTGTGGCGTCGAGCATGCGCTGATCCTGCGCGCGGTCGCCCACATCGGCCTGGCACAAAATGGCGCGGCGCCCCAGGCGGCGGATCTCGGCGGCCACTTCTTCAGCTTCGCCGGCGTGCCGCGCGTAGTTCACCGCGACATCGGCGCCCTGCGCGGCCAACTCAATCGCGATCGCGCGGCCGATGCCACGCGAAGCTCCGGTCACGATGGCGACCTTGTCTTTCAGCTTCATACACCTTCCTCCTTGAGTTCGCGCAGTAGGCGCAGTCCTTCCTCTACCACGACATCGGCCGCGTCGCCCGAAAACGGGCTGCCTTGCGTCACTTCGTAACCGCCCTCTCCACTGGCTTCGCGCGTGGGAATGTAGCCGAACGCGCCGTTGGAGTAACCGGAAAACAACGTGTGCGCGAAGGGCGAAGCCTCGGCGATGCGCAGGCCGATTTCGGTGAACGGCTCACCTTCCACCGACAGCAGCGCGATGTCGCCGATGCGGATGGCCTGCATCTGCCGATCCACGGTGTTCTTTCCGAAGAAGTCACGTGCGGCGCCGGCGCGCCAGTTGGCTTGCGTGTAACGCGCGGTGGCGGCGCGGAGTTCCTCTTCACTGCCTTCGCGGCGGGCGCGATCCAATGCTTCCTGCGCGGCGCGAGCTTCTGCCTCGGCTTGCTCCGGCGCTCCGAATTGCCGCACCGGCAACTGGATCATGCGCGTCAACATGCGCAGCTTGGGCACCGCCGGCTCCACCGGTTCGTCTTCATAGAGCGCGATGGCGGCGCCGGATTGCAGTACGCCCAGGTAGCGCTCGCGCTTAGGCAGCGTCTCGATGGAGAGCGCCGTTTCCGAAGCCGCCAGCCCCAAGCGCTGCCCCAACCAGCGGTAGACGCGAGCGTCGCCGGTAAAGCCGCGCCGTGGCGTAAGGTTGCCGGCCGCGCCTTGCAGAAACAGGCACGTGCCGCCGACTTCGCGCTCGACCACCGCGCGGCAGTAACCGGGATAGTCCGGAGTGAATTTCTTGTTCTGCCAAGCCATGGTGGTGGCGTGACAGGAGTAGTGCACGATGGTGGCGACCGGCGTTTCATCCATCGCGTCAAAGCGCACCACGCGGACGGTTGGATCGGTGACGCCCTGCCAGTTACGGCCCACGGCCATGCCGCCACCGGGCACGTGAAAGCGCCGGTTGACGTTGATTTCCGAACGGCCCATGGCCGCCGCGCAACGCACCGGTTGCATCGAGATCAACGCTTGATGCACGGCACCGGCAATGCGCAACGGCAGACTCTCCAGGTAGCTCATCGCCATGTCCAGGCCTTCGCTGATGTTGCCCAGACGAAACGTGTTGGGGCCCGAGTGCGTGTGCGTGCATGAAAAGCGGATGCGCTCCTTGGCGAGCCCTGTCACCGACGCGATGGCACTCACGATGCGAGCCGTCCACGCGGCGTCGAACCCAATCGCGTCCACATCAGCTATCGCCAGAGTTTCGATGCCGTCGGAAAGAGCCAGCGCGGTGGCGTACATGGGCATGTCGGCGCCCACTCCGCGTTGATGCGTCTGCGCGCCCCAGCCACCTTGCGGCGTGCCTGGAGCCGGAGTGATGTCTGCGCGTCCCACGCCGGCAAGAAGTTGTCCCATCTGTGCCAGTCTAACAGCGGCGAGCTAACGCGTGCCGGCGCGAGCGTGGAAGTGCAGGTCCACGGTGGACACGTAGATGTCCACGGGAACCACGTAGCGGATGTCGATCTTCAATACTGACGCCTCGCGCGCCACGCGTACCTGATCGCCGCGAAGCGGAATTCCCAACTGGCGCGCGCGATCGATGACGCGCACTCGAAGCATCTCGACCGGCAACGTGGCGCTCTGTGGACTCGACGCGACGTCGTCGATATAAGCCTTGAATTCCCGGTCGTGAAAATAGGGCGGCACCAGACGCGCGGTGATCACTATGAACACCGCCAGCAGCAACAGCGCTACAGCGATTCTCATCGGGTCTGCTCGTTGGGTTTAAAAAGCTCTGTCCACATATCTTCGTTGCGCTTCCACACCGCGCGGCCCGAGTCGGGAGCTTCGGGCACGTTCAGCGTACCATGTCCGTAAGTGCAGATGTATTCGGTGCGCGGAGGATCGGACAACAGCATGTGGCTCCAGGAGCCGTGTTCAACAGGCATGCGCAAGCGACGCAAGCAGATGCGGCAGCGGTAGCGCTGGTCCCATATGCTGAGCCAGATCAAGCCCTGTAAGATCAGGTTGTAGACGAGTAAGACTAGTGTGTAGACCAGGTCGTGCCCGAACCGGGGCGCCGAGACTCCGTAGTAGTCGAGGCGGGAATTGGGCCACACTGCGACAATGGCTTCCCAAAGCAGAAATCCCACGATCGCCGTACCAAGCAACTTCAGCGCGAAGAAGCTCCAGTACTTCATATACAGTTAGACGCC
>CAZDIZ010000118.1:14742-20237 GCA_964505625.1 uncultured Solibacteraceae bacterium | reverse complement strand
GCGCCGCACATCGCGGCGGTGTATCTGGCGTGGCGCGGAAAACCGTTCGCAAGCGGAGCGGCGGCGGGCGTCGCGTTTCTATTCAACTCGAAAGCGTTCCTGGTATTGGCCACCTGCGCGGTGTTCAACTGGCGCGCACTGCCTTGGTTGATCGCCGGCTTCGCTGTACCCAACGCGTTGACGCTTGCGTATCTGGGCGCGCGCGGATCGCTCGCCAGTTACTGGCAGGAGGTTTGGCAGGTCGGGTCGGCATATTCGGCGGACACGTTCGTCGAACGGAAATTCTGGAACGGCGCCGTACGCGTCGCGAACTGGGTGGGCTTTCATGCGGCGCTGGTCTTTGCCGCAATCGTATATGCGTGGCGCGAGCGATCAGGCGATCGAGTGAAGATGGCTGCGTGGGCCGCGCTGTCGCTCGCGGGTATTACGCTGGGCTGGCGCTTCTTCCCTCGCTACTTTTTTCAATTATTGCCGGTGGCGGTGCTGGTAGCCTCGCGAGGCTTTTTCCTGGCCGGCAGACGCTGGCGCGTGGCGATGCTCGCGCTGCTGTTGATACCTTTGGTACGTTTCGGCCCGCGCTACGGTGTGTTGGCGTACGACGCAATCGAAGGCCGCCGCACGAATTGGGTGGATCTCAACATGGACTACGACAGTCGTGATGCCGCGGCGTTAATCAACGAACTCGCCAAGCCCGGCGACACGTTGATGGTCTGGGGATACCGCCCGGAGATGTTCGTCTATACGAACTTGAAAGCCGCGACGCGTTTTCTGGAATCGCAGCCGCTCACCGGCGTTTTCGCGGACCGGCACCTGACCGCCAGCGGCGCGTCAATCGCCGAATGGACCACCGCGCATCGAGTGGAACTCGCCCGGTCGAAGCCCACGTTTCTTGTGGACGGGCTGGGCACGTATAATCGTCAACTAGCTGTCACCGCCTATCCGGATCTGGCCGGTTGGCTGTCGCAATATGAACAAGTGGCTCGCACGCCGCAAAGTATCATCTACCGGCGGCGAGCTACTGAAAAATCGGGGACAGACCACTCTGCCCCCGACAGGAAGCGCTGAAGACGTGAGGTTTCTCACGCGGGGCAGAGCAGTCTGTCCCCGGTTTTTCAACCGCTCGTTAGGAGGTTGTCGTGAATCGTAGAAATTTCTTGATGAGTTGCGCCGCGGCCAGTGTCGCGCGCGCCGCAGATCCCAAGGCATGGTATCCGGCCGCTGGATTCGGACTCTTTCTTCACTGGGGCATCGCCAGCCTGGCCGAGGTCGAACTGAGCTGGGGTCTGTTTAATGACGTGGGCGGCAAGGACCCGCATCCGGCCTGGCCTCCGGACAAATACATGGCGCTGGCGAACCGCTTCGATCCGAAAAACTACGATCCCGACAAATGGATGCGCGCCGCTGCGCAAGCCGGATTCAAGTACGCCGTGCTCACCACGCGGCATCACGACGGCTTTGCGCTTTGGCCCAGCGAGTACGGCAACTTCGGCGTGAAGCAACACCTGGGCGGACGCGACCTGGTGGCTCCCTACGTCGAAGCCTGCCGCAAGAACGGACTGAAGGTCGGCTTCTATTATTCGCCGGGCAACTGGCTGTTCAATCCGAAGGGTTGGCCATGGTTGGGCTTCCCGTTGCGAGACGACAAGTTCCTGCACCGTCGGCCCGAGCGCAGCGAGAGCGCGCCACGCTACGCCGATGTGCCGATGAGCGAATTCCAGAAGCACTTTGAAACGCTGTACGCGTACGTGAAAGGTCAGGTCGGCGAGATCCTCACACGCTACGGCAAGATCGACCTGCTGTGGTGGGACGGCTACGATTGGCCTATCGGCGTCGAACATCATCCGCAGGAAATGGAATCCTACGTTCGCTCGCTGCAGCCCGATATCGTGATGAACGACCGCTACATGATCTGGGATTCGGGATTGATGTGGGGCGACTTCCGCACTGAGTTCGAAGGCCGTCGTCCCAACACCCGCCCGCGCGGGTTGTGGGAACACTCCGACACCATGTGCGGAGGTATGTGGGGCTACGCCGGCTCGAAGACATCGTGCAAGCCGCTGAATTACGTACTGACGCAGCTCATTCGCGATCGCGCTTGGGGCGCTAATTACATGCCCAACTTCGGCCCGCGCCCGGACGGCACCATGCAGCCGGAGTTCTATCGTCTGTGCGAGGAGTTGTCCGCTTGGATGAAGCACAGCGGCGTGTCGGTGCACGATGTGCAAGCCGGTGCTTATCCGGAGCAGTGCGACGCTCCGGTGACGGTCGCGGGCAACACCTGGTACGTGCACTTCCTGCCCGGCGAGCGGCGCGTGGCGAAACTTACGGGCGTGAAAGCGCCTCGCGCGGCGCGTTTGCTGGCAACCGGTGAAGCCGTGAGTTGGACAGCCGAGGGCGACCGGTACGCGTTGTCTCTACCGGCTTCGTCTCCTGCGGACGCGGTGGCTACGGTAGCGGTCGCGTTCTAATAACCTCTCCAGACGGGTGCGCGCTTTTCCAGAAACGCCGTGATGCCTTCCTGCGCGTCGGCGGCCAGGGCGTTCATGGTCATGACGTCCTTGGCGTAGGCATAAGCCAGATTCTGCTCCAGGTCGGCCTGCGCGTAAAACGCCTGCTTGCCCGCTCCGATCGTGAAGCTGCTGGCTTCGGCAATCGAGTTCGCCAGCGCTCGCGTTTCCGCTTCGAGCGATTCGGCCGGGACCACACGATTCACCAGGCCCCAATCGGCGGCCGTCCGCGCATCCACCACGCGGCCAGTGAGCAGCATTTCCATGGCTCGCTTCCGTCCGATGGTGCGCGTGAGCGGCACCATGGGCGTGGTACAAAACAAGCCGATCTTGACGCCGGGCGTGGCGAAGCCGGCGTCCTCGCTCGCGATGGCCAGGTCGCAGCTCGCCACAAGCTGACAGCCCGCCGCCGTCGCCAGCCCCTGCACCTCGGCAATGACGGGCTGCGGAATGCGCTGCACGAGCATCATCGTCTCTGAGCACACGTCGAAGATCTCGCGATACTCGGTGACATTGCGGCCGGTCATCTCGCCCAGGTCATGCCCGCTCGAAAAGACCTTGCCGCTGCTGGCCAGAATCACCGCGCGCACCGCCGAATCGCGCCCGATGCCGGAGAGCGCCGCCGTGAGTTCGCGCAACAGATTCAGTGACAACGCATTGCGGCGCGAGGGCCGGTTCAGACGCAGAATCGCGATGGCGCCGTCACGCTCGACCAGCAGATCTTGGTAGCTCATGAATAATTACCCTTACTTGACCACTTTATCGAAGCCGCCCCGGAGTGTGGTATGGTGCGAGTTTAGGACCCACCTGGGAGAGGAAATAACTGGATCGTGGAAACCATTCTGCTACTTGTTCACACCGATGCTGACGGCCAACTGCCGCGAGCCGCGCGCGAGGCGCTCGCGGCCACTCGTCAGGCGTCCGCGGATTTGGGCGCGCCGTTTTCGGTTGGCCTGGTGGGCGCCGATGTGAATGCCGCTTCGGCGGAGTTGGCCGGTTGCGGCGCGGCGCGTTTTCTCGCCGTGCAAGGACCGGAGTTCGCCACCGCTCGCTACGCGACCGACGCCGGCGCGACTGAAGCGATCGCCCGCGAGGTGGGAGCCACGTTGATCTTCGCGCCGGGCACATCGCGCTTTGCGCGCGTGGCCGCGGGCGTCGCGCAACGCCTGGGTGGACGCGTGGACACGCACGCCACGGGCGTCGCCGCCGGAACCAAGATCACCCGCTGGTACTATCGCCAACGTATGGAAGCCACGCTCACGCGCGCCGAACGGCCTTGGATCGTGCTGATCGACGCCGGGTGCTTTGAAGGCTGGCAGGGCGCCGCCGGCACGGCTTCGGTGGAGCCGGTCGCGGTGGCGCTGACCGATGCGCACAAGCGAACCACGGTCACCGGATTCCAGGCGCCCGCGAGCGACGCGCAGACCATTCGCCCCGATGCGCAACTGTTGTTTGTCACCGGCGCCGGTTGGACCAAGACGCAGGCCGACGGCAAGACGCACGCGCCGGAAGCCGAAAAGCTGATCCTCGGATTCCTGGGCTTGACCAAGGCGTCGCTTGGCAGCACCAAGTCGCTGGTGGATTTGAGCGGCGAAGGACAGGCCGTGCTGCCGTTTCTGACGCACCTGAATCAAGTGGGGCAGACCGGCTCGACGCCGCGTCATCCCAAGGGCTTGGCCACCTGCTGCCACGGCGAAGAACCGCACGTGGTGGGGTGGCGCTTCATCAACGAGCGGCGCGCCGTCAGCCTGGATCCCAATTGCGGTTGGGCGCGCGGAAAAGCGGACGTCGTCTATGTGGCCGACGCGTTCGCAGTTATGGCCAAGGTAAATGAACTGCTAGGAGGCTAGCGATGTCCTCACCGTCTTGTCTCACGCGGCGCGCGCTGATCGGCTCGGCCGCCGGCGCCGGAGTCACCGCCGCGCTACGTCCCGCGTTTGCCGCCACGGCGCCCACAGCGCCCGTCGCCATCGCACGATATCGAACTTACGACGATAAGCTCGAAGCCACCCTGGCGCGCATGTTCGACCAGATCGGCGGGATCGGCAAACTGGTCAAAGGCAAGACGGTCGCCGTCAAGCTAAACCTCACCGGGAACCCGGAGCGCTTCCCCGAGCGCGCCGACATGCCCTACCGCACGCAGCCGCTGACGGTCGCGGCCACCGCGCATCTGTTCGCTCGCGCGGGCGCCAAGCGCATACGGTTTGTCGAAGCGTTCTTCCCTGCCCGGCAGGACCTGGCGTTGTGGGCGCGCTATGGGCTGGACGTGAACGCCATCTCCAATTGCGGCACCAAGGTCGAATGGGAGAACACGCAGAACATCGGCCAGGCCAAAAAGTACGCGCGCATGAAGGTGCCCGGCGGCGGCTACGTTTTCCCGGCCTTTGATCTGAACCACTCCTTCGCCGATTGCGATGTGTACGTGTCCATGTCGAAGCTGAAGAACCACTGGGTGGGCGGCTTCACCATGTCGCTGAAGAACAACTTCGGCAACACGCCCTGCTCACTCTACGGCGGCGACTGCGGCACCGACGGCAACGAAGATCCCAAGCGCGAACGCGGCGATGTCTGCCACAGCGGCACGGGCAAACCGGCGCGCGGAGTGCCGCAGGAGAACGATCCGAGTTCGCCGCGCGAGCAAGGTTATCGCGTGCCGCGTATCGTGGTGGATCTAGTCGGCGCGCGGCCGATCGACCTCTCCATCATCGACGGCATCGACAGCATTCGCGGCGGCGAAGGCGTGTGGAATCCCGGCACTGAGCGCATCCAGCCGGGTCTGCTGCTGGTGGGCCGCAACCCGGTTTCGACCGACGCGGTGGGTGTGGCCGTGATGGGCTACGATCCGAACGCTGACCGTGGAACCAAGCCGTTCCTGCACGGCGACAACTCACTGAAGCTCGCCGAGAAGGTGGGCATCGGCACGGCAGATCTGAAGCGCATCGAAGTGGTGGGGCTGTCGATCAAGGACGCGACACACGACTTCGGCCC
>CAZDIZ010000118.1:10266-14642 GCA_964505625.1 uncultured Solibacteraceae bacterium | reverse complement strand
GTGGTCTCGCTGTAGGCGCGCTCGGGCGAAGCGAAGCGTCGATGAAAGAGAGAGCTGAAGAGCTCGCCGGTTTTGCCCTTCACTGGGCCGAACGATTTGTCGTCGAACATCAGTTCGCCGACGCGGAACAACGCATCGCGATAGTCGTTGAGACGAATGCCGGCCTTTTCCGCACCCAGGTACATCACCATGATGCCCAGATCGATGTCCGGAGCGCCTTTCTGGATGGCGCGGAAACAGGCGGTGAGCTGCGAACACGTGTAGTCCACCCAGTTGCGCACCACCTTATCGAGGCGCCGGGCGCGCACGGAGTCTAGCAATTCCTCGCGCGCGGAAGCTCCGTAACCGTGGAGCCGCGTGAATTCGGCGATGTGCGAATCACAGAAGCATCCGCCAATGATGCCGGGGCCTCTCGCCAGGCGGAAGTCGTCGTCCAAAAACAAATCCCGTGCGCCGATCGCGGCCACGCGCCGGGCGGCGTCCACGTTTTCGGCCGTGGCCGGAGCATGCAGCGACGTGCCCCATTGCAGCTTGCCATCGGAGCGCACGGCGGGCTTCCAATGCGGCGGCGGAATCGACAAGGATTGTCCATCCGGCGAACCCAGGCTGTCGCCTGGATGGCCCAGGGGAACATGTATGACGTGCGTGCGAAGCCCGGCGCGTTCCCACACCTTGCGTTGCGCCGTGATGCTCTCCGGCGTGCTGTACCAGTGGCCGTGGAGGAAGCCGGCGATCCAAACATCCGTCACGCCGGCGGCGCGCACGATGCCGGGGAGTTCCGGCTCGCGGTCAATGACCTCGCGAGAAGCGGACAGATGGAACGTCCGCGTCTTCGACGGAGCGAGAGCCGCCGCCACGAACGCACGCCGCGACCAGAGCATGTTATTTCTCCAGGACGAAGTTGCCCACGAACATCGAATCGATGCCCGACGAGTAGAAGCTGCGCACCGCGTCGCGCGGCGTGCACACCAGGGGATCGCCGAACAGATTGAACGACGTGTTGTAGAGCACGGGCAATCCCGCGGCCTTGCCCATGGCGTGCAGAAGCTGCCAGTACAGCGGATTGTCCTCACGCGATACCGTGTGCACACGAATCATGTCGCCCGCGAGTATGGCGCTTTCGAACGTCTTGCGATGCGCCGGGCGCACGCGGCCCACCGTGGTGAGGAAGCGCGCGTTGGGGCCGACTTCGAAGTACTCCGAAGCCAACTCTTCCGGTACCGACGCGGCGAACTTGCGGAACGGTTCGCGGCGTTTGATGTAGATGTTCAGGTTTTCGGTGGAATACGCATTCAGCGGCGAAGCCAGAATACTGCGGTTGCCCAGCGCGCGCGCGCCGAATTCCATGCGTCCGTGCATCCATGCGACGATTTTCAGATCGTTCAGATCGCGCACCGCGGTCTGGATCAGCTCGCCGGTGGTGAGCAGGTAGCGGAACCGCAGCTTGCAGTTCTCGAGCACCTGTTTGATTTCTTCGGCCGTGTAGCTGGGGCCCAGGCAGAAGTCGCCCAACCCGCATCGTTCCGTGCGCCCGTAAACACTGTGCCAGGCATGCAGCGCCGCGCCCAGCGCCGTTCCCGCATTGCCCGCCGCCGGTTGCACGAACACGTTCTTCCAGTTGCCGGAACGCTCGAGCGCCGCCACCAGCAGGACATTCAGCGCCAGTCCCCCGGCCAGCGCGAGATTCTCACCGCTGCCCGCCATGGAAAGCACAGTCCGCTCGATGGTGCTCTGCAACGCGCGCGCCACCGCGGCTTGACGCTCCTCCGGAATTGGCGCGCCGTCCTCGATACCCAGCTTTTGGTAAAAGCGCGGGCTGAAACCGCCACCGCCCACGCGTTCGGCGTCGAAGAAGCTGCGGTCCAGCCGCGGCCATTCTCCGTTGCCGGAAGCGATCATCTCTTCAAACAGATCGCTCATGCTTTCATCGCCGAACGCCGAAAGCCATTGCACCTTGTGCTCGTCGGCATTCGGCTCGAAGCCGAGCAACTCGGTGACGCGGCCGTACAACTCGCCGAGCGAATCCGGATAGTAAAGCTCGCGTTCAACCTGAAGCGAATTGCCGTTAGCGCGCCAGCGCGTGCCGCAGCGGAAGTCACCCGCGCGGTCGATGGCAAGCACGGTGGCCTGCTCGAACGGCGAAGCAAAGTAAGCCGAAGCCGCGTGCGCGGTGTGATGTTCCACCACCACGATCTGGCTCGCTGGGAAAAGCGCGCGCAGTTCGAGATACAACGCGGTTTCCGGTCCGGTCGCCACGGGCCGCGCGATCGCCACGCAGTCCACGTTCTCCGGCGCAACACCGGCCTGCCGCAAGCACTCCGCGACCGCGGCCTCGGGCAGCTCGCCCTGCCGGTAATGCCGTGCGAGCTTCTTCTCCTCAACCGCCGCCACCAGGCGGCCGTCCTTCAGAATAGCGGCGGCGGGATCGTTCAGCAGCCCGCCGATTCCCAGGATGGTCATGAGTGGGAGCTACCTCTTTTCCTTTTGGGACTTCTCGATCTTGGCCCAGGTGTCGCGCAATTGCACGGTGCGATTGAACACGCGCTTTTCCGGCGTGGAATCTTTGTCCACCGTGAAGTAACCGAGCCGTTCAAATTGGAAGCGGCTGCCCACCTCAGCGGTCACCAAACTTGGCTCCGCCTTGCAGTTGGACACGACTTCGAGCGAATTCGGATTCAGGCACGAAGTCCACTCCTGCCCGTCGCTTTCGTCGTTGGGATTCGCGCGCGTGAATAGCTTGTCGTACAAGCGTGCTTCGACGTCCACCGCGTGCGCGGCCGACACCCAGTGTATGGTTGACTTGACCTTGCGCCCGTCGGGCGAGTTGCCGCCTTTGCTGGCCGGATCGTAAGTGCAGTGCAGTTCGACGATCTCGCCGGTGGCTGGATCTTTCACCACGCCAGTGCAGGTGACGAAGTAGGCGTAACGCAGACGCACTTCGCGGCCCGGCGCCAGGCGGAAGAACTGCTTGGGCGGATCTTCGCGGAAGTCGTCCTGCTCGATGTAGAGCACGCGTGAGAACGGCACTCTGCGCGTGCCGGCGTTCTCATCTTCCGGATTGTTGATGGCTTCGAGTTCTTCGACCTGCCCTTCCGGATAGTTATCGATGACAACCTTCAACGGACGCATCACCGCCATGGCGCGCGGCGCGCGTTTGTTCAGATCTTCGCGCACGAAGTGCTCGAGCAGCGAGTATTCGATGATGCCGTTGAACTTGGCCACGCCGATGCGCTCGCAGAAATTGCGAATGGCTTCCGGCGTGTAGCCGCGGCGGCGTATCCCGCTGATGGTGGGCATGCGCGGATCGTCCCATCCGCAGACGTAGCCCTTCTGCACCAGCATCAGCAGGCGGCGCTTGCTCAGCATGGTGTAGTCCAGGTTGAGGCGCGCGAACTCGATTTGCTGCGGATGATAGATGCCCAACTGCTCGACGTACCAGTCGTAGAGCGGACGGTGATCTTCGAATTCCAGCGTGCAGATGGAGTGCGTGATGCCTTCGATTGAATCCGACTGGCCGTGCGTGTAGTCGTACATCGGATAGATGCACCACTTGTCGCCGCTGCGATGATGCTCGGCGTGCAGGATGCGGTACATCACCGGGTCGCGCATATTCAGGTTGGGCGACGCCATGTCGATCTTGGCGCGCAGCGTGCGCGAACCATCGGGGAATTCGCCAGCCCTCATGCGTTCGAACAGTTCGAGGTTCTCTTCGATGGAGCGGTTGCGGTACGGGCTTTCGCGTCCCGGTTCGGTGAGCGTGCCGCGATGCTCGCGTACCTCGTCCGCGGTCAGGTCGCAGACGTACGCCTTGCCCGCCTTGATCAACTGCACGGCCCATTCGTACAACTGGTCGAAGTAGTCGGAGGCGTAGAACAGGCGGTCTTCCCAGTCGAAGCCCAGCCAGCGCACATCTTCAATGATGCTTTCGACGTACTCGACCTCTTCCTTGCAAGGATTGGTGTCGTCGAAGCGCAGATTGCACTTGCCGCCGAATTCCTTGGCCAGGCCGAAGTTCATGCAGATGGATTTCGCGTGGCCGATGTGGAGGTAACCGTTCGGCTCCGGTGGAAAGCGCGTGTGCACGCGGCCACCGAACTTGTCACTCGCCAAGTCCGCGAGAATGATGTCTCTTACAAAGTGGGACGGAATCGAAGGCTCGGCATCGTCCCGGGTATTTGGCGTACTCATATCTTTTCTAGTTTCTCAATTGCTTTCTTGATGCGGGCAAGGCAGGTGTCCCGCCCCAGCACCAACATGGTCTCAAACAGCGGCGGCGCGGCCTTGCGGCCACACACAGCCACTCGCACCGGCTGGAACATCTGGCCGGTCTTGATCTTCAGCGCCTCGGCTTCGCCGCGCAGTGCGGCTTCGAGCGT
>CAZDIZ010000118.1:0-10166 GCA_964505625.1 uncultured Solibacteraceae bacterium | reverse complement strand
TTCAGGATGAGCGGCAGGTGCGCCATCACCGGAGGCTGCCAGCCGAACGCGGCGTAGAGATGCGCGTGCAGCGGCAGCGAGTTCACCCATTCGTCGCCGCGCAGAATGTGTGTGATCTCCATCAGATGGTCGTCGATGACGTTGGCCATGTGATAGGTGGGGATGCCGTCGGACTTCATCAGCACGGTGTCCTGCAGAATCTCGTGCTGGAAGGTGATGTCGCCGCGGATCATGTCGTGCACGGTGATCTCGCCATCGAGCGGCATCTTGAAGCGCACCGTGTGCGGCTCGCCGCTCGCGGCGCGGCGCTCGGCTTCGGCCGGGTCAAGCGAGCGGCAATGCCGGTCGTACCCCGGATTAAAACCTTGCTGCTGGCGTTCTTTCGAGACCTGCTCCATGCGCTCGGCCGTGCAGAAGCAGCGGTAGGCGAGCCCGGCTTCGAGCAGTTGTTTCGAGTAGCGCTGATAAATTTCCAGCCGCTCGGTCTGCACGTAGGGGCCGTATTCGCCGCCCACTTCGGGGCCTTCATCCCAATCGAGTCCCAGATACCGAAGTCCGTTCATCAGCCAGCCGAGGGCTTGCGGATTGTAGCGCTTCTGGTCGGTATCCTCGATGCGTAAGATGAACTTGCCGCCGGTATGGCGGGCGAAAAGATAGTTGAACAACGCGGTGCGCGCTCCGCCCACGTGAAAATCGCCCGTGGGGCTGGGAGCGTAGCGTACGCGTACAGAATTGGCGGAAGTCGTCATGCGGGAAATTCCAGTATATCGATAACGCGCCGACGAGCGCGGAATCCGCGTGACGCCCGGGTGGATGTTTCAGACCGCTTCCATGGTGGATGGCGGCTTGGAGGCGATGTTGTAAGTCACACTCACCACGCCGGGAACCTCTTTGGTAAGCCGCGCCGCCAACTTCCGCAACACGCGCGGCGCCAGCCACACCGGCTCGGCTTTCCTGGCGTCCACGCTCGACCAGCACCGAACTTCGATCTGACGGCCGTAGTCCCGCTTGCCGTCTCTCATGCCCGGGAAGCGGTCCTCGTGTAGAATCGCCATGCACTGGAACTTCTTGACCTTCTCCAGTTCGGTTTCCAGGATGGAGGTCGCCTTCCGAACCAGTTCAATCGACTCCGGCGTGCACTCGCCCACCACTCTGGCGGCCAGGGCCGGTCCGGGAAATGGCATTCTCCTGTAGAGCGATACCGGCAAGCCCAAAGCTCGCGCAAGTTTCCGGACACCGTCCTTGCGCAACTCCAGCAATGGCTCGATCACGCCGTATCCGTAAGCTTGCTCCGGGTCGATGCCTAATTGAGCCAGAACATTGTGCTGTCTCTTGACGCCGGCGACCGTCTCCTCGACATCCGTCAGAATCGTGCCCTGAAGCAGGAAGCGCGCGCCGCTTTGTTTGAACAGCGCTCCGAAAACGTCCTTGTAGAAAGTCCTGGTGATGGCTTCGCGTTTCTCCTCGGGGTCCCGAAGCCCGCTGAGCGCGTCGAAGAAAGCCTGCTTGGCATCCAAAATCTGGACGCGGATGCCCATTTCGCGGAATATACGGGCCACCATCCGAGGCTCGTCTTTTCTCATCAGGCCGTTATCGATGAAGTAGGCCGCCAGCCGCTTGCCTAACGCCCTATGACCCAAAACCGTGACCGTCGCCGAATCCACGCCTCCAGAAAGCGCGGTGATGGCGGTAGCCTCTCCGACCGCCTTCGCTAGTTCCTCACTCTGCCGGCGAATGAAATCTCCGGTGTTCAACTTCGCGGCAGGTATTTCAGTTATCTTCATCGATGTCCTCCAGAACTGCTGCGTTTGTGTGTTTTTTCCCGGGAGCGATGTCCGGTCACCGGGGCAGTTGCGAGTATACATCGCGACGAGACGGACTGGCGAGATACTCTCACGTCGCGGTATGCTGCCTGTTTCCATACCACGAGAGGAGGCATCTTCGATGCCTGGACTATTCGCACTCAGCACTGATCCCGCTACGTATAAAGGCGATTTTCTGGAGGACTTGTTCTGGGGGACTTTCTACCACCAGCACCTCGGCGAAGCCTACGCCGGCCTGTCCACATACTCGAACGGTGAGTTCCACATCCGGACGCACCGCGGACGGTTCAGGGCGACGTTCTCCAACGACCTGGAAGGTCTCGGCGGAACCGAAGGAGTCGGCTACTGCGGTTCGGTCCGCGAACCCTATTTCACCGATACACGCCTGGGACGCCTTGCCATGTGCTTCTCGGGAAACGTGACCAACGTCACGGCTCATGTCGACCGCTTCAAGAGCTGCGGCCACGCCTTCACGCGCGGTGACGACATCGAGGTCCTGACCAAACTGATCACGCAGGGCGACGATGTAACCGACGGCATCCAGCGCCTGACCAAGGAAATCGAAGGCGCTTTTTCCTTGCTCATCCTCACGAGCGAGGGGATCTACGCGGTCCGCTGTCCCACGGGGCAATGGCCGCTGGTGCTGGGAGAGAAGGAGGGCGCATCGATTGTCGCCTCGGAGTCCGGCGGCTTCGCCAACCTGGGCTTCCGGCGCGTCAGGGACATCGAACCGGGCGAGGTTGTGCTGCTCAAGAATGGACAGTGCGAAACCAAATGCAGAATCTCGGCCGGCCGGGTGAAAGTGTGCAGCTTCTATTGGGTCTACACAGGCTTCCCCAATAACGTGTTTGAGGGCGTTCCGGATTCGCTGGTCCGTAAACGGCTGGGCGCGGCCCTGGCGGCCAGGGATATTCAACGGGGCTTTGTGCCGGACGTGGTGATCCCCGTCCCCGACTCCGGCCGTTTCCACGCGATCGGCTACCAGCAGGAGTATTGCCGGCAGATGATGGCCGGAAAGATCAGCCGGGTTCCGCTGTACGACGAGCTTTTGCTGAAATACCCGTATGCGGGACGCAGTTTCATCCCACAGGATCAGAGGCAGCGCGACAAAGAAGCGCGCATCAAGCTCCTGGCAAGCGGCGAGGATTGCAGCGGAAAAACGGTGGTGGTCTGCGACGATTCCATTGTGCGCGGCACGCAGGCGCAGATGAACCTGGTGCCCAAACTTCGGCAGGCGGGCATCAAGGCAATTCACTTCCGGATCTCGAATCCCGAGTTGCGGTCGCACTGCAAATGGGGAAAGACGACCCGTAAGGGCGAGGTCCTGGCCGACCGGATTCCGGCCATTCAGGATCGCGCGAAATACCTGGACATCGAAGACCTGGAGTACAACACGATCGACGATCTGGCCTCAGCCATTGGACGGCCCGTCGAGAATTTGTGCGTGGATTGCAGCTTAAATCATTAGCCTAAAACACAAATCCCCACGCCTCCTGGTGGAGAGCGTGGGGATTTGTGCGCAGATGGATGGACGACGGAAGAGCTTAGAACATCAGCTTGGCGGCGACCATAATGGCTCTGCCACCACCATTGGATGTGATGTAACCGAAGTTCGAACTATCCTGGCTGTTGCCGGGAGAGCCGACGTTCATGTGGTTCAAAGCGTTGGCCGCTTCGGCGCGTAGCTGCAGCTTCACCCGCTCGTAGAGGCGGAAGTCCTTCATCAGAGCCAGGTCCAGGTTGATGGAGCCGGGATTACGGAGGTAGCTGCACGTGGTCGGCACGTCGCCGATTTCCATGCCGGTGGGCAGGCGGACCGCTTTCGGATTGAAGTAGTACTGGAATCCTTCGGTGCCGTAGATGGCCTTGCGAGGATCGGTGCCGGTGAGTAGTTGCTGGCCTGCAACGAACACGCCGCGGGTGCCTTTGCCCTGGTTGACGGCCCACCAGTTGCCAATGGCGTTGGTTGGTTTGGCGCGCGCCAAGGTGATGTTGATGGGCGTTCCGTTGCGGATGATCGACGTACCCGCAAACTGCCAGCCGCCGATGGCGGTATCCAGCAACTTGCTCGCGAACGAATTCGGGCTGCCCAGCAGCGCTTTGCCGCGGCCCACCGGCAGATCGTATGCGAAGTTCAGCACCAGCTTGTGTGGAATGTCGCTGTTGGCTTCGCCGTAAACGTCGCTGAGCGGCAATCCGGCTTGCGGGATGGAGTCCACCTGACGGCCCTGACCCTGCTGTCCGTCGAAGGTTCCCACGTCGTTGAGCAGTTTGCCGATCGTGTAGGCGCCGTGGAACGTCAGGCCGTGGCCGAAGCGGTGATCCACCTGGAGGTACGCCGAGTTGTAGTTCGCCAAACCCATCGGCTGACCGTAGGTCCAGATGTCGCCCCAGATCGGGCTGGTGGTGTAGAGCGAGCCGAGTCGCACGGTCTTGGCGCCGCGCTCTTTGTTCGAAGGCAGAACGCCGTAGAACGGGTTCGGCACCATGGTCTTCAGCTTGTCACCCAGGGGCCCCAACTTGTTGTAGGCGTCTTCCATGATGTGCCAGCCCCAACTGGGCACCGCCAGGTTGCGGCCGAAGTTGCCGTTGTAAGCGATCTCTACCACCCAGGCGTTGGCCCCGGAGCCAAATTCGCGCTGGATGCTGAAGTTCACCACGTGCTCGAGGCCCGCGCGCCAATCCTTTACCTGTGGCGCAAGGCCGCCGCCGAGGATCGCGGTGTTGAACTCCGTCGTGGTTTGATTCTTCCACGCAGTGTAGCCGGCGCCGTCCGGGAACGGATTCGCCAGGCTGGTGAAGTACGTCAGGCCACCGTCCAGACTTCCGGTCGACGTGACTGTGCCGCTGGCGCCGTAGCCGTAGTTCTGCGACGCAAAGTCCAGCATGGTGTTGCCGGTGTTGGTCAGGTAGTTGATGCCATAGCCGCCGCGCATCACCATCTTGGGCACGAACTGCCAGGCGAAGCCGGCGCGCGGTCCAAACTGGTAAGGCCGCGTGGTCATCATGGAACGTCCCGAATACTCGGGCGTGTTGCCGATCGCCAGGCGTCCGTACAACCCGCGAGATATCCAGGCCGGCTGTGCCAGACTGACGCCCACCGCGCTTTCAACACTCGACCAACTCCAGCCGCTGGCTGGGCCGAGGTTCCACTTGTAGTCGGCGTCCCACATGGCGACGCGGTTGAAGCGTTCGTGAACCGGAGCTTCGTAGTCCCAGCGAACGCCCAGGTTGAGCGTGAACTTGCTGGTTACCTTGAAGTCGTCCTGGAAATAGGCACCGTGATATGCCTGCAACGCGGCCGGGCCCGCATAGCCGGTTCCACCGCCACCGGTTAGGATGCCCAACATCATGGTGGCAAGGCCGGAACCGGTGGAATCCGCGGGCGAAATCTTCGATGTGCCGGTCTTGTCGACCGAGTAGCTCAACGCGCCGCCAGACGGCGTGTTCGAGTAGTACCGGCGATGTTCGTAGCCCGCCTTGATGGTGTGGCGGCCCATCAGCTTCTGCAGCGAGTAGCTGCCGCTGTAGCTGGTGTCGAAATAGCGCGACGATTGGCCGCCGCCAAGCAGTTCAACCGTGTCGTTGGCGTCGATGCGAGGCGCGCGGTTCACGCCCGATCCCATAATCATCAAAGCCTGCTGCGAGAATCCCCAGGAACTCGTATCGGCGTCGATGTAGTAGTCGCTGCTAACGTAGTTCCGGACATAGCCGGCGCGGATGTTGAACAGGAGCGTCGGACTGACCGTCCAGGTGTGGCCGAACGAAGCTGTCCAGGAGTAGTTGTCCTTCTTCTGGTAGCGCTGCAACGGAGAGAACCAAGGATTCGCGCCGCTGGTGCTGTCGCCTTGCGTCAAGCTGAATTGCGAGATATGTGCGGAATTCCAGTTCCGGTCGACGCGGCCAGTCCAGCGGTTGTTGGTTGACGGCGAAGTCTTCAATCCCACGAAGTTCTGGTCGTGGCTGCTACCGGCGTTTGCCGCGCGATTGGGTTGCGGATAGTATTCGATGTACTTCTTCGCGATTGCGTTCATGCGGCTGGACGGAATGATGTTGTTGGCGAACGGCAGCCTGGTCACCACGGAATTGGTCCCCATGACACCCGTCGTCGGATCGTAGATCTGGATCGCCTTTCCGTTAGCCAGCGATTGCGAGAAATCGCCGTTTCGCTCCAGAACGCTCAGAGTCGAACTGATGGTGGCGGCGTTGGCGCTGACGGACCGGACTCCTTCGTAGTTCAGGAAGAAGAATGTCTTGTCGCGGCCGTCGTACAGCTTCGGGATCGAAGCCGGGCCTCCGAACCGGAAGCCGAAAACGTTGTCGTGGAAGGCCGACTTCTTGTAGCCGTTGCGGTTGTTGTCGAAGCTGTTGGCGTTCAGATGGTCGTTCCGGAAAAACTCGTAGGCCGCGCCGTGATACTGGTTGGTGCCGCCGCGTGTGACCATGGTGACCAACCCACCGCTAAGCCGTCCGTACTCGGCCGAGAAGCCGTTGGTCAGAACCTTGAACTCGCCGACCGCTTCCATCGAGGGCATGGCCACCGGCACGTCGTGCTGATAGCCAGTAGTCGTCGCCGTCCCATCCAGGATGTACTCAGCCTGCGCCGTACGTCCGCCGTTAATGCGGAAGTCGCCCGAGTAGCCGCCCTGCGCGGTGGTGCCGTTGACGTTCGGCGCCATGTGAGCCAGTGCCAGAGCGTTGCGGTTATACTGCGGCAGCATCTGAATGCTGCGGCTGTCCAGCACGGTGCCCATCGTCGTGTCGTCGGTTCTGAGCATGGGCATTTCGCCGGTGACCGTCACTGTCTCGGTTTGCGTGCCGACCTGCATGACCAGGTCGAGACCCACGCGGTCGCCGACCATCAGCACGATGCCTGTGCGCTCAGTGGTCTTGAACCCGGTGAGCTTCGCGACAAGCTTGTAGGAGCCTGACGTCAGATTTGGAATCGAGTAGAGGCCTTCCGCGTTCGACTGTGTCTTGTAAACGACGTTGGTCTCGACGTTGGTTACCTGAATCTCGACTTTGGGGACGACCGCGCTGGAGCTGTCGCGGACTTGTCCATTGATGGTGGCGTACTCGATCTGCCCGTAAAGGAATGAGAGGGGCAGTAGCAAGCAAATGAGGAGTAGTGGTAGGCGGCGCAAGGAAGAACCTCCCGAAGACTTTGATAGGTGATCGATCATCCGAATCACTTCAGGTATTGTATAGAGAGCCCGATGGAATGTCAATCCGCAATTCCTGGCGAAAAACATTTACCATGGATGATCGATCATCTGGTATCATCGTACCCGATGTGTTGTGAGGTACTCTTGACATGACCACCACGTTCCGGAAAGTCGCGGTGAATACAATGCGTTCGATGGTCGCCGTAGCAATCCGGGAAGCCATTCGAGACGGGGAGTTGCAGCCTGGCGAGCGGTTGGTGGAACGGAATCTGGCGGCCCAGTTCGGCGCCAGCCTGAGCGTCATTCGCGAGGCGCTGGTGGAGCTGGAGACCGAAGGATTCATCGTAAAGCATTGCAATACCGCCACTTTCGTAACGAAGGTGACCGTGGAAGACGCCGCCAAAGTGTTTCAATTCCGAGCCGTTCTGGAACCCTACGCGGCGGCTCTGGCGGCACGGCGAGCCAACTCCGCCGACATCGACGAGCTTCGCGACATCCACAACCGCATGTGCGAGCGTGCCCGGTCCGGGGACTGCCCCGGCTACCTGAGAGAGGATTACCGCTGGCACGAGCGGGTCTGGATCATGGCCGGCAACGACTATATACGTACCTCGCTCGCCAGGGCGCTGGTCCCACTGTATGCCTTCTTCGCCATGCGTTCACCAGCGACGACGTTCGATATGACCGGAGACTCTCTCCTGCACCTGCGCATCCTTGAGTCGCTTGAGCGAAACGATCCGGCCTCGGCCCAACAAACTCTCCAGGAAGCCATGTCGCATTGGCGCCTGCGCCCGCATCTCTACGCCGCCCCCGACGGAAGCGAATAAGCCGCGCTTGTTTGCGAATCAGAATGATCGATCATCTGCTAGAATGTTTCCTTCCGGGCACTCTCCCGGCGGAAGTGGGCAGGGGCTATGACGATTACGTTCCAGAAAGTCGCGGTCAACACGATGCGCTCCATCGTCGCCGAAGCGATCCGCAACGCCATCATGGAAGGCGGCTTGCGGCCCGGTGAACGCATTGTGGAGCGCAAGTTGGCGGCGCAGTTTGAAGCCAGCCTCAGCGTGATTCGGGAAGCGCTGGTCGAACTGGAAACCGAAGGGTTCATCGTCAAGCGGCGCAATACGGCCACCTACGTTATCGAAGTCACGGTCGAAGACGCCGACAAAGTCTTTGAACTGCGCTCCATCTTAGAACCGTTTGCGACATCGCTGGCCGCGCAACGCGCGACCGAAGCCGACATCAGTGAACTGCGGCAGATCTACACGCGCATGTGCGAACGGGCCGCGGCCAACGATTTTCGCGGCTACCTTCGCGAAGACTACGCCTGGCATGATCGCGTTTGGCAGATCGCCGACAACGAATACGTGCGCGCATCTCTGGCGCGGGCGTTGGTTCCGTTCTACGCCTTCTTCGCCATACGCTGTCAGGATCCGGCTTTCGATCTGGTTGCCGACGCCAACGCGCACCTGCGAATCCTGGACGCTTTGGCGCGACACGATGCGGCAGCGGCTGAAGCCTATGTCCGCGAGGCGATGAGCGAGTGGCGCCACCGGCCCGCCATTTACGCAGCGCCGGCCGCCGCGAGTTCAGACGCCGGCGATCCGGTCTAGCAAAGGCGCTAGAAAGGCGCGCGCGGCGCGTAGACGCGCATCGATCACATCGGCGGGCATCGTCATGGCATTTTCTGTTCCGTCGATGCGCTCAACCGAAATCGGCCCATCGAATCCGGCGCCCAGCAGAATCTTGAACATCAATTCGTGATCGACTTGACCTTGTCCGGGCACCGGGAAATCCGCGTTGGCGCGCAGCCCGCGATGGTCCTTGACGCAGACGGCTTTCACATGCGGCGCCAGGTCCGGCAAGTCCGGGTCGGGATGAATGCCTTCGTAGAACGACACGTTGCCAGCGTCCCAACAGATCTTCAAATTGTCGAGCGGTAGCCGCCGCATCAGTTCAAGGCCGGCTTTGCCGTGGCACGCCAGCCCGGTGTGCGGCTTGATGGTGATGGTGACGCCGATGGAAGCCGCGTGCCGCACGGCGCGTTCGAGCGCGGGCAGGAATTCGGCAACGTCCTTCTCCCAATCGGCGGCGCGCTTGGGAACCGTCGGAAACTTCGTGTAATAGGAAGGTCCAACGCCAACCACGGTCCGCACACCGAACTCGCGTGCCAGATCCAGCTCTTTCAGATAGAGCGTGAAGTTCTCACTCTTGCGCAGATCGCCGCGTAGTCCCACGAAGCCGCAGAACATCTCAAGACCCGCGTCTTTCAACCGCTGCCGCAAATCCAGCAACTCCGCGCGCGGCGTTTCCGGCGCAAACACCAACCGTCCCGCGTGCATGTGATAGACCTGCACGTAGCGATAGCCGGCCTTGCGAATCCCTTCGATAGCGCGCGGCAGCGGCAGGTTGCGGTAAGGAAGTGTCTGGCAGCCGAGCCGGTAAGGACGAGCCGCGGCGGCGGCGATGCTCCTGAATGCTAGTGGAGCGCAACAGAGTTGAATCGCGGTACGGCGAGTCATCGGTAGCATTATCCAACGAATCGCTGCCGGATGGGCGCTGTCCTGGCGTGGGTGTTATAGTGGCGGCATGTTCGCTCGCGCATTATTCGCTGTCACATTGTTAGTCGTGGCTGTAGGTTTGGCCCAGAAGCCCGCCGAGTTCACCGACGGGGAGTCGCATGGCGATCCGCCGTACCTGATCGAGTCCGGTTGGATGCCGCTGCTCAATGGCAACGACCTTTCCGCCTGGCACGCCCAAAACGGCAAACCGCTCGAATGGTTCACCGCGCGCGCGGTTCGTTGGGAGCGCTATGGCCCCACGCGCTTGTTTGCCGATGCAGCGCGCGGCGGCTCCATGTTGAACGGCCCTCAAGGCAAGACCAGCAACATCGTCACGGATCAGAAATTCGGCGATGTGGAATTGTATCTGGAGTTCATGGTTTCCAAGGGCAGCAACTCCGGCGTGTATTTGCAGGGTCTCTACGAAGTTCAGGTATTCGACAGCTACGGTGCCTGGGACAAAATGACCAGCGCCGATTGCGGAGGAGTCTACAAGCGCTGGATCAACGATCGCGGTGTGGGCGGTTCCGCACCCAAAGTGAACGCCAGCCGCAGGCCCGGCGAGTGGCAGAGCTTCCAGATCTGGTTCCGCGCACCGCGCTTCGACGCGACGGGCA
>CAZDIZ010000117.1:9616-20351 GCA_964505625.1 uncultured Solibacteraceae bacterium | reverse complement strand
TCGATCCAGCAACGGACGGTATTGAAGCCGAGGCTCTTGATTTGCTTCAGGTCCGCGCGCCAGAGGTCCTTCTTCGCGCGCGCATCGCGCTCCAGCATCGGCGCGCGAGCCTTGCCGCCGCCATACCAGACGGCCATGGGAAAGAAGTCGGCCCCAACCGCCAACAAAGGAATCGCCAGCAGTCCAAAGAGTCTCATCGCTGCTGCTATATTACGACGGCGGCTGGAAAGCCGCCGAGGCCGCCGCCGTGACCGAAAGGCTCGCGGGCTCGACAATCTCTGTCCGGATGAAGTCTCCGGGATGCGGGGGATTCTTCATGGGCATTGGCTTGTGCTTGTGTCCCATGGAATGCTCAACAACCTCGATTAGTGGGGCGGCCTTTCCAGGCCGCCAGCCGGCTTTCCAGCCGACTCTACGGTTCCCAGCGGTACTTGGCGATGGCTTCTTCGTTTAGTTCGATGCCCAGGCCTGGTTCTTGCGGGATTTCGAGCCAGCCGTCCTTGGCCACGATGCGTTGCTTGGTGATTTGATCGCGCAGGGTGGTGCCTTCTTCGGCCACAAATTCCAGGATGAACGAATTCGGTATCGAATTCAGATAGTGCAGCGCGGCGGCTACGTTGATGTACGTCGTGAAGCCGTGGTTCACCACCGGCAGGCCGCGATCCTGCGCGAGGCTTGCGATCTTCATACCTTCGGTGAATCCGCCGCAGCGTGTCAAGTCCACTTGCACGATGTCGATCTTGCCGCGATCCATCAGTTCCAGGTACGACTTGCGTTCGCTCTCTTCCTCGCCTGCCGCGATGCGCACGTCGACGGCTTCAGAGAGCTTGCGGTAACCGTCGTAATCATCCGGCAGCAGCGGCTCTTCCAGCCAGAAGATGTGATAGTCGGAGAAAGCGCGGGCGCGCTGGATGGCGGTCTTGGCGTCCCAGACCAGTCCCGCGTCGATCATCAGATCCGCGTCGTCGCCCAGGCCCTTGCGCGCTTCGCGCACCAGCGCGATGTCGTTGGCCTCGCTCTGTCCCATGGGATGCCAACCGAACTTCACCGCCGTGAAGCCCTTGTCGCGAAAGCCTCGCGCGCGTTCGCCGGTTTCGGCGGGCGTCGCGCCGAACAGCGAACTCGCGTACGGGCGAATGCGTTTGTGAAACCCGCCGCCCAGCAGTTTCCACACCGGCTGGCCGAGCGCCTTACCCTTGATGTCCCACAGCGCCATGTCGATGCCGCTCATGGCGTGTATGGCGATGCCGCGCCGGCCCGAGTAGATGTTCTGGCGATACATCTTGTGCCACAGATACTCGGTTTCGAACGGATCTTCGCCGATGAGCAGCGCGCCGAGGCCGCTCGTGATGGTGTGCGAAAACGGTCCTTCGATCGCGCCCTTCACCGCGAGCGGCGCCGAGTCCACTTCGCCGATGCCGGTGATCCCAGCGTCGGTCGACACCTTCACCACCAGCGCGTCCTGCCCGCTATCGCACTGCTCTTTCACCTGCGGCAAGCGCAGGTAGATGGCTTCTACCTTAGTAATCTTCATCGTCTATTCTTTCCAGAGCAATGCGTTCGCGGTGAGCTTCAGCTTCTGCTGGTTCAGGACTACATCGACCTCATTATCGTTGAAGTTGTACAGGCACTGCGCGTTGCCAAACATGTAGTAGGCCACGCCCACCGGCGCCGACAGCGTGACGCCGAGCGGCGCCATGAAACGCTTGCGCAAATCGTCGGCGAGCGCGCGCGGCATCGCGGGCAGCCCGAGCTTCTCCGGGGCAAGCAAACGTTCCTTGGTCTTTTCGTAGTCGGCTTCGTTGAAGGTGCGCACGTTCCACACCATCACCGTGCCGCGCCCGTACTTGCGCACCACCAGGTAAGGAATCTTGCGCCCGCCGCTCACGGCCCACAGCTTCACGCTGTCGCGCGGCGATGCCAGTCCCAGGTCGACTTCAAGCGGTGCTTCGAGCTTCACCGGGCCGTTTTCGAGCAGCACTTCGGAAACCGTGCCAGGACGCACCTCGGCGGCTGTGGCGGCGGTGGCCAGCTCCTCGCCCGCGCGGCCCAATTTGCGCAGCAATGCCGGCGTCAGTATCAGCGTGCCGCCGCGCGCCAGATGCTGCTTCATCTTCAGCATCAAACGCGGATCGCCGGATGCCTGCACACCCAGAATCGCCGCCTTCGCCGCGCCCGGATACTGGGCTGCGGGAACGATTGGCAATCCCAACATGCCCAGGTAATCCATCAACCACATGTTGTCTTCGCTGGTGCTGTTCACCGGTTTGTAGAACGGGATGCCGCGCAGAGGATGTGTGCGGACCTTGGCACTCAACTCCACCAGCTTCGGCCAATCGCGTTTGAGCAGCGGCTGTCCGGGGTGGCCGCGCACGATGTCGCCCAGGTTGAACAGCGTCAACTCGCCCGCGCCGGCGAGCGTGCTCTGCCAGGCTTGATCGACGAAGTTCTGCGGCGTGCACTCGATGTGATCGAACCAGGCGCCGAACACCTTGGGACCGGCCACCGACGCGATCCAGCGGAAATTCGTGAAGCTCTCGAACGGCTGCACGTAACCCATGCGCTGCGTTTTCGGATTGCGCACTTCCGTGCCCACCCAGACGCGGTCAAACGGAACCGACATGCGCGAAGGCTCGTAGCCGAACAGGTGGAAACGGTCGTACCACTGCGGATATTTGATGATCAGCTTCACGTCGGGCCGCGCCGCGCGCGCCGGTTGGAAGATCATCGTAGGCAGCAGACTCACCAGCAGGTCGCGGCGATACTGGCCCCAGTCGCGCGTGCCGCGCGCTTTATCGGATTCGGGCGAGGTGTCCTCGGAGCAATAGAAATCGTCGATGACGATCTCGTCGAACACGCCGGCGTTTTCGCGATAGAACTCGGCGATCTGTTGCTGTGACCTCGCGCTCTGGTAGTTCAGCCAGCCGTAAGGGCCGTTCTGGCGTGTGCCCCATTCGCGGCCCGGCACGCTGGCGATGCCTCCGGAGACGCGGAAGCCCTTGGCGCGGAAGAAATCGCGCACCGGCTTCATCTGCGCGGCCGATACGTAGGTGTCGCCGCGGCGGCCTTCCAAGAAGATGCCCGTGATGTTGAGGTCCGTTAACTTCGCAGCCACTTGCTCACGGCGCTCGTCAGTTGACAGACTGTGAAGCACGTCATCCGCCGTCGCGTAGACGCTCATGCGCAGGGGCGTTTGCGCCGCCGCGGTCGCGCAGCAGGCAAGCAACACTACGGCCCATCCAAACCAGTGTCGTTTCATACAAAAACTCCCTTCAGCTATTCCCAAAGCCAACCATTCGCGGCGAGCTTCAGCATGCGGCCGTTCAGCTTGACGTCGAGCGGGCCGTTTTGAAAATTGTACAGGCAATGAGCGCCACCCAGCATGTAGTAAGCGACGCCAGCGGGCGCTTCGAGCGTCACCCGAAGCGGCGCAAGCGCGATGCGGCGCAATTCGTTGGCGAGTTCGGTGGGCAGCGAGGCGAGCGCCAGCGGCCTCGGCGGCAGAAGCACTTCTCCTACCTTTTCGAAATCCGCTTCCGAAAATGTGCGCAGGTTCCACACGATGACGCGGCCCTTGCCCACCGTGCGCGAGGTGACCATCGGGACTTCCGCCGAGCCAACGCGCGCACGCATGAGCACCATCGCACCGCGTTCGCGCACATTGCTTTCTACATCGAGCGGCGCCGCGAGCGTCATCGAGCTTCCGTGCCATGTGGCTTCGCTTGCTTGCGTGGGCTGCGCAGCGGCCGATACGGTCACGCCCGACAACCGCGCGCCCTCGCGGCCCAGTGCGCGCACCAGAGCGGGTGTCACAATGACCGTCGCGCCGCCGTCGAGATGCCGCCGCAGTTTCGTCAAAAGTTGTTTGTCGGCTGCCGCCTGCACGCCTAGAAACGCCACGCGGAACGTATCCGGATAAGAAACCACCGGTGCGATGGGCAGGCCGAACATGGCGAGATAGTCGGCGAGATACATGTTCTCGTCGCTTGCGCTCGCCACAGGCTTGTAGAATGCGATGCCTTCCGCCGCGCGGCCGTGAACTTTCGCGGCCAGCGCTCGCAGGTCATCCAAACGCGCGGCGAACAACGTGTTGCCCGGATGATCTTCCATCACGGGCCCCAGGTGCCAGAACGTCAGCTCGCGCGCTCCGGCGAGGACGCTCTGATACGCCTGGTCGACGAAGTTTTGCGCCGCGCAATCCAGAAAGTCGAACCACGCGCCTTCGGGCTTGCCAGGCGCCACCATGGCCAGCCAACGGTAGTTGATGTAGCCCTCGGTGGGCTGCACATAGCCGAGACGCTTTGTCGCGGGGTCGCGTGTTTCCGTTCCCACCCAAACGCGCGAGGACAGTTCGGACATGCGCACGGGTTCGTAGCCGTACAGATGAAAACGGTCGTACCACTGCGGGAACTTCACGATGAATTTGACGCCCGGGTGTGCCGCGCGGGCCGGCGCGAGCATGGATTGTTCGAGAACGTTCACCATCAGGCGCTGCCGGTAGTCGCCCCAACTACGATTGCCGCGCGCGCGTTCGGATTCCGGACTGCGGTCGTCCGTGCAAAACGCGTCATCGAGGATGAATTCGTCAAACAGCGGCGCCTGCGCACGAAAGAATGCGGCCAGGTCTTCGCGCGTCTTCGGGTTCTGGAAGTTCAGCCAGTCAAGCTTACCGGTCTGCCTCACGCCGTAGCCTTTTCCGGGCACAAAGTCGAGACCGCCCGCCACCTCGAAACCGCGTGCGATCATATCGTCGCGAAGCTCGCGCATGCGTTCCGGTGGAATGTAGGTGTCTTGCAGACGGCCTTGCAGAAACAGGCGCGTCGCGCCGATCCGCTTCAGACGTTCGCAGGCGCGGTCGCGCGCGGCCGGAGTCGAAAGATACTTCACAATGTCGGGCGCGGTTGCAAAGACGCTGACGCGCAGACTCTCGGCGCAGGCGGCGAGAGCAATAGAATACGCTGCCACTACCAACAGGAATGTGCGCATGGCTTCCGCCAGCAGTCTATCACGCTGGCAGGTTGCCGAAAAACCGGGACAGACCACTCTGCCCCCAATGCAGGCAGAGCGGTCAGTCCCGGTTTTCGGCGCCAGCGCGTCATCGCTCTTGACTGTGCCCGAAACGCCGAAACTTGCAGTCGGCTACCAGAGCGTCAACGCTGTTACAATTCGAACCAATGTGGCGATTCAGCACGATTCCTGTATACATATGGACTGCGCTGCTGCTTCCGTCCGCCGTGATTGCGATCGTGGCCGGATTGCGTCGCACGTACTTTTGGTTTTCGTTTCTGGCATTCTCGCTGACTACGGTCGTAGTCGCAGTTGCGGAGATATACTGCTTAGTCTTCGTATTGAAGAGATTTAACGGAAACTTCCAGCACGCCGCAGAGATTGCATTTCGAGCTGGGTTGTTCGCCGCCGCCATTATGTCATTGCTTGGTCTGTTCCTGTTTGCCCGCGCAGTTGCCGTGTTTACGCGCCGGAGTCTGGATCCAGCACCGGCTTGCATATACGCTTCTTCGATCCTTGGTGGCGCATATCCGACACTGCTATTTCTGGCGGATTGGGTTCGGATAGATATGCCCGCCTGGATCTTCTGGAGCTGGCTGATGCTATTCCCAATTGCTGCGGCGCGGTTAGTGCTTCGACGTGCTGCGAACGCCGGACCCACTACGGTTCCTGACGACACAATCACGCAATAGAGTTTCGGCGTAGAGCGGTCAGTCCCGGTTTTTCGGCGATCATGCTAAAGCGGGCGGTATAATTTCGAAGTGGCGGACGTTTTGCACTCAGTCTGCGCGCTGGATTGTCCGGACACCTGCTCGCTGCTGGTGGAGGTTGACGACGGACGCGCGCGGCGTCTTCGCGGCAACCCGCAACATCCGGTGACGCGCGGCTTCCTCTGCGCCAAGGTCACCCGCTACCTGGAACGCGAATACTCATCCGACCGCTTGCTATACCCGCAACGGCGCGTGGGCGCTAAAGGCGAAGGCCGCTTCGAGCGCATCGGGTGGGATCAGGCACTCGACGAAATTGCCTCCCGGCTGGCTGACATTTCGAGCCGGTACGGACCCGAAGCCATCCTGCCCTACAGCTACGCCGGCAACATGGGGCTGCTCAACAACGCCAGCATGGACCGCCGCTTCTTTCACCGTTTGGGCGCGTCGCGGCTGGAGCGCACCATCTGTTCCTCAGCCGGCAAGGCGGGGTTGATTGCTTCCACCGGGTTCCGCTACGGCACCGAACCTGAACAGTTCCGGCATTCGCGTTTGATTCTGGCCTGGGGCGCCAACATCATGGGCACCAACGTCCATCTGTGGCCCTTCATACAGGAAGCCAAACGCAACGGCGCGCGCTTCTATGTGATCGATCCCGTGCGCAACCGCACCGCCGAACTTGCCGATCGTCACTACGCCATAAACCCGGGCAGCGACGCGGCGCTCGCGCTTGGTTTGATGCACGTCATCATCGGCGAAGATCTCTACGACAAGGACTACGTCGCGTGTCACACGCTCGGGTTCGACGAACTGGCCGAGCGCGTGAAAGCGTATTCGCCCCAGCGTGTGGCCGTGCTCACGGGTATCGCGGCCGAGGATATTGTCCAGTTGGCGCGCGAATACGCCACTACACGGCCCGCCGCCATACGCATGAACTACGGCGTGCAACGCAGCGAACGCGGCGGCATGGCCGTACGCGCCATCTCACTGCTGCCGGGGCTGACCGGATCGTGGAAAGACGTCGGCGGCGGCAGTTGCCTGAGCACCACCGGAGCGTTCCCGTTCGCTACCGACGCCGCTGAACGGCCGGACTTGCAGCTTAGTTCGCCGCTAGGGCGCGAGGCGCGCTCGGTGAACATGATCGAACTCGGCCGCGCGCTTACGACGCTCCATGCACCGCCCATCCAGGCCTTGGTGGTCTACAATTCGAATCCGGCGGCGGTGGCGCCCGTGCAGAACGCGGTGCTTCAGGGGTTGGCTCGCGAAGACCTGTTCACTGTCGTGCTCGAACAGTTCCAGACCGATACGGCCGACTACGCCGACATCCTGCTGCCAGCCACCACGTTTCTCGAAAACACGGACCTGTATCTTTCCTACGGCCACTATCACGTGCAGTTCGCGCGGCCCGCGGTGGCGCCGGTGGGCGAGGCCAAGTCAAACGTCGAAGTCTTCCGCCTGCTCGCTCATCGCATGGGTTTCACGGAAAGCTGCTTCGACGACACCGAAGACAACCTGATCCGCCAGTTGCTCGCCTCGGGCCATCCGTTTTTGGAGGGCATCACACTGGAGCGCCTGGAGCGAGAATATTCGGTCCGCCTCAACGTCGCGTCGGGTGACGAGCCATTTCTGCCATTTGCCGATGGCAACTTCGGCACTTCGTCAGGCAAGTGTGAGTTCCACGCCGAAACGCTCGACTACACGCCGCCCATCGAATCGCGTCTGGGCGACGCCGAGCTGTGCCGCCGCTATCCGCTCGAACTGATCACGCCGAAGGTGGATCAAGGCCTGAATTCGACGTTCGGGAATCGCCCGGAGGTGGATGCCGCCACCGCCATCCTGCACCTGAACACGGCCGATGCGGCCGCGCGCGGGATTGAGAATGGCGATGCGGTGCGCGTGTTCAATGACCGCGGCGAATGCCGCCTGATCGCCAATGTCGATGGTGTGGTGGCGCCCGGTGTGGTGGCCGCGCGCTCGGTGGCCTGGAGCAAGCTGGCGGCTTCACGCCGCACCGTAAATGCCCTTACTTCCGACCGGCACGCCGACATGGGCGCCGCTGCCGTATTCTATAGTTGTCTCGTCGAGGTTCATAAATGTTCAAGCTGACCCGTTCCGCTTCCTTCGCGCTCGCTGCTATCGCAATCACGCTACTGGTTTCCGGCTGCAACCGTAAGCCGAAAACCAAGCAGCCGACCTATGTCGTCGAAGAGGAGAAGACGACGCTCTCCAGCGTCGTGCACGTTGCCGATCCAAAGGCGGCTTCGCAGTTACTCACCGGCTTCTACGACATTGAACAAGGCTCCTGGCGTTGGACCGGTAAGAAGTTCTCGGTAGTATTGGCAATTCCAGAGAATGTTACCCAGAAAAAGGTTTCTCTGGTGTTCAAGATGGCGGTGCCCGAGCCGGTGATCCAGCAGCTAAAGTCGGTCACGTTGACCGCGACGGTGAACGGTACGGCGCTGCCGCCGGAGACCTACCGCAAGGCGGGCGAGTACGTCTTCACCAGGGATGTGGACGCCAAGAGCCTGGGCGGCGCATCGGCGCAGGTGGAATTCACGCTGGACAAGGCCCTGGGCCCAGTAGGCAATGATTCCAGAGAGTTAGGGCTGGTAGCCACCAGCATCGGCTTCGACTGGAAATAGGTGTTGGGCCCGGGTTCTCCCAGGCGCCATTCCACGGCATCGCCATCGGGGCTGGTAAGGCGGACCTTCACTTCCACGTTTGCCGTGTTTGCTAAGTGCTTGTCGTACCAACGAGTTCGCCGCGATGTTGGGCGCGCCAGGACCAACACCAGAGCGACCACAAAGCCGAGCGTAACGTAGAAGATCTCCACCTTCTTTAGACTGGCAGTCGTTCCAAATCCGGGCAACTAACTGAAAGTTCTACCGGTAATGGTACGCCGGCGTGGTCAGGTGCCAGGCTGCACTGAAACGTGAAACTTTTCTACGAAAGTGGCGTCAATACACTTACGCCCTAATCGGTGGCTGGGTACCGGCCGATAGAAGGCGCTGGGATGCGATTCATTGAATTGGCCCCAAGATTGCTTGACAAGCGTGTTATTATACTTTGGGCCGATGCTTCGTCCCAAAAGGCCAGAGGCGGCAGACCTCTGAGTTGGGAAGGGATGCCATATCTTAGCGGAGGGGGCTAAGATTCTTTGGAACTTTTTCCCTCAACATTGCGTCTATACTTTTGCAGACTACTGATGGAGGATTTTTTTCGGCTTCCTCGGCGCAAAGAACGATAAGAGAAATCAGATTGATTTCGCACTAGGAAGTGGAAGAGAGGTGCACAATGACCAAGACCGAGCTCAACAAGTTCCGCGAGATACTCAAGGCCAGACAGGCTGAGCTCGCAGAGGTCTTGCGGAATCGCGAGGGGATCGCTATCGAAAAGAGCCCTGACGCGCTCGACGAGGTTCAGCACGCTGCCGAGCGTGAATTGGCTATCCGCAATCTGGACCGCGAGTCCAACCTGCTGCGTCATGTTCGCGGCGCACTGCGTCGGATGGAGGAAGGCAGTTACGGCGTGTGTATACACTGCGACCAGGAGATCAGCCCGAAACGGCTGGCTGCCGTGCCGTGGACCGCGCTTTGTATACAGTGCCAGGAAGCCGCCGACCGTAACGAAGAGGAATCTTCCGAGGCGCTCGACGACATGCTGGTGAACGCGGCATAGAAATTTGAGACCGGCTTGGGGCGCGGGCTGTGGCTCGCGCCCTTGCTGTCTCTATTACCTAATTCCTATGGCCGTGAGCATCCTTCCGGCGCGCTGGGCATCGCGACGGTAGGAATGGAAATGGTCCGCGCGGCAGCGGGTACAAAGCCGGGCGGCGCGAATCTGCTCCACGGGAACTCCGGCGGCCACCAAAACCCTTCGGTTTGCCTCTTCAAGGTCGAGGTGCGTCCGTTCGGGCGCGCTGGCCAGTTCGGGGAAGATTGCGCTAAACTCGCGCGCCACTTCGGCGCCAACTTCATAACAACACGGCCCGATAGCCGGACCGATGGCGGCCAGCAAGTCTTTGGGCCGGCTGCCGTATTCGCGTACCAGAGCCTCGACGGCGCGTGCGGCAATGCGGGCCACGGTGCCCCGCCAACCGGCGTGCACGGCGGCCACGGCGCGTTGGCGCGGATCAGCCAGCAGAATCGGAACGCAATCGGCGGTGCGCACTCCGATCATGCATCCGGCGGCGTTAGTGACCAACGCGTCGCCTGGGCCTAGGCGTCCGCAGGTGCCATCGGCGCGCACGACGGCATCGCTATGGACCTGGTCGAGCGCGGCGTGTTGATCTTCGGCCAGCCAGAACCCGGCTGCACGCGTTCCGAAACCATGATCGAGCCAGTCGAGTTCCGCCAAACGCTCGTCCTGGTAAAGCTTTCGGGTGGAATCGAAGATCACGCGGGGTTCTTGATCTGCGAAATCATGACCTGCTTTTTGAAGTCCTCAAGCATGGACAGTTCCAGACGCACGTCGGTGGGGCGTTTGCCGTCGAACGTCATCTGGTCGATACGGTCCTGCAGCTTGAGCAATCCATAGAACAGGTTTTCGGGCCGCGGCGGGCAACCGGTGACATAGACGTCCACCGGGACAATTTTGTCGACGCCCTGCAAAACCGAGTAGGTGTTGAACGGGCCGCCGACACTCGAGCAAGCTCCCATGGCGAGCACCCACTTAGGATCGGGCATTTGATCGTAGAGGCGTTTGAGCACCGGAGCCATTTTGAGCGTCACCGTGCCGGCGACAATCATAAGGTCCGCCTGGCGCGGGCTGGGCCGGAACACTTCGGCGCCGAAACGCGCGATATCGAATCGCGCGGCGCTACCGGCGATCATCTCGATGGCGCAGCAAGCCAGGCCAAAGGTGAGCGGCCACAAGCTGGACTTGCGGGCCCAATTGAAGACATAGTCCACCGATGTGAGGATGAAACTACGATCGTGCTCATTCTCGATGAAGGCCACCGATGCCCCCTAACAGTTCCGATCTTAGCAAACCGTGTCGCGAGGTTGCTGAAAACCGGGGAC
>CAZDIZ010000117.1:3958-9516 GCA_964505625.1 uncultured Solibacteraceae bacterium | reverse complement strand
AAAACCGGGGACTGACCACTCTGCCTGCTTTTGGGGCAGAGCGGTCTGTCCCGCGTACTTCAGCGACAGCGTCAGCGGCCGTAGTCGCGGTACCAGGCCAGCGTCCGCTTCAGACCTTCCTCAAGACTGAAACGCGGGGCGTGACCCAGGTCGCGCGCGGCGGCGGTAGTGTCAGCTTGCGAGTCCCTTACGTCGCCTTCGCGCGGAGCGCTGTGCAACGCGGCGATTTCGACGCCTTCAATCGCGGTGAGAGTGCGCCACACCTGGTTCAGCGTATAGCGGTTGCCGTTGCCGGCGTTGTACATGTGGCCGGCGGCGCCGGGCGCGCGTGAAGCCTTCAGACAAAGCTCAGCCACATCCTCGACGTAAGTGAAATCACGCGACTGCTCGCCATCGCCGTGGATGGTGGGCGCGGTGCGCTCGAGCACCGAACGCATGAAGATGGAGATGACGCCGGAGTATGGGCTGGTGGGATCCTGCCGCGGTCCGTAAACATTGAAGAAGCGCAGGCAAACGGTCTCCAAGTTGAAGCAGGAGTGGAACACGCTGGCGTAGTATTCGCCGAGCAACTTCTGCACCGCGTACGGCGACTTGGGCCGCGGCGCCATGGTCTCGACCTTCGGCAACACTTCGGTGTCGCCGTAAGCCGACGACGAAGCCGCGTAGACCACGCGTCCGACCTTGCCTTCGGCGCAAGCGCGAAACACGTTAAACGTACCGTCGGCGTTCACTTCATGCGAAGGTACCGGCTCGCGGATCGAACGCGGCACCGACGGGATGGCCGCCAGGTGAAAGACGTACTTGGCGCCGCGCACCAGTGGGGCGATGGCCGCGTAGTCGCGAATATCAGCGTTATGAAACTCGACGCGGTCGCGCACTTCCGCCAGGTTCTTCTCGTGGCCGGTCAGCAGATTGTCGATGACCGCCACTTTGCCGCCGCCCTCTTCGAGCAAGCGCCTTACCAACATCGAGCCAATGAAACCGGCTCCGCCTGTAACAACGTACTCGCTCATTTTGCGATCCTCGCGATCTCCGCCTTCAGGTGGCGAATGGTTTCGTTGGCGATCGTTTCAGCACCGGGCTTGAAGTCGAAGACTTCGGCCGACACCCAGCCCGGGAAGTTACGGCGCTGTAACACTTCGAGCACGGGCTTGAAATCGTAGTTGCCGGCGCCTGGGTAGCGTCCGTCCAATTCGTTGACGTGCACGTGATGGATGAGGTCGAAGTATTGCTCGACCAACGCGGCGTGCGGCTCGGTTTCGTCGTTGGTGTTGTGTGTGTCGAACATGGTGCGAATGGCGGGACTGCCCACTTCGTGCACCACGCGCACCGCCTCGGCTAGCGTGCAGACGACGTCGCTCTGCACCTTCGGCAGCGCCTCGACCAGAATACGCACGCCGCGCATCGCGGCGTGGGGCGCGATCTTGGCCAACCCTTCGGCGAAGTGGCGCGTGGCCTCCTCTCGGCTGAGTCCGCCGGTGGTGGAACGCTGCTTCGGTGAGCCAAATACCATGACGCCGTCCGGTCCCAGGTCGGCGCAAAGATCCACCAGACTGCGGATGTATTCCCAGCTTCGCTCACGTACGGCGCGATCCGGCGTGGTGACGTGCACATCTTTCGGGCCAACCAGAATCCAGTGCAATCCGACGAATTGCAGGCCTTCCGATTGCATGATGCCGCGATACTGGCGCCGTTCGGTGGCGGTGATTTTGGATGCGTCTTCGGCCAGGGTGAAGGGCGCGAGTTCAATGCCGTCGTAACCGGCCTTGCGCACGACCTTGGCCTGGTCGGCGAAGGAACTGCCCTGGAAAACCTCGTTGCACAGCGAGAGTTTGAACTGATAGGACATGTTGGTACTTAGTTTAGCAGGAGGTGGTAGAGCGCGATCACCCACCCTCTGCTATGCTTGGATGTATCCGGGGTTCACGACCACGATGCCCTTCCAAGTTAGACCTCTTCGAGAGCTTCTCGTTCGTCCCGTGTTGCCGGAGCCGATCGCCCGTCTAAGCGAATTGGCCAATAACCTGTTATGGAGTTGGGACCACAATCTTCGCGCCCTGTTCCGGCGCCTGGACCCGGCATTATGGAAAGCCTGCCAACGCAATCCAATCCTTCTTCTGGGTCAACTGCCGCAAGCCTCGCTGGAGCGCTTTGCTGCGGACCCGCGATATTTGGGGCTTTACCGGCATTGCGTCGAGCGTTTCGACAGTTACATGCAGGCCGCGCATAGCCTGCCTTCAGACAAACTCATCGCTTACTTTTCGATGGAATACGGGCTGGCTGAGTGCGTGCCGATCTATTCCGGCGGCTTGGGCGTGCTTTCCGGCGATCACCTGAAGGCCGCCAGCGACGGCATGCTGCCGCTGGTTGCCGTTGGGCTGATGTACCAGCAAGGCTATTTTCAACAGTCATTGAATCCGGACGGCTGGCAGCAGGAGCGCTACAACGCCAACGACTTTTACACCCTGCCCATCCAGCCGGTGCAGGTGGACGGCAAGGAACTGCGAATTCAGGTGAAGCTGCCGGGCGGCGTGGTGCAGATCAAAGTCTGGCGTATGCACGTGGGCCGCGTGGACCTGTATCTGCTGGACACCAACATCGAGGAGAATCATCACCCGGAGTTTCGCGACATCACCGACCGCCTGTATCCGGGCGACCACCACACGCGAATTCGCCAGGAAATCGTCCTGGGCATTGGCGGCCTGCGCGCGCTTCGCGCCATGGGGCTGGACCCAACGGTCTTCCACATGAACGAAGGCCACTCGGCGTTTTTGTCGCTGGAGCGCATCCGCGCGTTGATGCACGAACAAGGGCTCTCGTTCGACGAAGCGTTGAATTGTTCGCGCACGAACAACGTCTTCACGACGCACACATCGGTGCCGGCCGGCATTGACCTGTTCGACCCCGGCTTGATGCACCTTTACTTCGAAGAATTCAGCCACGACCTGGGCGTGCCGTTCGACCGTTTGATGGCGCTGGGCCGCGGCAATCCGTCGGACCACGGCGAGCGCTTCTCGATGGCCATCCTGGCCTTCAAGACCAGCGCTTACCGCAACGCTGTCAGCCGCCTCCACCGCAGCGTCTCACAGGCCATGTGGCAGGAGTTGTGGCCGCAATTGCCGACCTGGGAAGTGCCGGTCACGTCTATCACTAACGGTGTGCACCTGCCCACCTGGATCAACGGCGATCTTGCCAGCCTTTACGACGCCTATTTGCAGCCCGACTGGCGCGAAAGGTATCCGGACCCGAAAACCTGGGAACTAATGGACGAGATTCCCGACACCGAGCTTTGGGAAGTACGCCGGCAACGCAAGCGCGCGCTGATCGCCTTTGTGCGTGAGCGCACCAAGGCCTGCGCTTTGGCGCGTAACGCGTCGGCCAGCGAGTTGCGCCGGGCTTCGGAAGTACTCGACCCGGACGCTTTCACCATCGGCTTCGCCCGGCGCTTCGCTACTTACAAACGCGCCACGCTGGTTTTCCGCGACGTGGAACGCTTGAAGCGTTTACTGACCAATCCGGCGCGTCCGGTGCAGATGGTGATCGCGGGCAAGGCGCATCCGCTCGACGAACCCGGCAAGATGTTGATCCGCGAGATTGTGCAATTCTCGCGTGATCCGGAAGTGTCGCGCCGCGTTGTCTTCGTCGAGGACTATGGCGTGGAAGTAGCGCGCGAGCTGGTGCAGGGTGTCGACGTCTGGTTGAACAATCCCTGCCGCGGCGAAGAAGCCTGCGGAACCAGCGGCATGAAGGCGGGCATAAACGGGGTACTGAATCTGAGTATCCTGGATGGCTGGTTTGATGAGGCCTACGAGGTCTCCGGCGGCTGGGCGATTGGGGAGCGTATACAGTATTCACCCGACCAGGACGAAGTGCACGCGCGGGCCATCTACTCGCTGCTTGAAAACGAAATCGTGCCGCTTTACTACCGTCGCCGCGAAGATGGTGTTCCCGCCGAGTGGGTGCAGCGCGTTCGCCAGTCGGTTAGCGCGCTATGTCCGCAGTTCAACTGCCAGCGAATGGTGGACGAGTACATGGCGCAGCTTTACGAGCCGGCTCACCAGGCTTACGCGCACATGCGCAAGGATTCTTTCCATCACGCCCGCGAGTTGACGCGTTGGAATTCCGGCGTGCAGCAACTCTGGGACCGTGTCCGTTTTGTCGACGCAGGCCCGCTGGCGACCGAACCGGTGAACAGCGGCCGCGGCGTGGCGGTGACCGCGCTGCTCGATCTGGCCGGCTTGACACCCCAGGACGTGCGCGTCGAAGCCGTGTTCGGCCGCATCGGAGTGAGCGGCGATCTGGAAGACACCGAAGTGTTGACGCTCACCCCGTCCGGTACCCAGGGTTCCAGTTACGCGTTCTCGGGTGAGTTCGCGCCGCGGCAGACCGGCAGGCTGGGCTACGCGCTCCGGGTTTGTCCCAATCACTATCACGACCCGCTCACGCGTCCCTGCGGCACGTTGATCAAGTGGGCGTCCGGCAGTTAGTGGAAAGATGGTAGTACCAGGGCCTCCACCGTCCTAAGCGTGCGAAAGAAAAGAGTGGAAACCGGCAGCGTTTCATGCTAAATAGGTACTTAAGACTCACGGCGGGGTAGTGCAACCGCCCGACCATGAACCGGGACAATCCCGCGGCTTCCCAAAGATCACCCACGTTGAGACGGAGAATATACTGGTTCTCCAACTAGCGCGGCGGCCCGATCAGTGGAGAGGGCTGTCTGGGAGTAATCGAGGGAGACACCCACCTGGAGGAACCTCTCCCCAGGAGTATCAAATGGAAGACGATCGCAAATACAGACAGCGTGGGTACATGGATGGCGAAGGCGACCGTGCGCGCGGCGGCGCCGAACGGGAACGTCCACGGCAGCAAGGACCCCGTCCTCCCATCGACGTAACGGGGCCGCGGCTGCCGCGGCTGGTACAAACGGTGACGGCCGCGCGGTGCTGGAACTGCGCCACGCCGCTTCCCCCGGGAATGGACTTCAAGGGACAGTGCCCGAAGTGTGCAGCGCAACTGCACTGCTGCAAACAGTGCGCTCACTTCGAGCCGTCCACGCGCTTCCAATGCCGCAAGCCTGTCCCGGCGCGGATCGCGGGCAAGGATCTGGCCAACGAGTGCGAGTTGTTCTCGCCGCGCGTCACCGTGGCGCGCGATGTCCTCCCGTCCAATTACGCGCCCGCCGCTTACGTCGAGCCTACTCCGCGTAAGCCCAGCGACGCGCGCGCGGCGTTCGACAATCTGTTTAAGAAATAAGGCCCCGGTGATGCGTGTTGCCGAACTGCTCGCGCCGCGCCGTTTTGCGCTGCGCGAAAGTGATCCGCCACGGCCTGGCGCGGGCGAATTGCTGGTGCGTGTTCAGGCGGTGGGCGTTTGCGGCTCGGACCTGCACTATTACGCCGAAGGCAAGGTGGGCGACATCGAGTGTGTGTACCCGCAGGTCATCGGCCATGAGCCCACCGGTGTGGTGGTGGAAGCCGGCGCGGGCGTGACTGGATGGAGCGCCGGGGACCGCGTGGCGCTCGAACCGGCCATCTACTGTTATCACTGCGAATTCTGCC
>CAZDIZ010000117.1:0-3858 GCA_964505625.1 uncultured Solibacteraceae bacterium | reverse complement strand
GGGGACCGCGTGGCGCTCGAACCGGCCATCTACTGTTATCACTGCGAATTCTGCCGTCGCGGCCAGCACAACCTGTGTTCCAACCTCCGCTTCATGAGCATGCCGCCAGACGCGGGTTACTTTCGCGACTATGTGACGGTGCCCCAAGCTAACGTGCTCGCGCTGCCCGCGGAACTGGACTTCGCTTACGGAACGCTTTTCGAGCCGCTCGCGGTGGCGCTGCATTCGATGAAGTTCGCATCCGTCTCCGCCGGCGAAACCGTAGCCGTGTTCGGCGCCGGACCGATCGGGTTGTTGACCATCGCCGTTTTGAAGCTCTCCGGAGCCGGTCGTATCTGGGCCGTGGAGCCGGTCGCCGAGCGGCGTCAGATGGCGCTCGCGATGGGCGCCGATGCCGTGCTCAATCCTCATGAAGCCGATGCGGTCGCGTGGATTGTTCGCGAGACGCGCCAGCGCGGCGTGGACATAGCCATCGATTGCGCGGCCAAGGACGATACAATCAACCAATGCTTGCGCGTAGCGCGCATGGCGGGCCGTGTGGTCATCACCGGCATCCCCTCGGAAGTTCGCGTGCCGCTCGAATTTCATGTCATGCGCCGCAAGGAACTTGCCTATTTCACCGTGCGGCGCTCCAATCACGACTCCGAACTGGCGCTCGATCTGCTTGTGCGCCATCCCAAGCTGTTTGCTCCGTTGGTGACTCATCACCGCAGAGTCGAACGCATCGCCGAATCGTTCGAGATTCTTGAACACTACCGCGACGGTGTCGGAAAACTGACAATCGACTTCTCTTAGGTAGTACTAGTACTACTGCTGCGCCGGTGCTAATATCTTCTCCAGACGTTCTTTTACTGGAAACTGGGGCTGGAGATTCGATATGTCTCGCAGGGCCAACATGCGCACCGCGATTCTATTCACAGTTTGCCTGCTGCCCGCCATGGCGCAGGTCATCCAGAGGAACGAACTTGTGCTGCGCATCGAGCCGGCCTGCGCCTTGCAGACGGTGTCGAACACCATCACGGGCCGGGCAACGGCCGGGGGCGTCACAGCGATTACCGGCAGCACACAGTTCCGCTACTTGCTGCGAACCAGCCGGATCTCAGGATCGGGCGAGGTCCTCTTAGCCTTCGACCCGCCACCGCGTGGCGGTGCGGCCGACGTCTCTTACAGCGCTTCGCCTCTAGCAGGCGCGGTTTCGCGCAACGGCTCCACCACTACCGGCGCGCCGCCCGTCGCTGTCGCGCAGTTTGTAGCTAACACGCACACAACAAAGGCTGGCGCCGCGGGACAGATCTCATGGACCTGGCGCGGACCGGACAGCGCGACGCTAACATCGCCGCTCCCTCGCATTTCCATTAACTGCCGCTAATCTAGCGTCAAAGAAAAAAATACCCCTAAAGCACTAAAGCGAACGGCACGCTACGGCCGATCTGTACGCATAAGTAATGTCAGTAACAAGCAGTCTTCTGTACCGAATCACCTTCGGTCTAGCATTGGCGGCGGGGTGTGTCTATGCGGGGTCGGCAACGGCCACACAGACCGTTTCGATCACGCTCTCGCCACTAGGCAAGATCTACGTGCCGTCCAGCGTCAACATGCTCACGACGGGGACGGCGTTTTCCGCTTATTCCGGAGCCGTACCGCTCACTTTTCGCGCAAGAACCAGCGCCGCGGGTACGGGCAGTGTAACCGTCCAGGCGACCGGGGATTTCACACCGGCAGGTGGTCCCAGCGTAGCAGGAGGAATGCTCACCTATACGTGTACCAGCGGTGGATATGGGACAGCCTGTTCGGGTTCGCAGACAGTCAGTGTCACCACACAAGGGCCAGTTTTGACGCTGGGTTCAAGCGCCTGCACCGGAGGAGGGTCCGGGTGCAGTGCCACCGACCCAGCCAGTGTCGATCTTACATTCCGTCTGGACAATGATCCTACGGTTCCGACGGGCAACTACCAGGTGCAACTAACGTTCACAATCAGTTGCACCTGACATCCACGAGGAGGAGTAACATGCGCACCATCACTGGAGCTCTGGTCGCCGTGGCGGCAGTTCTTATACTCACCGCCACGAGTGCCAGCGCTCAATCCAATACCGGCAATACGATCCTGCAAGTCGGCGTCACGGCCGAAGCAGCTATTGTCGTCAATACCGCAACCACGCAACTGACCACCACCGGCACGGTGTTCAACGATTACACGGGTACGACCAGTTTCACCTATCGCGTTCGTACCACCCGAGTCGGTGGCAGCGGCACGGTCACCGCGTCCATCGCCGCCGATTTCGCGGGCGCCGCGGGCGGCAGTGGTCCCAGAATCGCCAATAACGATCTCAGCTACCTGTCGTCCACCGGGGGCGTTGGTACGGGGCAGGCTAGCGCCGTCACGGCGCAGGTTGGCACCGCCACCAACATCCTGACCTTCGGCGCCAACGCGCGCTCGACTCGGGCCGGCGACAACGGACAGGTGAACTGGACGCTCGTCAACGATCCGCAATACGAAACCGACACTTACACAACCACGGTCGTTCTGACCATCTCGGCGTCGTAAAGCAGCAGGTATCGCCATGTGCAAGTGGAAGATCGCCGTGGTTCTGTTGTTCGTGTCTTCGACGGGCGCGATGTGGGCGCAGTCCACAATCAGCTCGTTCACCGTTACTCCCGCGGGCGCGACGTTTGCCGCTTCGTTGGATCCGGATGCGACGGTAAGCCCGGTATCTTCCACGGCACAGTGGTACCTGCGTATGGGCGCGGTTTTCCAGTCCTGGACGCTGCGCGTCAATGCGAGTTCCGCGACTGTTCTCAACTGTCCCAGAGTTCCGCTGAGCGCTTTTCGAATCACCTGCGTCTCGGTGTCGGCCCCGCTGTGGGGCAATGGATCATGCGCTTCCGGGGCAATACCGGTAAGTACGACTCCGCAGACGCTGGCCAGTGGCAGTCAGTTTCTTCTGAGCGGCACTTACACCGTGACGCTGCAGATCTCATTCACCGACAGTTGGCGGTACCCGGCCGCGCTGGCTTCGGGTTGTTCGCTAAGCCTTTCGTACGTAGCTGATGCACCATGAGAAACGCGATTCTTCTCTTACTGATCACACCGCTCGTGCCTCTGAGCGCGCAGGTTGGCCTGGGTTTGGCGCCCATGCGCGTTGAACTGCCGCTCGCGCCCGGCGCGGTGCATTCCGGCGCGCTGGATCTCACCAACGAAGCGGAAATGACGACGCGTGTCCGCGCGGACCTGCTCGACTTCTACATCGACGACAACACCACTCCACAGTTCGTCCGCAACCTGCCGCGCGAAGCGTCCAATTCGTGCCGGACCTGGCTGACCGTGAATCCAATGGAATTCGAAGCGCAAACCGGCCAGCACTCCATCATCCGTTACACTCTGCACGTTCCGGCGAACGCCGAAGCCAAGAGCTACTACTGCGCCGCCGGCTTCACGGCGCTGCCGCGCGCCGAACAACTGAAACAAAGTGGACTGCGCACCACCGTACGCGTCGTCGCGGTCTTTTATGTCGTCGTGGGCCAGCCATCGAAACGCGGCGAGATCACCGGTATCTCCTACGAAGCGACGCCCAACGCCAAGGGATCCACCTGGCGCGTGGTTGTCAATCTGCGCAACGACGGTGACTACTACTATCGCCCCACCGGTGAAGTGTCGCTGGTGGGCGCCGACGGGCGTCCCGTCGAAGTGATCCCGCTGCCTTCGTTCCCAGTGCTGCCGCGGCGCGAGCAGCGCTTCGTTATTCCCGTAACCAAGGCGTCTCCCGCGCAGGTGAAGACGCTGACAGCAAAGGTCGACATCGGTAACCATGAAATTCAGGAAGCCACAATACAAGTGGCGCCTCCGGGCGACGTTCATTA
>CAZDIZ010000116.1:0-20389 GCA_964505625.1 uncultured Solibacteraceae bacterium | reverse complement strand
CCGTTTTAGGTGATATAGTGTCGCATATGCTTCGCGTGTTGATGCTGCTTGGCGCATTCCTGCCGATAGTGGGCGCTGCCGACCAAAGCCCGGCGAGCAAGTTATGGAACGAACTAAAGGAAAAGCGGGAGACGTTGCCGGGCGTGCATCAGGAATTCGAGGTCACGCGGATCTATACGTTCGTGAGCTCGACACAGTCCATAAAGCGACAGGCCATTCTGGATATGTCGCAGAGTGTGTGGCGGGAGAGATCCGTCGGCGGACTCGGGAACCGGACTACTGTCTTCGACGGTAAGAACTTGCTGTCGATAGAAGACGGCGATAGCGAGTACACGCGCGCCAAGCACCGTCCCAAAGATGAGAACCCACTCCCACCCCCATACAAGATCGACGATCCGGACTGGCCTAAGGCCACCGTGGTAACGCGACTACCTTGCGGATGGAAAGGTGGCGATCATGTGTGTGTCGTGCTGGAAGTACCTCTTAAGAAGTCGGTGCGCGCTGCTTCGCCCAATCATGTCATGTGGCGGTCGGAGGGCTATGCACGCATGTCGATCGATACCGGAACAGGGTTAATCATGTCCGCGCGTATGATGCAGATCATCCACAGCCGCAGGAGCAGTTACAAGGCCGACACTCTCTACGCGCTGAAGCGCCTGACCTGCGACGCCGCAGTGGATGCGAGCCTCTTCAAGCTGCCGTCCGAAGGCTTGCGCGAGGTGAGGCAACTGTCGAGCTGGAATGCATCCAAGATCCGAAAGCTGTTGGCGGGCAAGCCGGCACCGGAACTGAACGTGACGGACATACAGGGCAAGCCCGTCACGCTTGCTGCCTACAAGGGCAAGACCGTGCTTCTGGATTTCTTCACCACATGGTGCCCACCGTGCCGCGCCGATGGCCCTTCGCTTGACAAGTTGTACAAGAAGTACGGCGAACGCGACCTCATGATCGTAGGTATCTCACTCGGCGAAGAGCGTGCGATTGTCGAGAAGTTCTTGAAGGAGCGCCCGCATCTCTACCCGATTGTTTTGAGCGCAGAAAACGAGATGGCACGTCCGTATCAGATCGCCCTCCTCCCAACGTACATTGTGATTGACGGAAATGGTAATGTGGCGGCGGCTGTGGAAGGCGATCAGGGCTTCGGCCAACTACGCCGGTTGCTGAAGAAAGCTGGGATGGACGTGGATTAGGAGTAGAGTGCTAGACATTCCTCGCGCAGCACTCCGGAGACGACTTCCACTCGCACCGGCGAACGTTCGACGATCTCCTGCGCGGACACCAGAATCCTGAGTTTGCCCCGCGCGGCGGTCTCCGCGGTCGACGCTCCGAAGACTATCGCGCTGACATTCGCCCATACGGCCAGTGAACTGCACATCGGGCAGGGTTCACAGGTGGAAATCAGAACCACTCCTGACAGATCCGCGCTGCCTAGCGCGTGGCAGGCTTGGCGGAGCACGTTCACCTCGGCGTGTAACGAAGGGTCTTTCGCTGTCACGGCCGTGTCGTGGCCTTGCGCGAGCACGCGCCGTCCCAACACCGCCACTGCGCCGTAGCCTTTGTTCCCTTCGCGGCGCGAAGCGCGGGCCTCTTCAATCGCCGTCCGCATGTACTCTTCAAACGGAACGCGCACAATGCGCTCCAGACAGTGGTCGGCCCAGGGCCGGATTACCGTGTAGTCGCGCAGGAAGCGCAGCCGTGGATCGACGCGAGAGAGAAACGCCTGCGTCGATCTCTCGTAGGCCTTCCGGCACACCTCGCGCGTATCCAGACCCAGTTGAAGGCAGGCTTCGAGCGTGGGACACGGATTTCGCGACTCCCACACAATCTCGTCATCGCTCTCGCTCCGGACCGGCAAGTCCTCCGGCGCGAGCCCCATGTAATCGAAAAACAGCGCTTCGAAAGCGGCGCGTGGCGTAGCGTTGGAGGCGCCACCGCGCGCGTTCCACCAGGCTTCACGCTTCTCGACGGTCTCTTGTTCGATCTCCGCCAGACTCTTGGTGCGCAGGCGCTCCACCTGGAACGCCACCTGCTCATCGAACGGCGTGCGATCTCCGGGCATCATCGCAATGTAGCACGACGCCCAGAACATCGCGAACGCGCCTAAGCCGTGGCGCCGGACTTCGCCGCCGTGCCCAACCGGCGCGCGCCCTGTACTTCCTCCAGCCGCCCGTTCGCAACGTTGTACACGTAGCCGTAGATCGAAATGGCGCTCGACACCAACGGGTGCGATGCGATGCGTTCGACGTCATCGCGCACGCTCTGGTGCTGGTCCTTGATGGTCAGCCACTCGATGTAGTCGCCCGCGCGCGAACCCGGGCCGCGGCCCGTATCGCGCCACTGCCCGCCATCGAGCGAGGCCGTGTCCAGACTTTTGGCGAGCAAGTCGCGCATGACGTCGTTGGTGAAATACTCCATGCCGCAGTTGGTATGGTGGATCACGAACCACTCGCGCGTGCCCAGCAGCTTGTGCGAGATCACCAGCGAACGAATGGCGTCGTCACTGGCGCGGCCGCCCGCATTTCGGATTACGTGGGCATCGCCTTCCGCGAGACCAGCGAACTTGGCCGGGTCCAGACGCGCGTCCATGCAAGTCAGAATCGCGAACCGGCGCCCCGGCGGCATGACCAGTTTCCCCTTATCCGCAAATGACTTAGCGTATGTCTGGTTAGCCGCCAAAACCTCTTTCAGTGTTTCGCTCATGGCAATCCTCCTTTATATCCTACATGTCTATATAGATTATACACATTGAGCCGGGATTCAGCTATCTTTCGACATCAGCGCTCGCCGCTCCGTATGTGGCAGAATCTGGTGAGGCCCTACATAGGCCGGGAGACCAATAACAGTGAACGAGAGTGGATCGGTGACGAGGCGGCGCTTTTTTGCCGCCGGCGGCGTGGCGGTGGCGGCGCCGATGATTGTACCGAGTTCGGTACTCGGGCAGCGCGCGGGGGCCGTGGCTCCCAGCGATCGCATCCTGTTTGGCGGCATCGGCATTGGCGGCCGCGGTATGTCGTCGGTCAACTGCGTGCTGAGCTATAAAGACGCTCGCATGGTGGCCATCGCCGACGTCCGCAATGAGCGCCGCGAGTTCGTCAAGAGCAAGGTCGATCAGCGCTATCAAAACAGCGACTGCAAGATGTATTCGACCGCCGAGGAACTGCTCACGCGCGACGACATCGACGGGGTCATCATCGCCACCGGCGACCGTTGGCACACGCCCATGTCGATCATCGCGGCCAAGGCCGGCAAGCACATCTATTGCGAGAAACCCTGCTCGATGACGATCCAGGAGAGCCAGGCGCTGGCCGCCGCCATTCGACGTTACGGCGTGGTATACCAGGCGGGCTGCCAACGCCGCAACGGCAAGAACTTCGTCTTCGCGGTGGAGCTGGCGCGCAACGGCAAGTTGGGCAAGTTACAAACGCTGCACTGCAATTCGGTGCCTGGACCCATCACGAGTCACGATTGGCTGCCGGCCGAACCCGAACCTCCGAAGTCGGTGGTGGATTGGGATCGCTGGCTGGGACCGTGTCCCTGGCGGCCATACAACCCGCGCTATGTCGCCGGCGGCTGGCGCGGTTTCTTCGATTTTCACGGCGGCGGAATTCTGGAATGGAGCTCGCACACCGCCGACCTGTGCCAGTATGCCAACGACGCCGACGACACGCAGCCCATCGAATACGAACCGCAGGGAGTCAATCCGACGCCGTATTCGGTGCATTGCCGCTATCCGAACGGCGTGAAGCTGGTGCATCGCGACACCGGTTGGATGGGCCTGGGAACGTGCAGTGTGCGCTTCGAAGGCGACAACGGTTGGGTGGAAACCGGCGACAGCGGACAGATACGGGTCTCCGATAACCTGACGTCCGAGATGCCCGCGCCCGAACAGGGCAACGTCTTCAGTCTGGCGCTGCACTACCACTGGCGCGACTTCATACAGTGCATCAAGACGCGCTCGCTGCCGAAGGCGAACGCCACGGCGGCGGCCAATGCGCACATCGGCTGCCACGCAGCCTATATCGCGTTCCAGCTTGGCCGCAAGCTGACCTGGGATCCGGTGAAGCAGGAATTTTTGAACGACGCGGAAGCCAATCGCATGCGGGCGCGCGAAATGCGCGAACCGTGGCGGCTGGTGTAGGGAAGCGGAAGGAGACACGAGACGATGCAAACCACAGCACAGAACAAGCCGCAGCCCAAAAAGGAAGTCGAGCCGCCGCCGGAATTTCGCGCGGGCAAGATCATGGCGATGGATTCGCCGCAACTGGTGGCGATTCTGAAGGACCCCGCGTCCACCGAATTTCAGAAGATGAAAGCCTGCCAACGGCTCGCCGTGGTGGGAACCAAGGAAGCCGTACCGGTGTTAGCGTCGATGCTCGGCGACGCGAAGATGGCGCACTACGCGCGCTTCGGGATTGTGCCGATTCAGGACCCGTCGGTGGACGACGCACTGCGCGAAGCGGCGAAGAAGCTGAAGGGCAAGCTGCTGGAAGGCGTCATCAACTCCATCGGCCAGCGCCGTGACGTGAAGGCGATTCCGATGCTGACGCGCCTGCTGTACGGCGTGGATATCGAGATGGCATGCGCAGCCGCAGCCTCGCTGGGGCTTATCAGTGGCCCGTCTGCCGTCAAAGTGCTGCAGGAAGCCCTGCTCAAGACCAAGGGAGCCGTCAGAACTGCGTCGGCCGATGCGGGCCTAGTCGCAGCGGAAGAACTGATAGCGCAAGGCGACCGAAAGGGCGCACTGGCGCTCTACGCCATCCTGAGCCGCCCCGACATTCCGAAGCCAGTACGCCTGGCGGCCATGCACTCAACCATCGAAACAGAAACGTCGCTTTCGAGACCACGGTAGGGCGATGCAGCATGGCCTGGCGCCACACTTAGCAAGCCTTAAGCAATTTACTTCAATGAATTAAGGCTCTGTTTACCCCTGAAAACACAAATCAATGTTGAATAGTAGCAGATAAGCAGGTATTCTACTCTCTTCACGTTGTCCGGTCGTAGATTTCAGGTGTACATTTTCAGTGAATTTATTCCGGTCTTAGCGCTTGCTGTCTATGCGTTCCGGCAGAACCTTGCGGTTCCGCAGGTTACGACTCGAGGTGTCAACCAGGCATGAACACAACGACTACACGGTTCTTCAGGCTGCGTTCCAGATCTCTAGCATTAGTCGGGTTGTACTTGTTCGTATTCACGGTCCTTCCATCTTCATCTTGGGGGCAAGGAGGGGGCACATGCACAAGCGCACCGTGCCAGTATTGCAGCACGGTCGCTGCCAGCGCGCTACTCGGATGCGCTCTGTCGCAAAACGAATGCTTCTGGGTCAACTCCTGGTTGGATAACTGCATGGCAACCGGCGGCTCTCTTCCCGAACCAACGCCCGCGCCTCCGGAGCCGCCGGACTCGTGTTCGGTGAATCCACCAGCTGAAATTCAGGCTCGCTCACGCCGAGCAGCAACGGTGCTTAGGCCGAAGATAATGGCGTCCTCGTCTCCTTGCGTCACCTTAGTCGACCCCGTTCCCGATTTGGTATTCGGGACGGGCATCAAAACTGACAAAGAAAGTCTGGCCAAGGACGGAGTAGAGGTAACGGGCGTTGCCGCCGACAGCGTCTCGCGACTAGTGATTCGCGTCCGCGCTAGATTTCAGGGTGACAGGGTCAGGCTCACTCTGTGGCCGGACGGAGAGAAAACGCTTAACGGCCTAAGCAGCCCTTCTGGCGAGCTCCAAACACTTCTCCCGGCAGATGGCTCAGCAAGTGGCCCCTACGTCGTTGTCACAGCAACTAACACTAACAAGGGTCCGATGGCCTTCGCGCTGTACGTCCCTCCAGCGGACTTCTCTCGAGGAGGTGAAGACGACATCAGACGCGAGCGCGAGGTTTCACTTATAGCGAGCTTTGCGCCTGACGGCGACCCTGGTGTATCCGACATTACTATTAAGCGCCCGCCAGTGGTGTTGGTGCACGGCCAATGGGGTGCGCCTGAAGATTGGTACTACTTCCGTACGAGGCTTAACGAGCATCATTCCACGTTTTGGCCTCGAACAGCGGACTACAACGTGAAGCCGAACGGCAGCGTTTCAGCAAGCGAACCAGTGTTTTCTCAGAGCATTCTGAACAAAGTCAAAGCACATTCCCTCGGTCTCGACTACAACGCGCCGATGGTGCTGAGGTTCATTCGCGACACGATTGCGGACTTTCATAAAGCGGAGGACTGTGCCATATCACAGGCGGATGTTGTGGCCCATAGTATGGGTGGAGTCATCACGCGCACCTTGATGAACTTGCCCGACTACCTCGATGTTCGGTCATTCCAGCGTGGCAGCGTGCACAAGTTGATCACAATCGGCTCCCCTCATCTTGGGTCGCCATTGGCGGCCCGTTTTTTGTCTCTGGAGAATACGTGCATACGCGATTTTCTTGCCAAGTTCGGCAAAGCATCCATTGCGACTGCGGTGGTCGCAGGCAAGCCGACGACTGGAAGTACAGGTGATCTCCGAGGCGACGCGAACGGTACCAACTTGAGTGAGGCGTTAAGCAAATTGAAGAATGCTAATGGCCACGAGGTGCCAACTGCGTTGATCGCCGCAACGACCCTCCCGGCGAATACACTTAGCCTAGACACGCCTTGCCAACTATGTGTGCTCGGATGGATTCGTGACAAATGCTCGGCAAATCCGCTAGTTGCAAGCTTGACGTCAAGTGGCTGGAACGCGATCTTTGGTCAACCGAATGATGGCATGGTCTCGTTATCCAGCCAGACGAACGGCGGTATGGGAGCAGCTAACATAGGTGGAGTTGTTCATTCATCCGGGCTGGTAGGCGCGCTCGGTCTTGGTTTCACAGGGCCCGAAGAATTGGACCCCGACAGCTCCGCTTCCAAGCCGGTTTTTGACCGAGTAAAACAGCTCCTAAACACGCCGATCGAAGAAGAAGCGTTTCATCGCCTTCCTTAGTGGGCACACGGAGAAAGAACATGAACAGCATGAAAGGCGGCAATGCCGCAAGAATCCGGCGGATTGTGACAGCGGCTCTTATTCTCTGCGCGGCGGCCAGCATCCTCCTGGCGCAGCCCACTATTAGCATCACGTCTCCAGCAAACAGGACCGTTTTCAGGCCAGGAGAAACGGTCATCGTCACCGTCACCGCGACTCCTAGCGAAGCGTTTCAAGAGGTTCGTGTCATCCAGGATCTACCGTTAGGATTCAGCGAGCCACGCACCACTCCACCATACCAGTTCACAATCACGATCCCTAACAAGATCAGACCGGGACTATACACACTCACAGCCGAGGGCGTTGTTTCTCCAACACAGGAATTGACGTCCTCGGTAGAGATCGATGTAGAGCGATCCGACTCACCAATCTCGACGGCGGTTGAGCCATCACTCCTGACGAACTACCAGCCCGGCGATCGGGCTCCACTCCACGTCACGGGGACCTACGCTGACGGTTCAACAGAAGATCTAACGGTCTCGACTACGACCACGTACGTGTCTCAGTCTCCTAGCATCGCTAGCGTAAATGCGGAGGGCGTGGTGGAAGCGATTAGCCCGGGTTCGACCACCATTGTTATAAATGGCTCGTTGTCTGTGCCGGTAACGGTCGATCCGCCCATCTCTTTGCGGCCGACCGAAGCAACTCTTAACGCGTCTCAGAAACGCCAATTTACAGCTCTAGTCTCTATTTCTGGAGGCACGGCTGTCACCTGGAGTCTCAATCCCTCAATTGGTGCGATTGACTCGGATGGTTGGTACACCGCCCCTGACTCGATCCCCTCTCAGCAGACGGTAACCGTAACCGCGACGAGCGTGGCGGATACAACCAAGACCGCTTCCGCCACAATCACGCTTTCCCCCGAGGCGTCGATTCTCATTACGCCGGGTTGGAAGGTGCTGTATCCGGCGCAGACACAGCAGTTTTCGGCGATCACGTCGAACGTTGGCACGGCGGGGGTGAGTTGGTCGATCAATCCCAGCACGGCCGGTACGATTAGTGGCGCGGGACTGTACACCGCGCCGGCGACCATCGCATCAACGCAGGGGATTACGCTTACCGCCACCAGTGTGGCGAACCCCACATATTCAACCAGCCAGACGATCTACATCTCGCCGCAGCCGTACGGGATTGTACTGCAGAAACCAGCAATCACTCTGGGCCAGGGTACCTCCAATGGTCTCGACGTCACGTTACTGGCGGTGGAGGGATTCGCGCATGAGGTGGCGTTCTCCGTCACGGGATTGCCCGACGGTGTGACGGCGGTCTTCAAGCCGGAGATTCTCAGCGGAGGATCCAGGGCGACGGCTCTTACCTTGACCGCCAGTACGAGTGTGGTCCAGGGGAGTTATACCGTGACGGTGGTGGGCCGCGATGTCGACTACCCGGCGCTTACGCAATCCAAGACACTTACACTCATCGTCGAAGGCGGGTATGCGCTGAGTGTAAGTAGTCCCACTGTCACCACGGTTCCCGGCGGCTCCGTCGCCGTTCTCGTGACCGAATCTCCCATCGGGAGCTTCAACTCTCCGGTGCTTTTGTCGGCTGGTTCGGTGCCCGGAATCACGGTCATGTTTCCGGCAACGCAGCAGATGGTGCAACAGCTCGCCACTCCGGGATCCACGGCGCTGCTGTTGAAAGTTGCCGCGAGCACGGCTCCCGGCACGTATCCGGTGACCATCACCGGCCGCGTTCCCGTGCTGGGCCAGACCGTGTCGCTCGAAATGTCTCTGGTTGTTGAAGCGCTGACCGGGCCTGCCATTTTAGCCATGACGCCGAATCCCGGCACGCAAACCACGCAGATCCTGACGTTCACGTTCACGCATCCGGCGGGCGCCTCCAACATCAGTTCCGCCGGCGTGCTGGTAAACGCGTCGCAAAGCACGGCATCGGCCTGCTATGTATCGTATTCGGCAAGCGCCCAGACCGTATCCCTGCGCAACGACGCGGACACGGACTGGGTGGGAACGGCTGCCATCGGCGCCGTTGGAACGCTCAGCAATAGTCAGTGCATCCTCGATACCCGCGCGACACAGGTGAGCGCGGCGGGAAACAATGTGACACTCACGCTGGTCCTGACGCCGGTGAACCCAGTCATCGGTAGCAAGAACGTATACGCAATGGCTACCGCCGGCCCAGCCACCAGCGGCTGGAATCAAGCCGGAGTATGGACAATCTCGTCCAGTTCGCTACCGAGTCCTTGGCGCGACCAGGACATTGGTGACGCGGCTTCGCAGCGCCCCGGCGCCTCGACGTACGTACCCGCCACGGGGACGATTCATATGTACGGCTCCGGAGATAGCGTGAACACCGCACCGGATGCGTTGCACTACACGTACCAACCGCTCTCGGGGAACGGAACTATCCTGGCGCGCCTGTCGAACATCGACAACGCTTTTCAGTCCACCAGCGCCGGTGTCATGATTCGCGCGAGCGTGGATGTCAATTCGGCCTACGTCTACCTTAGCCTGCAATCGAATGGCGGAGGTTGCACTATCAAGTCTCGGGCAACGGCGGGCGGCGCATCAAACAGCGCGGCATGCAGCACCAGTCCGGCCGCGCCGGTTTGGTTGAAGCTGACGCGACAGGGGTCGAATTTCCTACCCCAAACCTCGCCGGACGGAACGACGTGGACGGACGCAGGCGCTCCAGTGACTGTCAGCATGGCAGACAACGTGTTTGTCGGCTTCGCGGTGACATCCGGAGCTTACAGGAACATCAGCTTCGCGGATTTCGATAATGCGAGTGTGACTATCATCCCGGACGTGCCCACATTCAATCCGCCTGGAGGTACATATTCCGCCGCGCAGTCGGTGACCTTGGCTACGGCCACGCCGGGGGCCACCGTCCGCTACACCACTGATGGCAGCGCACCGAGCGCGACAGTCGGGACGGTCTACACTGGACCGATCACGGTTGTTGCGACGACCACGGTCCGGGCGATTGCCTATATCGGCACAAGCACCAGCCCAGTCAGCGAGGCGACATACACAATGGTTGTGCCGGACCTGACGATCAGCAAGACGCACATCGGCAACTTCACGCAGGGTCAGGTCGGCGCGACCTACACGATCACAGTGACCAACGCCGGAACCGCGCCCACCAGTGGAACAGTGACGGTTACCGACACGCTTCCCACAGGGTTGGCGTTGACGTCGATATCCGGAAACGGATGGACGTGTACGGGGTTGAGTTGCACGCGGGCGGACGGCTTGGCGGCGGGGACTAGTTTTCCGGCGATCACGCTGACGGTAAGCGTGGCGGCAAATGCGGCAGCCAGCGCAACCAACTCGGCGGTGGTGTCCGGTGGCGGCGACGTGAACCCGAACAACAACAGCGCCGCAGATCCGACAACCGTCCTTGCGCCGGTAGTGCGCCGCGTTACCGTCAGAGCTTCCGGAGGAGACTACACCACGCTTGCGGCAGCCATTACCGGTGAAGAGAAGGACCTGATCGGTCTGAATCGCCAGCTCGATATCGAAGTATACGGAACGCCGGGCGGCGCCACTATCAGCGGCTTCACAACCGATTCCGCCCACTTTGTTCGGATCTACACGCCGCCCTCAGAGCGCACCACGGGCAAGTGGGACTCGACCAAGTGCAATTTGGAAGCGTCCTCCGGAGATGTACTGAAAATCTCGGACAAGTTTGTCACCATTGAAGGTCTCCAGATTCTGTCAAACGTCAATCCGTTTGGGTCGCGAGTCTCGGCTGTTGTAGTCGACTCAGCAGCCGATGGCGCGGTAATCAACATCTCTAAGTGCATCTTGCGTGGCGGTGCGCAAGGCCTGGTTATCCGACCGACTGGAACGGCGACGGTCAATGTTTGGAATTCCCTCGTTTACGGTAACTCCGGCAACGCCGTCTGGAACAACGCGTCCGGGGCGGCGTTGAACCTGTATTCCTCCACTGTGATTGGGGGGCCAAATGGTTATGGAGTTCACCGCTCGAACGGGAGCGCCATCGTGAAGAACTGCTATGCAAGAGCGTCCACAGGTCAAGCGTACGCTGGCGTTTCGACGCTTGTCACGTCGGCATCATCCGATGACACAGGGTCGCCCGGGTTGCGCGGAGTTCCCTATGACGCCACGAACTTCCTCAACGTGACGGCGGGCAGCGAGGATTTCCATCTGATGGCCAATTCGGCATTGAGGCTGGCTGGCACGGACACGTCCGGGGATTCCGCACCGCTCAACTTCACCGACGACTTGGAGGGGAACGTCCGGGCGTCGGGAACGGCTTGGGACATCGGGGCGATTCAAGCCCCCGCGGTTGCCGATCTTTCCATCACGAAGACACATACCGGCAGTTTTGTACGAGGTCAGACCGGCGCCACGTACACGATCACGGTGAGCAACGCCGGAACCGCGTCAACAAGCGGAACAGTGACGGTAACCGACACATTGCCGACCGGTTTGACTGCAACGGGCATGAGCGGGAGCGGTTGGACATGCACGGGACTGACTTGCGCGCGCTCGGATGCGTTGGCCACCGGTTCTTCCTATCCGCCCATCACGCTCACGGTGAACGTTGCTGCGGATGCGCCGGCCAGCGTGACAAACTCGGTGACGGTGGGGGGTGGCGGGGATGTGAACTCGAACAACAACACAGCCACCGACACAGCTACTGTCACGAATCCTTAAGTCATTTGTGGGAGCGCGAACTCAGGTGTGGTGCGGATGAGAGGACTTGAACCTCCACTCTCTTGCGAGAACATGGACCTGAACCATGCGCGTCTGCCAGTTCCGCCACATCCGCACTGATGTGATGAGTCTTTATCTATTCTCGCCGAGCCTGAGCGCGGAGTCAAATCCGTGGAGCGAAAGCGGGACAGACAGCCTTTTCACCGTGCCGGCGAAAAGGTGTCAGTCCCTGGCTTTCGCGTCGCTGCTAACGTAGTAACCTAAATCCCGGACGGTTCGGCGGTGGAAACTTCCAGCCAGCCTTGTTGTGGGGCGGCGTCCACGGGCAGGCCGGATTGCCAGACCGAAACTTCCAGGCGCAGTGCTCCTCCGGGTTCCACTCCCAGCGCGGCTAGCGCTACGCGCAGCTCGAGTACTTTGTGGAACATCGCTTCGGTGGCGGCTGGAATCGTTGCTCCGCCCAGCTTGGCTTCGGCGATCGGGTTGGGCCCTTCTTCCAGACGGATGCGGATGTGGCTTGAGGAACCGCCTTCGCGGCGGGGTTCGATGTTCACGCGCGCTTCCAACTCGCGCGCCTGACTAACGATGCTCGCATCGACGTCCAGACGCAGGTACAAGTTCGTTCCGTCCGAGCCGTAGTGCAGCTCGCGAATCACGAACTTCTTTCCGTGCATGGCTCCGGAGCGCGCGTCGGCACGGTAGAACCCCGCGCCCATCCATTCGAAATACGACGTCACTTCGCCGTCGATGCGCGGCTTGATCAGCGCCGAGGGCGGAATGCGCACGTCCTTGGTCTCGACGTGCAGAATCGGACGCGACAATTCCTCCGGCGGCGTGAGATTCAACGCGCGGTAGACGTTGGCCAGGTGCTCTCGGAACAGACGATCGAACTCCGGGCGGTTGGCCGAATCGTGCTCGGGCCCGTACCACCAGCACCAATCGCTGCCTTCAGCGATCATGAGCTCTTCGTACGCCAGGCGCCGCGCTTCTCCCGAGATGGTCGAACCCTGCTCGCCGTTCACCATGTGTTCGTAGGTTTGGCGCGCGCGCAGCAGATAGTCCCAAGCGCGATTGTCTTCCTCGGCTCCGATCCAGATATCGAAATTCGCGTTGATCCAGGAACCGGGGAAGATGCCCTGCAACGGTTGCGCTTCCACCTGCGCCAGCGCTTCCGACACTGTGAGCGCCCTCATTTCCGGATCGCGCGAAATCATTCCGTAAAGCTCGCGAAGGAACGGACGGCCGTTGCGTTCGTAATATTCCCAGGCGTTTTCGCCGTCCAGAATCACGGGCACCAGCGCGTCGTGGCCGGAGGCGAGGATCGGGCGGCAGTTTTCGCGAATGCGCGCCAGAAAGTGATTGGCCGCATCATGCGCGCCCATACGCGCGTAGACGAACCCGATCAAGTCGCTCAAGAAATGATCGCGGAAGATCATGCGCAGCTCGCGGCCGCCCTGCCGCCACACGTAGGGACGGTAGGTCAATTCAGGACCGGCGGCCTGGCCCAAGGTGCGCGCCAACACTCCGTTGTCGGTGGCGGCCCAACGGAAACCCACGTCGGCCGCGATGCCCAACGCTTCGTCGGACACGGAACCTTCGCTGGGCCAAAGGCCTTCGGGGTAAGCGCCGAACTCGTCGCTCATGAATCGCCGCGCGCGTTCGAGCTGGCAGAGCGCATCTTCCGGATAGCGGTAACGGCCCGGCAGCGGAACATGCGGATGCGCGACGCGGGCGATGTCGGAATCGCACAGCAACGGCAGGATGGGGTGGTAATAAGGCGTGGTCGAGATTTCGATTTGGCCGGTGGCGGCGAACTCGCGATGCACGGGCAGCACGCGGCCCAGGATTTCGAGCTGCTTGCGGCCGGTGAGCGCTTGGTCGGCGGGCGAGTAGTCGCGGCCGCGCGCGGCGAGCGCCTGCACCTCGGGATCGGTATCCAGGAACTCTTCGTCGAACCAGGCCAACTGCGAAAGCACCTGCAAGTCACGGAATGCCTGTTGATCGAAGAAACGGCGCGCGCGGTCCGGGATACGATCAGCCGCCATCCAGGCGTTGTAGAGTTCGCCGTAGCGCGGATAGCGGTGGATGATGCGCTCGACGTTGGCCTGGAAGAAATACTGAAGCATGAAGTCCTGCTGTTCGCGCGTCAGGTTTTCGGAAGGTTCGAGCGCGCACTTGAGGAACGGGTCGATGGCTTTGCCGGATGCGTACTCTTCCACTTGCACCATCATGGACGGCACCAGGTTGAACGTCTGGTGTATGTCGGGGAAGTCCTTCAGCACGTGGACCATCCCGTAATAGTCTTTCAGCGCGTGGAGCCTCGTCCACGGCAGACGGTACTCGCCCGACAGCAAGTCCTTGTAGAACGGCTGGTGCATGTGCCAGACGAAACAAAGCAGGATGCGTGGCATTGTATTTCAGCGAGAAAAGAAACTCCGCGCGGGCGGAGGTGGAGTCCCCGCTCCTTTCAAAGCCGCCCAGAGAATGGCATTCAGTTCGTCGTCGTCGATGCGATCAGCATCTTCGAAATCCAGCCGCATCGAACGGGAGGCGGCGGGCGAGGAGGCGGAGTTACGTTCGTCCAGTGCGATGCGAGGTTTTTCGGCCACGTACGGCCGCGTATCCGGCACCGGTTGGAACATGCGGTACATGGGACGCGCGGCGGCGTCGAAATGGGTCATGGGGCGCAAACCGAGGATCAACTCCATGGTACGCAACATGGACGTCGTGTTGTACATGCTGCTGTCGACGCTCGCCCGCTTCACGTACGGTGAAATAACGAACGCCGGCGAGCGGTGCGAATCGACGTGATCGGCGCCGTTTTGCGCGTCGTCTTCCAGAATGAAGATCGCGGTCTTGGGCCAGAAGCGGCTTTTCGAAATCGCCTCGATGATCATGCCGAGCGCGTAGTCGTTATCGGCGAAGGCCGCCAGCGGCGCGATGCGGCCCGGCGTGGTTCCGGAAGTGTGATCGTTGCCCAGCCGCAGCATCATGAACTGCGGCATGGTTCCGGAAGCTTCGAACTGAGCCAGGTCGCGCAGGAACACCTTGGCGCGCTCGACGTCGGGATAGCTCAGATCAAAGCCGCGATAGTCGCGGTTGGTGACCGGCACGAGCACCGGATCGCGCACACCGTCGATCTGTACGCCAGTGAGTTCGCCGGACGGACGGTTGTTCACGAAGTAACCGTAGTTGCGGACGGACAGGCCCGCGGCAATCGCGTTGGTCCAGATGTAGCCGGCTGGCGGCGAGTTGGCGGGCTCTTGGCCTTCGTAATCGTAGTGCCGCCGCCGCGCGCCGTAGCTATTGGGCCACATCTTCTGCACGTAATCCGGCGCGATGGCGGCCGTAGACCAGTTGTGCCCGTCGGCGCTCACGTCCGAATTCACGTAGAAGTTGTCGAGCAGCACGAACTCGCGCGCGAGCTTGCGATGGTTCGGACTGGCCTGCTCGCCGAACAGCACCAAAGACGGATCGCCGTTACCTTCCTTCAGATCGCCGAAGACCTGATCGTAGGTGCGGTTTTCCTTGACGATGTAGATGACGTGTTCGATGGGCGTATTGTCGCCGGGGCGCGTGGGCACCGGGTTACCGGTGGGCACGCCCGCGTCAAACAGCATAGTGTCGCGATAGCGCGAGCAGGACATCACCGTGCGCGTGTACGCATCGAGCTGTGCCGCGTCGAACGGATCGATCATAGACACGGTGCCGGTCTGAATGCGCGCGACGTATTCGACAGATGACAGGCCTTGGTGCGCGGGCGCGGCTTTCTTGGATGGATTGGGACCTTGCGGATTCGGGTGGCTGCGCAAGCCGCGGCCATTGAGCACAACCAGCCGTCCATCGGCGAGAGCGCGCGCGGCGGTCGGGTACCAACCCGTGGGAACGAAGCCCAGCACCTGGCTGCGCTCTTCGCTGAGATCCACGACGGCCACCGTGTTGGCGTCTGAACAGGTGACAAACAGACGTTCCTCGTCTTTTGAGAGCGCGAGCGCGGAAGGTGTCATGCCGGCGGGTTCACGCGGTTCGAGCGAGACATTGATGTTCTCGATCAAGCGCATTTCGCCGGACTCCGACACGCCCACCACACGCACAACATTCGTGTTCGCCACGGCCACGAACAACCGCGCCGCGTAAGCGTAGCCACCGGCTTCGTCCGCGGTTTTCGGCTTCTTCGCCGACCACACCATGTCGGTGGGATGCGGCCCGATTCGTACGGTAGAGAGAATTTCGCCGTTCGATGTCTGGTGGTGCGCCACCGACCCACCGCTCCAACTGGAAACGAAGAACGACTTGCCGTCGGGATGGAACAGAATCCGGTAGGGCCGCCGCAGCGTCTTGAAGCGTTCAATCACGCGGCCGGACTGCGGGTTGATGACGGCGATGGTGTCCTTATAGAGATCCGCCGCATAGATGAGGCGCCCATCGGGCGACAGCGCCACATCGCCGATGAAATCGGTATGCGTGCGCGTCTTGGCATCCGCGACAACGAAGGTGCGCGCCGGCGTGAGCGTGCCGTTGTTCCACGCAAATTCGAATACCGACGCATGACTGCCGCCGCCCACGTAGACGTTCTTCCCGTCGGGCGAAAACGTCAAACCTAGCCAGCCATCCGTCACCGGCACGCGCGCGGCTTCGCGGCCGTTGCTCGTGTCGATCACGCTGATCGACGGCGGCATGTAGCCTCCGTTGAGCACCAGCAAGTAACGTCCGCCCGGCGCCAGCGCGGACGACATGGGGAACGTACCCACCGGAATCTGCTTGCCGGCTGGCTGTATGCGCCAGCCGCTGTTGAGCAGGAAACTGCCGTCGAGCTGAAACCCAACCTGCTCGCGCGGGATGGGCTGCGACGAGAGAATGGCGGCGAGCGCGGCCAGCGCCACAACAAAGAACTGTTTCATTCGAAGAACCTCTGTGCGATGGGGAAGCGACGCCCGATGCCGAACGCCTTGGTGGTGACCTTCAATCCCGGCGCGGCCTGCTGTCGCTTGTACTCGTTGCGATCCACTTTGTTGACGATGTCGCGCACCAGATCGACGCTCAGGTGCTGCTCTTCGGCGATGCAGCCCGGAGATTTGTACTCCTCGATGGAGGCGCGCAGAATGCCGTCGAGCACGTCGTATTCGGGAAGGGAATCGCTGTCCTTCTGATCCGGCCGCAACTCGGCCGAAGGCGGTTTGGTGAAAACGTTCTCCGGAATCGCTCCGGGATGGCGCCGGTTGGCCGCGCGCGACAATTCGTAGACCAGCGTTTTGGGGACGTCGCTGATGACGGCCAGGCCGCCGCACATGTCGCCGTAGAGCGTGCAGTAGCCCACGGCGAGCTCGCTCTTGTTGCCGGTGGTGAGCACCAGCGCGCGCCACTTGTTCGAGAGCGCCATCAGCGTCACGCCGCGCAAGCGCGCTTGCAGGTTCTCTTCGGCAACGTCGGGCGCGGCGCCGGCAAACAACGGAGCCAGCACTTCCAGAAACTTCTCGTAGACCGGCGTGATGGAAACGACTTCGAAGCGAATGCCCAAGCCTTGGGCGAGCGCGCGCGCATCGGTCAGGCTGTGATCGGACGAGTACGGGCCGGGCATGGCCACGCCGGTCACGTTCTCGGCACCCACCGCATCGACGGCGACGGCCGCGGTGAGCGAGGAATCGATGCCACCGCTCAAACCGATGAGCACGCGCTGGAAGCCGCACTTGCGGATGTAATCGCGCGTTCCCACAACCAACGCTTCGTAGACGGCTTCGGTCTCGTCGGCGAGATCCTCGTTGAGATCGCCCGAACCCGCCGTTGTATCGACAAAGACCAGGTCTTCAGAAAACGAACGCGCTGAAGCGATGACGCGGGCTTCAGCGTCCATGGCGAAGCTGGAACCGTCGAATACCAGTTGGTCGTTGCCGCCTACCTGATTGACGTAAACCACCGGCATGCCGTACTTGCGCGCGGTGGCGGAGAATACCTCGCGCCGCAGCTCGCGTTTGCCCATGTGATACGGCGAGGCGTTGATGCTGATGAGCACCTTGGCGCCGGCGGCGGCAAGTTCTTCGACCGGGTCGCGCCGGTACAGACGCCGCTCCCAGAACTGTTTGTCGTTCCAGGCATCTTCACAGATGGTGAGCGCCACGCGCTCGTCCGCCAGCGTCGCGATGGACTGCCGTTCGGCCGGAAGGAAGTAGCGCGCTTCGTCGAAGACGTCGTAAGTGGGCAGTAACATCTTGTGCTGCGTGAACACTACCTCTCCGCCGCGAATGACCACGGCGCAGTTCACCACGCCCTTACCCGAGCACGCCGGCGACGGCGCAATGGCGCCGCTCACAATCGTGATCTTGAGCTCGGCGGTTTCCGACGCCAGACGCCGCAACTGCTCACCGGCGCGTTCGACGAAACTCGGCTTTTCGACCAGGTCGCGCGGCGGATAGCCGGTCAGCGATAATTCCGGAAACACGACTACCTCAGCACCACCCGCGGCGGCGCGCCGGGCGTAGCGCACCATCAGGTCCACATTTCCCGCAAGGTCGCCGACAGTAGTATTGATCTGCCCCAGTGCGATCCGCATGAAACTCTTATTGTACCCGCACGTCTGGTAGCGCCGGCCTGTAACTATAGTGCACCGGCGGGGCGAATCCTCGCCGCCGATGCCGCAAATACAATAAGATGGCCAAGGTACAAGCCATGACTTCCAACCTCAACCGGCGGCGATGGCTGCAAATGGCGGCCTCGGCGGGCGCGGCGCCGCTCGTCCATGCCGCAAACTGTGAAATTGCCAACGAGCATTTCGCCTTGTCGGTGGACAAAGCCACCGGGGCACTGACCGGCCTGCTGGTCAAGCGAAACGGCACGGAACTGGTGAGCGAGAAACGGCTGGCGGCGAATTTCCGGCTGTGCGTTCCGCTGCCGGATTACCTCTGCAACTATGTCGATGGCGAACGCCAGCGCGCCAAACGCGTCGAGGCGTCGGCGAACGCCGTGGAAGTCGAGTTCACCGGGCTGCGCGCGGAAAAGGGCGACGTGCCGGTCGATCTGGCTTACACGATCCGCCTGGACGGCGACACGGTACGTTTTCGTGCGCGCTTAACCAACCGCGGCACGCGTCCGGTGTCTGAATTCTGGTTTCCGCGCATCGGAGGATGGACGGGATTCGGCGGAAGCTCGGCAAAGCTCGCCACCCCGAATTACATTTCCTGCCGGCACGATATCGCTCTGTTCGATCACTTTCCCGGCGAGCGCGCGCTCGGTTCGGACGCTGCCGAATTCACGGCCGACTATCCGCGCATGGTGATGCCGTGGTGGGACCTGTACGATGAACACTCGAGAACCGGTCTCTACCTCGGGTACCACGACAAGACGCTTCGCTATTCGACGTGGCACACCTATCTGTTTCCGGACGTGACCGGCTTGCCGGATTCGAATTGGATGAGCGCCGAAGAAACCGCCGGTGCTCCCGCCGGCATGGTCTTTTCGCACGTGCGCTATCCGTTCGTCGGCCCGGGCGAGACCTTCGAAAGCGGCGAATTCGTGTTGCGCGCGCACGCTGGCGACTGGCACCAGGGCTCGCTGTTCTATCGCGAATGGTTCCTGAAGAACTTTCCGGTCGACAAATCGCGCAGTTGGCTGCGCAAACAGAGCGCGTGGTTCTCCAGCATTGTCTACCAACCCGAAGACCGCCTGGTGGCGGATTTCGCAACCTACGACAAGTGGTGTCAGGACGCCGAGCGATACGGGATTCGATGCCACGAGTTGATCGGCTGGCATCGCGGCGGGCTGGAGCGCAACTACCCCGAGTACGTTCCGGAAGAAAAGCTGGGCGGCCGGGCTGGTTTCCAGAAGACGCTCAAATCCATCCGTTCACGCGGCGCGCGCTGCCTGGCGTTTGTGAACTACAACATCGTCGATGGCGCCAGCGATCATTACAAGAAGCTGACACCTTACCTGCAACAGGACCAGTTTGCCCAAAGCCGCAACAGCATGGCGTGGGGCGAAAGCACGCTCATCGCGCGCAAAGGCTTCAGCGTGCGCAGGCACCTGCTCACATCCATCGTGCCGCCGGTCGAGAAACTGCTGGAGGATTACTTCGTCGATATCGCGCGCGACGGCGCCGACGGCCTGCAAATCGACAAAGTGGTGGCCTGCACGGCGCTGGACTTCAACCCACGCAACACGCGCAAGCCCGACGAAGCACTGTGCGAAGGCCTTGTCCAGGGTATTGCGCGGTCGCTTGAAAAGTGCCGCGCCATCAACCCGGAGTTTCAGTTTGCCAGCGAAGCGCACGCGGACCGGTTCATTTCGTATGTGGACGTCTACTACCGTGCGGCCGATAACCGCGGCATCTCGCCGCTGCGCTACGTCTTTCCGGAGTGGACTTCGACGCTGCATGTTTGGACCTCGCGCGATTTTCTCGGCGTCAACATGGCGGTGCTCACTGGCGCGGTGATTTGCATCGAGCCGGAACTCTATCAGAACTCGCTCGCGGCGCCGCAGTATCGCGAGTTGGCCGAATACATACGCGAGGTGGAGCGCATACGGCACGAACTGGCTGACGTGATCTTCCTGGGCGACTACTTCGACGATCAACTGGCGGAAGTGAGAGAACCGGGAACCGAGAAGCTCACCAACATACGCTTCGCGGTCCACGGCGATCGAAAGACCAAGCGCAAGGCCATCGTCGTGGTGAATCGCACACTAAAGCCGCGGCGCTACACGTGGCGGTGGCTGGCGGCAGGCAGCACGCGGATGACGCTGATCGAGCCGTTCCGCGCACCACG
>CAZDIZ010000115.1:0-20432 GCA_964505625.1 uncultured Solibacteraceae bacterium | reverse complement strand
TTGAAAGGCGCGAATCCCGTTGGCCATGACGGGACGTGGGGTGGAGGAGAGTTTCACTTCGATCGGAATCAGTCGGCCGCCCGTCTCGACGACTAGGTCCACCTCCACTCCCGTCGACGTTCGCCAAAAGTAGATCTGCGGCTCTTCGCCGCGATTGACGAATGCCTTCACGATCTCGAGAAGAACAGCGGTCTCGAAGATCGCGCCGCCGAGCGGACCCGCCGCCGCATGTTCGGGGTCTTTCAGTCCAGCCAGGTAGCAAAGCGTGCCGGTGTCGGTGAAGTAAACCTTCGGCGTCTTGACCAGGCGTTTGCCGATATTGGCATGGTAGGGTCGCAGTACGATGACCTGATACGTGGCCTCCAGTACGGACAGCCACGCCTTGGCCGTATTCACAGCCACGCCGAGGTCACGCGCCACGTCAGTGAGATTGAGTAGTTGACCAGACCGCGCTGCCAGTATCCGCAGGAAACTCTGGAACGACACCAGGTCTCCTACTTGGCGTAGCGAGCGAACGTCACGCTCCAGATAAGTCTGGACGTAGCTCGAATGCCAGAGCGAGATGTCGCGCTTGGGATCGGCAACGAGTTCCGGGTATCCGCCGCGCAGAAAACTCCGCCAAAGATCTGCCGGCGCGATGTGGCCGGCGGCCGAGTGTTTCTTCCACGGTTCCCACGGCAACGGACCGAACGACCGCCCGGACTCCTCGCGCGGCGAAATGGGCAGTAGTCGCAACATCGCGGCCCGGCCGGCCAGTGATTCCGTGACCTGCTGGGTCAGCAGCAGGTTCTGCGATCCCGTCAGCAGGTACTGGCCATGCACGCGCCGACGGTCATCGATCTTCTCTTTGATGTAGGGAAGCAGATCCGGCGCATACTGGACCTCATCGAAGATGACGGGCGCGGGATGCATCTCCAGAAAGCCGCGCGGATCGGCTGAGGCGGCCGCCCGCACATCGGGTGGCTCAAGCGATACGTATCCGGCGGTTTTACCAAAGACGTGTTTCAGTAGTGTGGTCTTGCCCGACTGGCGCGGGCCAGTCAGGACGACGGCGGGGAACTGGCCAGCGGCCTTACGCAGGACCGGCTCCAAGGCGCGTGGGATGTAAGGACGAGGCATCGGCGGACTCTCATTTGCAATTATGCACTATAAATGCACAATTGCAAGGAATAGTCTAGTGCGGCTCACGACCTTCGACGCCTCGATGCCGTCCGTGCGGCGCGAAGCGAATAGAGACACCCCGCCTTCAGTGGGTTCGCGGCCCACTTGGCCCGTCTTTTTGCCGGCGGGGTTCCCTTCAGGTCCGTGCGATTCGCGGGATGGTCACTGCTGCGACGGGCCTCCTGCCCGCGCGGCGTCGGATCTTCTTACCTGTTCGTAGAGCGCCGTCAGTTTCCGGGCGATCTTGTCGGCTACGTCGGCGGCGGCGCCTCGGAATTTTCCGCCCAGGCTTTCCTCTGTGGTTGACCAGATAACGTCGCCGTCCTTATTGACCAGCCGTACACTGGCCGCGGCTTCGTGCTTTCTTTCAATAATTCGCGTGGAGTCATTCTCGCCGACCGAGATTCCCAAACTGCGTCCGGCCTGCCGCGAGGATCCGGAATAGGTTGTTCCACGCCCGAGTTGAATGCGACCGTCAATGCTGTCGCTGGATTGAAACGTATCAGTAAAAACCAGGTCTTCGGCCGAGCCGCGCAAGAAAGCGTCGGCGCGTTCGGCATTCTCTGTGATCACGAAGAGCTTTGTGGACTGCAAGCTCGCGATGATCATGTCGCGCATTTGCGCGGCCGTTTCGCCTCCATTGAGACGTTCGACGTGGACACGCCGGACGTTCAACAGGTGGCGCAGTGCTAAATCCTCCGATGCGGAGGGATGGCTCTGCTGCGCTGCGGCGATGCCGGCCGGCATCAGCCACAGGACGAGCCAGCGCATTTATCCCTTACCAGATTTACGCGCTTCCTCGTCCTGGAACGTTACCTTCCGCCCCGTGCGCGCTTCCAGGGTTGCCAGCAGCGCTCGGATGTCGTTTTTGTCGACGCGGAAAACCATGGCTTGTTGCCGCCCCACTTCGTCGCTGTAGCCCAACGTGAGATAGTGCGCGCGTTTCTTGCTCAGCATGAACATGGGGGAGAGGACAACCGCCATTGCCAACCTGCGATCCACTTTCTGGCCGTATTCGATGAGGTTGACCCGTTCGTAGGGGACCTGCATCGTCAACTGCCCGGTGCGGAAAAACAGGTACTGCTCGTGGGTGGTGTCGAGGGAACCTTCGGACCTTTCAGACAGGCCCTGTAAGGTGCCTCCTATGTAAGCGACATGACCGCTGGAATCAGCAGCGGTCATGATAAGTGCTACTAGGGAGAATAAACACTGAAGATAAAACTTGCGACCAGACACAAGGGACTAGTTCAATGGGGTCAAAGAATCTCTCTCACAAAGATTCCCTACCCCGGAGGGCAACTATACCCAGAAAAGGCTGGTTCTAAGCTACTTGTGCGCGGCGGCGGCCAGCCGTGCCTGGGCGCGCTTCATGGCGTTAAGGGCACGCGCCACGTCCATGCCTTCAGTTGGGTGCGCGAGCCTTTCGTTTGCGCGAGTTAGCGCCGCTTGGGCGCGGGCCGCGTCGATTTCGTCGGCCTTCTCGGCATGGGTGGCCAGCACACGGACGTGGCTGGGCATAACCTCCACCCAGCCGCCATCCACTGCCAGATATTTCCGAGTGCCGTTCGGCATGACGTACTGAAGTTCACCCGCGCCGAGTTCTGCAAGCAGCGGAGAGTGCTCCGGCATCACGCCCAGATAGCCGTTGGAGGCCGGGATCTGGGCTTCGCGCACCTCGGCACGGATCAACAGCCGCTCGGGCGTGGCGATTTCGAGTTCGAACGTGTCCGCCATGGCGATTCCAGCTTACGCGTTGGTCTTCTTCAACTGCTCGGCGTGCTCCAGCACGTCGTCGATGGTGCCCTTCATGTAGAAAGCCTGCTCGGGAACGTCGTCGTGCTTGCCTTCGCAGATGGCCTTGAAGCCCTTGATGGTGTCGGCGAGCTTCACATAAGCGCCCTTGAAGCCGGTGAACTGCTCGGCCACGTGGAAGGGCTGCGACAGGAACTTTTGGATCTTGCGGGCGCGCGACACGGTCAGGCGGTCTTCGTCCGACAACTCGTCGATACCCAGAATGGCAATGATGTCCTGCAAGTCCTTGTAGCGCTGCAGGGTTTGCTTGACGCGCTGGGCCGTATCATAGTGCTCGGCGCCGACAACCAGCGGATCGAGAATGCGCGATGTGGAAGCCAGCGGATCGACGGCCGGGTAGATGCCCAACTCGACGATGGCGCGCGAAAGGTTCGTGGTGGCGTCGAGGTGCGCGAACGTGGTGGCCGGAGCGGGATCCGTGTAGTCGTCGGCGGGCACGTAAATGGCCTGCACCGAGGTGATGGACCCGGTCTTAGTGGACGTAATGCGCTCCTGCAACTCGCCCATTTCCGTGGCCAGGTTGGGCTGATAACCCACGGCCGACGGCATGCGCCCGAGCAGCGCCGATACTTCCGAACCAGCCTGCGTGAACCGGAAAATATTGTCGATGAACAGCAGCACGTCCTGGCCTTCTTCGTCGCGGAAGTACTCAGCCGCGGTCAGGCCGGTGAGCGCCACGCGGAGACGGGCTCCGGGAGGCTCGGTCATCTGCCCGTAGATCAGCGCCGCTTTGCTCTTGGTCCAATCCTTGGGGTTGATGACGCCGGACTCCTGCATGTCCAGCCACAGGTCGTTACCTTCGCGGGTACGCTCGCCGACGCCGGCAAACACGGAGATGCCGCCATGCTTCATGGCGATGTTGTTAATCAGCTCCATGATGATGACGGTCTTGCCGACGCCCGCGCCGCCGAACAAGCCGATCTTGCCGCCGCGAAGGTACGGCTCGATCAAGTCGATGACCTTGATGCCGGTCTCGAACATTTGCAGTTCGGTGGACTGTTCTTCGAAGCTCGGCGCCGGGCGGTGAATCGGGTAGGACTTGGCCGTCGTGACGGGCCCCATGTAGTCCACCGGCTCGCCGATGACGTTGAGCACGCGGCCGAGCGTTTCCTTGCCGACCGGAACGGTCACCGGACGGCCGAGGCTTTCGGCCTTCATGCCGCGCACCAGCATGTCGGTGGGCTGCAGAGCGATGGTGCGCACGCGGCCTTCGCCGATGTGCTGCGCCACCTCGGTGATGATGTTCACCGGCGCGGGCGTATCGAAGCCCTCGCTGGTGATCCGGATCGCCGTGTAAATGATGGGGATGTGCCCCTCGGGGAACTGAATGTCCACGGCCGGTCCGGCCACTTGGACCACTTTGCCGATCATGGGGGATGTCGTCGTTGCCATTGTGCGTTAATCCAAAGCGGCGGCGCCGCTTACGACCTCGATAATCTCGTTTGTAATGCTGGCCTGGCGCACGCGGTTCATGTACAGCGTGAGCCGGTCAATCACGTCGGCGGCGTTGGACGTCGCGGCGTCCATGGCCGTCATGCGGGCGGCGTGTTCGGCCGCCGCCGATTCAATCAAAGCGGAGTAGACCGCGATCTCGACGTAGCGCGGCAGCAAGGTTCCAAGCAGCTCCGCGGGGTTCTGTTCGTAGATGTAGTCGGGCGGCTCGGCGCCCTGGGGCAAGCTCAACGGGAGCACGCGCGAAATGGTGAGCTTCTGCGCCACCACGCTCTTGAATTCGTTGTAGAGAACGTAAACCGAATCGATCTCGCCCGAGGCGAAGCGTTCCATCACCTTCTTGGCGATGGCGGCCGCGTCGTTGTAACTGACCTTGGCGGCCAGGCCCACGGCGTCGCCCGAAACGGTGACGTCGCGGCGGCGGAAGAAATCGCGGCCCTTGCGGCCGATCAGTTCGAGCTCGACCTTGGCTTCCTTGTGTTCCACCAGGAACCGCTGGGCGGCTTTGATCAGGTTGGAGTTGAAGGCGCCGGCCAGACCACGGTCGGCGGTAACCAGGATGAGTTGAATGCGTTCTTCCGGACGTTCGGCAAGCAGCGGATGCGAAGCCAGCCGCTCATCGGTGGCGGCCGCGGCGGCTACGTTCGCCAGCAGCTTCGCGAACATCCCCGCGTACGGACGCGCGGCGATCACGCGGTCCTGGGCGCGACGCAGCCTGGCCGCCGCCACCATCTTCATGGCTTTGGTGATCTGCTGCGTGTTGCGCACCGTGCGGATGCGCCGTCGGATGTCGATGAGGCTCGGCATATTGGCTTACCCGCCCCTTAGTTCTTGGACTCTTCGACGAAGCGCGCCTTAAATTCCTTCAGCGCGGCGTGCATGCGGTTGCGCAGATCGTCGTCGAGGGTTTTCTTTTCGCGGATGTCCTTCAGCACGTCGGCCTTGGAGTTTTCCACGAAGCGGTAGAGTTCTTCCTCGAACTTGCGGCAGGATTCCACCGGAAGATCGTCCAGATACCCGTTGGTACCGGCGAAGATGATGAGCACCTGCTTTTCCACCGCGAGCGGTTGATACTGGCCCTGCTTCAGGATTTCCACCAGACGGCGGCCGCGATTCAACTGCGCCTGCGAGGCCTTGTCGAGATCGGAGCCGAACTGCGCGAACGCGGCCAGTTCGCGATATTGCGCCAGATCCAGACGCAAGGAACCGGCTACCTGGCGCATGGCTTTCACCTGCGCGCTGCCGCCCACGCGGCTGACCGACAGACCCACGTTGATGGCCGGGCGCACGTTCGAGTTGAACAGGTCGGCTTCCAGGTAGATCTGGCCGTCGGTAATCGAAATGACGTTGGTCGGAATGTAAGCGGAAACGTCGCCGGCCTGCGTTTCAATGAACGGAAGCGCGGTGAGCGACCCGCCGCCCTTGGCGTCGCTGAGTTTCGCGGCGCGCTCCAGCAAACGGCTATGCAGGTAGAACACGTCGCCGGGGAACGCTTCGCGTCCTGGCGGACGGCGCAGCAGCAGCGAGATTTCGCGGTACGCGGCGGCGTGCTTGGAAAGATCGTCGTAGATGCAGAGAGCGTGGCGCTTGGAATCGCGGAAGTACTCGCCCATGGCGCATCCGGTGTACGGCGCGATGTACTGCATGGGCGCCGGGTCGGACGCGGTGGCGGCCACCACGATGGTGTAATCCATGGCGCCGTAATTTTCCAGCGTCTTCACCACCTGAGCGACTGTGGAACGCTTCTGGCCGATGGCGACGTAGATGCAGATCACGTCGCCGCCCTTCTGATTCAGAATCGTGTCCAGGGCGATGGCGGTCTTACCGGTCTGACGGTCGCCGATGACCAACTCGCGCTGGCCGCGGCCGATCGGGATCATGCCGTCGACGGCCTTGATGCCCGTCTGCAGCGCTTCCTTCACCGGCTTGCGGTCGACCACGCCGGGCGCCAGGCGCTCGATGGGGCTGAAGTTCTTGGTATCGATGGGGCCCTTGCCGTCGATGGGACGGCCCAGGGCGTCAACGACGCGTCCGACGAGCGCTTCGCCCACCGGCACCGACATGATGCGGTTGGTGCGCCGGACTTCATCGCCTTCCTTGATTTCCGCGAAGTCGCCGAGCAGCACGGCGCCCACCTGGTCTTCTTCCAGGTTCAGCGCCAGGCCGGCCACGTTGTGCGGAAACTCAACCATCTCGCCGGCCATGACTTTATCCAGGCCGTGGATGCGGGCGATACCGTCGCCCACCGAGATCACATAGCCGATCTCGCTGACGTTGATCGTCTTTTCGTAATTCTCGATTTCGTCGCGGAGTACCCGCGTAATCTCGTCCGCTCGAATCTGAGCCATATATTCGTTTTCCTAGTAAACTCGCGCTATTGCGCCAGCCGGCGGCGCAGGGCGGTCAATTCGCCGCGCACCGACCCATCGTAGATCCGCGACCCGATCTTGGCCGAGGCGCCGCCCACCAGCGCCGGATCAGTCGTGAACTCGCATCGTACCTTCTGGCCGGTGAGACGCGCGAGTTCGGCGGCCAATGCCGATTTCTGCGCTTCGTCGAGCACCCGAGCGCTCGACACGGCGGCCTTCACCACTCCCGAACGCTCGTCGACGAAAATCTCGAAAGCTTCCCGGATGTCGTCGATCAGGGTGATACGGCGGTGGTCGATGATTACAAACAGAAAATTCTCGATCAGCTTCGGAATTCCGGAGCCTGCCAAAACGCGCGATACCACGGCGCGCTTTCGCGTGGTGGCCACGGCGGGCGACAGCAGCACGCCGCGCAGTTCCGGAGAGCTCTTGAGGTTTTCACCGAAGGTCTTCAGTTGCGCGGCAACGGCAGACGGGTCCAACCCGGAACCGGGACGGAGCACCAGGTCCGCCAGCGCTTTGGCATAACGGGAGGCGGCAGCTTGCGCCATTCGACTAGTTCCTCCCTTCCTGTGCCCGGCGGCGCAGGTTGCCGACGAAATCGCGCATCAGTGCGGTGTCGGCTTCCGCGGTCAGTTCCGCGCGGAGCTTCTTCTCAGCCAGGTCAAGGGCCAGGTCGGCCGCGTACACCTTCAACTCCTGCCGCGCGCTCTTGGCGGAGGCGGCGATTTCCTGCTGCGCTTGGCTTTGAATCTTGACTACGTTCTGCTGGGTTTCGCGCGAGAGACGCTCGCCTTCGGCGGCGATTTCGGCGGCCCCGCGGCTGCGAAGCTCGGCGATGTCGGCCTCCAGGTTCGACAAGCGCTTTTCGATGGCGGAGGCGCGGGCATCGGCGTCGGCCTTGGTCTTGGCGGCGTCTTCAATGCCCTTGCGGATTTCTTCACCGCGCTGCTTAAAGAAAGGTCCGGCCTGTTTGGCGGCCAGGTAGCCGAGGCCGCCGGCCAGGATAAAGAAGTTGGCCCAAATCCAGATGCGGCTGGGGCCGTGTCCGGCTTGTTCGGAATGCTCGGCGTGTCCGGCGGGCGCCGCTTCGCCTTCGCCGTGTTGAGCGCGAACGGCCGGGATCATGGTCAAGGCGATTCCGGCGCAGAGGAGAAACGCGAGGCGCTTCAATTCGCTCTCCTTTCGAGAATCGAGCGGGCGATGTCGCCGGCCAGCGCCTGGCTTTCCGCGGCCAGCGACTGGCGGGCGGTGGCGGCTTCGGCGGCGATCTCCTCGCGGGCCTGCTTGACGGTGGCGTGCGCGGCGGAGCGTGCCTCACCGATTGTGGTAGCGCTTTCGGCGCGCCACTGATTGCGGCGCAACTCCTGTTCGCGAGCCAGTTCGGCGCGGGCGGCGCGAAGGGCGGCGTCGTACTCGGCCGCGCGCTTTTCCGCGTTGGCCAAAGCCGTTTCAGCCTGTTTGCGGGCGCCCTCGGTAGCTTCCTCTCGCGCCTTCAACGCCCGCTCCAGCGGCGCGAAGAACATGCGCTTCAAGTAGAAGTGCAGCAGGAGCACCAGAATAAAAGTTGGCAGCGCTTTCAAGAACAGCACGCCGAGTGCTTGTAGAGTTTGGTCCATCTGATGTCAGCCTGGTCCGATTCCGGGGTCCTAACCGAGACGCTTTAAAGCAGATACAGTGAGGGGCCCTAAATCGCCTATCCTAGCGTAGGGCTAGAGCGCCGGTCAACCCACACACACGTTCCTTGTCAATAGTAGAGTGTGAGGTATTCGCGAAACCTCTCGACGAAACAGGCACTATAGAGAAGGAGGGTTGTTGTAATGGCGTCAAAGAGTCTCTGGGAGCTGCTGTGGGACTATGATCCGAACGGCTTGATGGCCGTGGACAAGGAAATGAAAGTCCGGGTGGTGAATCCGGCTTTCTGCCGTATGTTCCGGACTTCGCCGGAACAGGCCCTGGGCAAGCCCGCCGCGGAGATTCTGGGCGACGCAACCGCCTTCGAGCAGGCCGGCCAGACCGTCTGCGCGTTCGAAAAAGAATACCCGGCCGCGGGGTTGTATGTGCGTCAGGTGATGTTTTCAATTGAAGGCGAGTCGATTGCGGCGTCGATTTTCGTCAACATTACCGAGGAATGGAAACAGCGTAAGGAAATTCAGCGCTTAAAGTTGGAAACAGCCGTCGAAGTCAGCCGCGTGGTGGACCGGCAGATGCGCGTGGCCCAGGAAATCGCCGGCCTTCTGGGCGAAGCCACCGCGGAAACCAAGGGCAGTCTGCTCAAGCTGAAACAGATGATCGAAGCGGGGCTGGTGTAGCGTGTTTGTCGATATCTATTCGGAAAGCTTGAACCAGCAGGGCGAGGAGTTGTGCGGCGACGTGGTGCGCGCCGCGCGGCAGGCCGACCGCAGCATCGTGGTGCTGTCGAGCGGGCTGGGCGGCGGCGTGAAGGCGTGCATCCTGGCCACGCTCACCGCGGAAATCATTGTCACTATGTTCCGCAACGACGTGCCGGTGGAGGAAGTGGTGGCGACAGTGATTGGCACGCTGCCGGTGTCGAAGCCGCAGGGTGCGGCGTACTCGACGTTCACGGTGCTGGAAGTGCACCACAACACAAGCGTGTTTCGGGTTTTGAATTACGATAATCCCAAAACATACTTTTTCCGTGATGGCGAGCCCTACCGGATTGAAGCGCGAACCGAGAACGTGCTGGGCAAGAAGATCCTGATGCGCGACGGCAAGCTCGAACCCGGCGACTTTCTGGGGCTTGCCAGCGACGGACTGGTCGGCGGAAAGCGCAAGGAATTGTCGGCGCAACTGGCTCGTCTGCTGCGCCGGAAGCCGGGTTCGGCGCGATACGTTGTCCATGAAGTGATCAACCGCGCGCGGGAAGCGTGCGATGGGCGTCCCGCGGCGGATGCCACGTTCGCCGGCGTCTATTTCCGGCCGCGCCGCAGCGTGATGGTATTCACCGGACCACCGCTCGATCAAAAGGAAGACGAGAACCGCGCCGCGCGGTTGCTAGCGTTCAAGGGCGCCAAGGTGGTTTGCGGCGGGACCACGGCTTCGATCGTCGCGTCGTATCTAGGTTGCGCGATCAAGACAGAGCGCTCCACGGAGTTGAGCGACATTCCACCCATTGGCGTGCTGCCCGACGTGGACCTTGTGACCGAAGGAATTCTCACGATGGCGGCGGCGCTCGAATGCATGAAGACTGCGGGCGGCGACCTGTGGCGCCTGCCCGGAGAGCGCAACGGAGCCGTGTTGTTGGCGACCGAGCTATTGCGCGCCGACTCGATTCACTTCGTGCTGGGGCAAGCGATCAATCCGCACTATCAGAATCCGCTGCTGCCCCGGTCCATTTCGATTCGCCGTAACCTGGTGGAACAAACCGCCGAGTTTCTGCGCGGCCTCAACAAGGACGTCGAGATAGAGTACTGCTGAGGGCCGTTCAGACCGACGCCTTCGCGAAAACCTCTACCAGGCGGCGGGCCACTGTGCGGTGTTCATTGCCGCGCATCATCCATACCGAGATGAGCAGTGCGCCGGCGCCGCGGTTTTGTATGTGTATGGGCGGGTCGCCGTCCATCAACTGCTTCACCACTTCGGCCGAGGTGGGTTTGCGTGCGGCTTCGTCCCAGACGATTTCCAGGTGCGGTACCACGTTGGCGATCACCGGTACGTGGCGGCGGGCGGTGATGCCTTTCACCGGCGCGAGCGTTTGCAGCATCTCGGCGACACGGCGCTCGAGTTCGCGCATTTCGGCGTCGTGGTCCACCTTGAGATAGCGTTCCACCGCCGCGAGCAGGCCCATCATCTCTTCCTTGCCCACTTTCATGCCGCGGCCGATGCCGCCGAACGGACTCATGCAAGGATGTGCTGCTTCGATCAGGTCCGCGCGCCCCAGCAGCAGGCCGGTGGCTTGCGGGCCGAGCAGGCCCTTGCCTCCGGAGAACGCCACCAGGTCGAAGCCCTGCTTTACGTAAGCGCTCAGGTTCGACGCCGGAGGAATGTCGGCGGCCGCATCGTTGAACGTCGGCACGTTGTGACGCTTGCCGATGGCGATCCACTCGTCGCGCTTGATGGCGCCTTCGGGCTCGGCCTTATTCAGGAAGAACATCATAGCCGTGCGCTCGTTGACGGCGCGCTCGGCTTCCTCGGCTGTCTCCACCCAGACGATGCGCGCTCCGGGCGCGAGCATTTGCTGTTCGTAGCCCGAGCGGTGCTTCTTCTGTTGGATCACCTCGCAGCGCGAGCCGGTGGTGTCGGGCAGGCGCGCCAGAATCCTCGCGTCACCGCGCCCGAGGCACGCCGCGGTGCCAACCGCGATGGCACTGGCCGCGCCGCATGTCACCATGGCCGCCGGCACACCCAGCAACTCGGCGATGCGCGCGCCGACCTTGCGATTCAGTTCCGGCAGCGGGACGAAATGGTGCGAAGCATCCACCATGGCCTGGATCACTTCCGGCGGCATGATGGAGCCTCCCAGCACCGTCACCGTGCCAACTCCGTTAATGACCGGCTTCACGCCGATCTTCGCGTAGATGTTGGGACGCGTGGGTTTTGCGGTGGCCGAGGCGGCGAGCGGCGCCACGGCCGATGCCCGCATGAATGTCCTGCGCGAGGATGATTTTTCCATGGCTGTCTGGAAGTGTATCAGGAGGCTAGCGGAATTTCAGGACCACGTCGACGGTGATGGGCGCGGGCGCCTCAACGGATTTTGAGATTTCCTTGGCTCGCATCTGGCGCGCCTCCAGTTGACCGGCGTGTCCCTTTGCCGCCGCCACAAAGACCAGACGGACGGTTCTCGATCCGGAGCCGGGACCCAGTTTGATACCGCCTTCGGAAGGAACCACCAGGCGCACGCCCTTTCGCGCTGGGATCAGTTGAAACGCCACGTCGGGAGCCGATCCGATAGAAATGTGGCCGTCAGCCGGCGGCACTATCGCGATGCGCACTGTGTCGCCCGCTTCAAAGACTGTCCCGGCGGCGGTCTCGACGAACTTGTCGCCGGACTGCCGCAGCACCTTGTAGTCGAGCGTGGGGAGCGCGAGTTTGGACGGTGCGTGGGGAGGTTCGACGAACGCCGTTTGCGCGAGTCCCGGAGCCACCTCGCTCTTGGCGATAGGCCTCGCGCTGCCGGCCGAGGCGACGACGGCCGCCGGAACGTTCTCGGCACGCTCCAACTCCTGGACGATGACCTTGGATTCGGCGGGTGCGGGCGGGAAGCCTGCAATCCCAACCGGCTTGGCCGCATCCGCCATTGGCGACTCACGCGGCAGCGCGCGGGCGAGTTTCTCAACCTTCTTCTTCTCGACGGGAGCCACAGGCGGCGGCAGCGCCGCGGGCGGCGGAGCGAGTTCGGTTTGCAGTTTCGCCATGGGCGCGCTGACCGGTTCGCGCGGTGTGACAACGAAGAAGGCCACCAGCCCCGCCATGGCCAGCGCACCACCTAGAGCCCAAGGCGCGGGCCTCAGCCACCAGGACCGCTTGGGCGCGGGCGAATCCGAGAGCACGGCGACGAGCCGCGCGCGCACCACTGGGTCGTCGAACAGTTCGCGCAACGGCTCTTCGGCCATCAGCGCGTCGAAAAGCGTTTGATCCGACAGCGCGGCCTGGTAGAGCGCGTCACGTTCCTCGACCGTGAGCGTTCCGGTCGCATACGCACCCAGCAGTTTTTCGATGTCGTCGCGCTTCATCGCTCCTGCTCCCAGTGTCCACCCATTCGTTCGAGTAATTCCTTGCGGCAGCGGAAATCCCAGGTGTAAATCGTGTTGATCGATTTCACGCGCAGCAGTTCGCGAATTTCCGCAAAGCTCTTGCCCTCCAGTTTCAAGCGGAACAACTCGCGGCAGCGTTCGCCCATCGCGGCGACGCCGCGCTCGAGCCGCTCCATCATTTGCCGCCGCTCGTATTGGTCGAGCGGGTCCGGCATGTCGGCGGCCAGGGGGATTTCATCGGCGGATACCTGTGTGTCCTCGCCGCGACGGTGCGACTTGCGCACCTCGGCCACCATTTTGAACCTTACAATCTTCAGCGAGAGCGGCAGCAGGTCATCCAGAGCCGTCAGGTGCGCGTACTTGCGGTGCAGAACCAGCAGGACCTCCTGCGCCAGGTCCTCCGCCATGTCCCTCCCTAAACGAGATGCCGCGAAGCCTACAATCCTTTCACGCAGGCGGGCGAGGATTTGGTCGCGGTCCACTTTCAACTATTGGACGGCATCGGACGGCCAAATTCAATATCAGCCTAAGTCTGCCGATGAGATTTACCGCGGCTCCATCTCCGGTGCGATGTTCCCTATGGCCGCCTCGGAGGCGGAGGATGGAGCCGCATCGCTATAATAGTGGGCTAATGCCCGCTGAGTTAGTTTGTTTCAACCCCGCTTGCCGCTCGCGCTATCCAATTGCTGAAGTCATCTACAATTGTCCGCGCTGCGACGCCCTTCTGGAAGCCGTCTACCCGCAGGGGCAGGACCCCACCCATTTAAAGAAGTTGTGGCGTGAGCGCCGCATGAACAACACTCCGCTCGATCAGAGCGGTGTCTGGCGCTACCGGGAGTTCATTCCCTACCTGGATTCGACCGATGTAGTAGTCAGCCTGCGCGAGGGCAACACACCGGTTCTCAACGCGCCCAAGGCCGCCGCCTACGGTGGTTTGAAGCGGCTTGCGTTCAAGCACCAGGGGTTCAACCCGACCGGTTCATTTAAGGACAACGGCATGACCTGCGGCGTGGCGCAGGCGATACGGCTGGGCATGAAGCGCGTGGCATGCGTTTCCACGGGCAATACCTCGGCGTCAATGGCCGCTTACGCCAGCGCCGCCGGGCTCGACCCGATTATCTTCATCCCGCACGGCAACATTTCCTACGGAAAGTTGGCGCAAGCGCTCGAATATGGCGCACGGACGTTGCAGGTGGAAGCCAATTTCGACCAGATCCTGGCGCTCATACGCACCCTCGCTGAACGGACCGGTATTTACCTGCTGAATTCCATGAATCCGTTCCGTATTGAGGGACAGACCACCATCATGGTGGAATTGATGGACCAGCGCGATTGGCGTCCGCCGGATTGGGTGGTGCTGCCGGGTGGCAATCTGGGCAATACGTCGGCGTTTGGTAAGGGTTTGCGCGGCATGCTCGAGATGCGTCTGATCGACCGTCTGCCGCGCCTGGCCGTCATACAGGCCGAGGGTTCGGCGCCATTTTACGATTTGATGCAGACCGAGGCCCGTTCCGAGCTGAAAGCCGTTTCGCATCCCGAAACGTTGGCGACAGCTATCAAGATCGGCGACCCGGTTTCCTGGCCTAAGGCGTTGCACGAGGTGGTGAACTCGGGCGGCACCGTCGAGAAGGTGACCGAGCAGGAAATCGCCGACGCCAAGGCCGTCATCGGTGCCTGCGGCATAGGCTGCGAGCCGGCTTCGGCGGCCACGCTGGCGGGCATACGCAAACTCACCGCGGCTGGCGTTATCGATCGCGATGCCGACGTGGTGGCCGTTCTGACCGGCAATGTTTTGAAGGACCCCGACTACATTTACCGTTATCACACCGGCAAACTCGAAGCGCCCGGCGGCGTGCCGATCCGTTCGACGTTTGGCAACCAACCGTTGGTGGTGCCGAACGACGCGGACCGCATTGCGGCACTGCTTTCTTAGGGGACAAAGTATTAGCTGGCCTGAAGTTGTGGGTGGCGCTGCTTCCGCCAACGGCAACGCCCGGCGGCACATAGCGTCACGATTTCACCTTAAGAAAAGGCTCCGGCGTTATTGGCGAGTTTTGCATTTTGCGCGAACCTTAGACGCCCCGCCTGTGGTTTATTCATACCCGCAAGATTTCTCTTGCCCTTCAGGTCCTTTTCTGCGACAATACCGGGTAAGTTGTTGGCGGTAGTTTGTGCCGTTGCGGAATAACCAGAGGAGCTACGCGGAGTTAAGGCGTAGCTTTTTCATTTTCTGGGATGTCCGAGACGTTTCGCTCTCCGCCAGTCTAGTCAGGAGAATAGTAGTGAGAGAAAAAGGTGTAGTGAAATGGTTTAACGCCGCCAAGGGCTACGGTTTTATCCAGCGGTCCACCGGCGAGGATGTGTTCGTGCACTATTCGGCCCTTCAAATGGAAGGGTACCGGACGGTCGACGAAGGTGCGGAGGTTGAGTTCGAAGTCAAGCAAGGCCCGAAGGGACTGCAGGCGGAGAACGTCACAAAAGCATAACCAGATCCTCCTCTCAAGTAAGTGTTTTGAAAGGCCGCCACTCGTGGCGGCCTTTGTTTTTCCCCTCCCTGTTCGTGATATATTCAGTTCGTTGCTGGCTCGCGGTTTTCATATCTGGGAATGAATGGCAGTTTCGAAAGGAAGGTGCCTAGTGAGTAAGCGCAAGATTCGCGGCACTCCCTCCCGAACTTCAGAAAGAGTCACCCGGCGCGGATTCATTGGCGGCGTGGGACTTGGTACCGGAGCAGTGGGAACGGAGTTGCTGGAAGCCCAAGCGCCAGCGGGACCGGGAGGCCAAAGCAAACTCCTGGGCCCCTCGGCGATCCCCATCACCCTGCAGGTCAACGGAAAACCACACAAACTGACCGTGGAACCCCGCGTCACATTGCTCGACGCGTTGCGCGACCACCTGGAACTCACCGGCGCGAAACGCATCTGCGACCGCGGCACTTGCGGCGCCTGCACGGTGATCCTGGACGGAAAAGCGGTTTACGCGTGCAGCGTCCTGGCCATCGACGCGCAGGGCCGCCAGATACAAACCATCGAAAGTCTGTCCGCTCCCGGCCAGGTGCACCCGTTGATTCAGTCGTTCATGAATAACGACGCGCAACAATGTGGATTTTGCACGCCGGGTTTTGTAATGGCGGCGAAGAATTTCCTGGAAAAGACGCCGAATCCAACGTATGAACAGGCGAAAAAAGGTTTGGGCGGAAACCTTTGCCGCTGCGGAACCTACATGGGAATTCGCAAAGCCGTGGTGGAAGCCGGCGCCCGCATGAAGGGAGGCGCGCATGCCTGACTACAGTTGGCCGGCAATGGACAAGCGGCGCCTGCTGGGTAAGCGCACCACACGCGTGGACGGCTTCGTCAAAGCCAGCGGCAAGGCCAAATACGGCTATGACATACACCGCCCCGGCATGCTGTACGGCGCGATTCTTACGTCACCGCACGCGCATGCACGCGTGGTGAAGATCGACTCGAGCGCCGCCGAAGCCTTGAAGGGCGTGACGGCGGTGGAGATCGTGTCAGGCCCCGGAACGGAAGTCCAGTGGGCGGGCACGGAAATTGTGGCGGTGGCGGCCACCAGTGAAACGATTGCGCGCGACGCGTTGCGGCTGATCAAGGTCGAATATGAAGTGCTGCCGCACCTGACGCGCGAGCGGGACTACGCCAAGCCGGAAGCGCGGGCCAAACGCAGCGGGCAGAGGGTGACGGGCAAGCCAGACGAGGCCTTCGCCGAAGCCGAAGTCACCTGCGAAGGCCATTACGCTATTCCCGTGATCACGCACTGCACCATGGAGACGCACGGGCAGGTAATCGAATGGAAAGGCGCCAATCTCGACTACTGGCCCAGCACACAGAACGTGAGCGGGTTGGCCGGCGACCTGGCAAAAAGTCTGGAAATACCGGCCGCCAACATACACGTGATGCAGCAGCACATGGGAGTCGGCTTCGGCAGCAAGTTCTCGCCGGACCGCTGGGCGGCGGTGGGCGCCAACTTGTCGAAAAAGAGCGGTGGGCGCGCCGTGCGTCTGTTTCTGGACCGCGCGACGGACCTGGAGATCGCGGGCAACCGTCCGGCGTTTTTCGCCAATATTAAAGTCGGCGGAAAGAAAGACGGCAGTATCACGGCGTGGCAATCGGAGACCTGGGGCACCGGTGGCGTGGGCGGAGGCGGGCTGGCGCCCGGGCTGCTTCCTTACGTCTTCACGAAAGTGCCGAACCGGCGCTTCCTGCATTCGACGTTCTCCATCAACACCGGTGGCGCGCGCGCCTGGCGTGCTCCGAACCATCCGCAGGTGTCGTATCTGACCTGCGCGGCGATTGAAGATTTCGCGGCGGCAGCGAAACTCGATCCGCTGGAAGTCTTCCTGAAGAACGCTGAGTTGACCGACCGGCCCGATGTCTATCGCGCGCAACTTGCGAAGGCGGCCGAACTTGCCGAGTGGAAGAAGCTGTGGCATCCGCGCGGCGAGAAAACGGCCGGCCATATGCGGCGCGGCTTGGGCATCGGCATATGCACCTGGGGCGGCGCCGGGCACGACAGCAAGTGCGAAGCCACCATTCACCCGGACGGCTCGGTGGAAGTGAAGCTGGCCAGTCAGGATTTGGGCACCGGCACGCGCACGGTCATCAACATGGTGGCCTCGGAAACACTGGGGCTGCCGTTGGGCGCCGTGAAAGTGATGATCGGCGACAACAAGTTTCCGCCTTCGGGCGCGAGCGGCGGTTCCACCACGGTGGGCGGCGTATCGTCATCCACGCGCAAGGCAACGGTGAACGCGCTCGCGAAGCTGTTCGAGGTGGTGGCGCCATCGCTCGGTACGACGGCGGATCAACTGGAAGCGATGGACGGCAAGATCCAGGTGAAGGGCAATCCGGCGAAGTCGCTCGCCTGGCGCGCGGCCTGCCGCAAACTCGGCACCAAGACCATCAGCGAGATCGGACACAACGACCCGCAGAACCCCCTGGGTTTGAACACGGGCGGCGTCGGCGGCATCCAGATCGCCGACGTGAGCGTGGATATCGAAACCGGCGTGGTGAAGATGAACCGCATGGTCGCGGTACAGGACTGCGGGCTCATCATCAATCCCAAGACCGCCGAGAGCCAGATCTACGGCGCCTGCATCCTTTCCATCGCCGCGTCGCTCTATGAAGAGCGAGTGATGGACCAACTCACGGGCCGCATGCTGAACGCCGACATGGAGTTCTACAAGCTGGCCGGCATCGGCGACATCGGCGAAATTGTTGTGCACCTGGACATCACGCCGGAGCACGACAAACGCGGCGTCATCGGATTAGGCGAACCGCCGACCATCGGCGGGATCGGAGCCATTGCCAACGCCGCGGCCAACGCCATCGGCGTGCGGGCTGGCGTGCTGCCGCTCACACCGGACAAAGTGCTGGGAGCGCTCGAAGGGAGGAAAGCCTGATGCAAGCCTTTGCGTATGCTTCTCCGGCCACGCTCCAAGAGGCCGTGGCACTGCTCGCTCCGCGTTGGGGCGAAGCCGATATTCTGGCGGGCGGGACGGATTTGATCTCGCTCATGAAGGAGTACATCCACACGCCCCAGCGCGTAGTGAATATCAAGGGACTGAAGGAGCTTTCCGGGATCGAGAAGACCGCGGCGGGAGTGCGCATCGGGGCGCTGGCCACTTTCGATGAAATGCTCACGAGTCCGTTGTTGAAAGAGTACCCGTCGATCGTCACGGCGGTGCGCGGCGTGGCGAGTCCGCAGATTCGCAACATGGGCACGGCGGGCGGCGATCTCTGCCAACGTCCGCGCTGCTGGTATTTCCGCAAGGGCTGCGGATTGCTCGCCAAGGACGCGAGCGGCAAGCCGCTGGTGCCTGATGGCGAGAATCGCTATCACGCCATTTTCGGAGGCGGGCCGGCGTGGTTTGTGAGCGCGTCGAGTCTGGGTCCGGCGCTGATGGCGTTGGGCGCCAAGGTGAAAGCCGTTTCCGCCAAGGGCACCCGCGACATCCCGATGGAGAAGTTCTTCGTGGCGCCGCCTGACGACGCGGCGCGGGAGATCGCGCTCGCGCCGAACGAAATCCTGACCGAGATTCTGTTGCCGCCCGCGCGTGGCCGCAATGCGACTTACGAAGTGCGCCAGAAGGAAGCGCTCGATTGGCCGCTCGCGACGGCATCGGTGGTGCTGCGCATGAAGGGCACCACGGTGGCGTCGGCGCGCGTGGTGTTGGGGCACGTGGCGCCCACGCCGTGGGTGGCCAAGGAAGCCGAAGCGATGCTCGCGGGGAAGAGCATCACGGAAGCGGTGGCCGCCGACGCGGGTGAACGCGCCGTCGCCGGAGCCACGCCGCTCAGCCAGAACGCCTACAAGGTGCAACTGGCGCGGACGGCGGTGAAGCGCGCGCTGATGGCGGCGGCGGGCGTGAAGGCATAAAGGGAAGGGAGGAGCACGCATGGAAAACACAGGATCGGCCGCGCCCGCCACCGAGCGCTGCGAAAAACTGCGCTGGAAGGGCCTGTTCGTCGACGCCATCCAGGACCCGAACCTGGCCAGCGGCGACCGCCTCTTCTGGTGCCACACGACGCAAACCTGCCTGGGCCCCGACGGCAAACTAGCCGACGACGAAGAGTGCAACCCATCTAGGGCTTGCTACCGGGCACTGTAGCGGACTTACGGATACTCGACTACCGTTGAAACAGACGGCGGGGTTGTGGTGTCTAAACTGTGCATGAGCCCAGGTCGCTTCCGCTGGCTGGCGTCGTTCTCGAAAATCTCGCTGAGTTGCTCCGCCGCTGGCCTCGGAGTTTTGATTGGGTTCTTCTGCGTTGCACAGATAGCGGACGAGCCGGTCTTCCCACCCAACTTTCGGCCGGCCGGTATCTATGTTTCCAGAGTATTGTCCATTGGAGTGCTCGGGTTCGTCTTTCTGATCGGGTCGCTTCTGGCCCTTCGCAGGCCACGGCTGGCCAGCCGTTCATTTCTGTTCGCGGCGCCGTTGATGGGTTTGTGCATCGCATGGCGCATGTATGCCGATCCCTTTGATCCGCAGCGTAGCGTTGGTCAGATCGCCTGCCAATTCGCCACGGCCTCCTTGCTTTTCGTCGTCCCCGGTCTGTTCTGGCGCTTGGCCTCCCACCCCGGGTGGCCGCCGCTGATCAGTTTCCGCGCACGACCAACCGGCCAAGTGCGCCAGTCATGGCTTTTGGAAACAGTTCTGTTCGGCGTGTTCGTGATCGCGGGCGCTTTCGCACCACTTTGGCTATCTCGCTTCAATCCAGAAGGCGATTGCCGGCTGGTGCGCCCTCCGGTTTCAGACCATCAGTTTCCAAACCATACAGTGTTCACAGCGCGCGTGGTATTCGTGGGGTGGTCCGCTCGTGATTGGCCCGATGCGTCATGGGCTGTGGTGCGGGTCGAGCGCCGGTTCTGGGGGCTGCCGCCTTGGGTTCCGAATTACCTGATTCTTCGCGGTTACTTCGAGCGGGGAGAGCGGCGCGAGTACTTTGTCGATGGTCGGCGCTGCCTGGGGCTAATAACGCATTTTCTGCCCGTCGTCGAACCGTATCCTTGCTGCCGCATGAAGCCTCTCGATCAGGCCGCGGTTGAACTGCGCGTATTGCGGGACGGCCCGCCCAAGTCCGGAGTGCGCCTCATCGGCCGCGTGAACAACGAGCAGTCCGACGCCGGCGAACCCGTCCGCGGCGTGCAGGTGTCGATTGCGGGACCTGGCGGGAACATCGTGACGACTACCGATCATGAGGGCATTTATGACGTTACCGGCTTGCCCGCGGGACGCTATCGCATCCAGGTCGAACCGGAGGATCGGCGCGACGATCTCTGGGGGAGAGTGGAGAGCAACGTTGAACTTGGGGAGGTTTGGGAAACAGAGTTGGTTGCCGGCCCGGCGTAGATGTTGTTTCGTCTTGCTGGGCTAGAATTTCTCTCATGGGCCGTCGCGAGC
>CAZDIZ010000114.1:9599-20526 GCA_964505625.1 uncultured Solibacteraceae bacterium | reverse complement strand
GCCGTGGTTTCGGTCAGCCGGCGGATGTCCAGCGGGCGCACATCACCACCCCCTTCTTCCAGCCTCGTCTGCACCACCGTTTCGGCGCTGTCCAACATCGAATTCCTCGGATTTCTATTCCAGCGATTTACGCCGTCAACACCTTGAGCCGCGCGAGCGCTGGTGTGTCGCGCTGGTACAACGGGATTCTCGGGAGAAGATACGGTTCGGCGCCGTTCAAGTGCCCCCGGCACATAGTTGCCGCGGAACGGTAGAACCGGGCAGCCATAGCCGGCGCGTCCGCCCCGATGCTTTCCGGAGAGCCGTAGGGATAGCAGAAATGGCGGCATTCGCGCCCGGTATGTTGCGCGATCACCTCGCGGCTCTCGTGAAACTCACGTTCCAATTCGGTACCGTTGAGTGCCGATACGGCGGTGTGAGACACTCCGTGACTCCCGAATGAGAACAGTGGCTCCGCGCTCATTTGCGCCACTTCCCGCCAACTGATGGGCGCCGGCACCCGGATTTGGATCCCCTCGGCCTCTTTCAGATAACGGGCCAGGTTTTCGACCAGTTCGGCGTACTCGGCGCGCGGCCGACTGCGCATACTTTTATGTATTTGTTTGCGGAACATTTCCCGCCGGTTCGTGCTGGATAAATCTAGACGAAATTGTCGTGTATCGATCACACCAAGAGGCAGTGAATCTCGAATCTCAGCCCAGAGTTGGAAGGGCATGGGTTGCTCGCCCTCCAGATACGCCGTTGGAAGATAGAAGGTAATGGGCCATTGCCGGCGCCGGGCCACGTCCGCCAACGCGCGTGTCGAGTCGGCGACGCCGTCGTCGACGGTGATCGAGAGCATCCCTGCCGTGCTTTGTTTTCGATAGGTCCGCTCCACAATCTCATCCAGCGGCGCGGGAGTCGCCGGGACCAGGGCGTCCACCAGTTTCTCGAAATCACCAGGATTTATTGAATGAAAGGCAAGTATAAACCCCTGCCCCTTTCGTTCTCTGATCGCCTCCATCCAGCGATAGACCGGGCGCACAGCAAGCTGGCTGGCCACGCGCAAATGCAGCGGAATGTTAACTCGCGCCAAATTCGTTCCCTCGGCGGCGTATCGAGTAGTTCTTACACAAGTTCGCCGGAAAACTCTACTCTGTCCCGCCGCTCTTCGCCACAATTTCGCCGCATAGTGCCCATAAGTAGAACATTTCCCGCAACAATGGCATTCGCAGCAGTTGGCCTTCGAACTGCACAAGGTACTATGTAGTGCCGCAGTGTATCCCCATCCTTGGAGAAATCTGAGTGGTCATTAGCCGAATCGACCGCCAGGATTTCAGTATTTTTTCTCGACGACACGGGCATTCACTTAGTCTGTTCAATTCATCCGCATCTACCGATCGTTGTGCATGGGCGAATCCTAGTAACCCGAACCGGTAGTAGAAAGTGAGAGCAGTATGTTGTTAAAGCATTTATTTCCACCCGCTTGGATCGCGTTAGGGGCACTTGCCGTAAGTTTCGGTCAGACGGCACCGCAGGTCTGGACCGTTCCCAACTATGTGCGAGTCAGCCAGACGCAAACCCCGACTGGCACGGCAGAAGTTTCCTTGTCGGCAGCGAAAGGGGAATATGAACCATTTCAGATTGTGGTGACGGCTCCGAGCACGGGCCTGTCGAACGTGAATCTTTCCGCTTCCGACCTTGTTGGACCGTCGGGAGCAGTCATAAGCCAGACAAACCTGACATTTTACAGGGAGCATTATGTAAATGTGACCCAGCCCAGTCCCGACTACGGTGCTGGGAATCGTTCGCAGGGCGCCGGCTGGTACCCGGACGGTCTGATTCCGTTTAAAGGTGCCAACGGAGCGGACTTGACCGGTACTCTGGACGCTGTGCCGTTCACGCTTTCGTCGAATAAGAATCAGCCCATCTGGGTCGACTTGTATGTCCCACAGACGGCTGTGGCGGGCACGTATACAGGAACGGTCACCGTGACCAGCACACAGGGCACTGCCACTGTGAAAGTCACGCTGCAAGTTTGGAACTTCTCTCTTCCCCTGAAACCCACATTGAAGTCCAGCTTCGGGTTGCACGGTGCGCAGTTTACCAAGGCGAACGATCAGGTGCTGCTCCAGCACAAGATCATGCCGGTGCTGGTGGATGCCAAGGACTCCGCGGACCTCTCGGCCCGGTTCGGACTGAACGCCAGCGCGCTGCCAATCTACATTGGCTCCAATAATCAGACCTGCACGATGACGGCGGCTCCTAGCGTATCGTCGGTCCAGTCCGCGATGAGCGGCTTCGCGTCCGGCGTGCAGACCTATGTTTATATGGCGGACGAAATTGAGCGATGCCCCAGCGTCTACGAAACGATGAAGTCCTGGGCACGCAACGTCCACCAAGCGGGATCGAAGACCCTGGTGACCATATCGCCACAGCCCTCGCTCTACGACGACGGGTCCGGAACCGGCCGCTCCGCCGTGGACATCTGGGTAGTTGGCCCAGCTCTGTTCCCGAGCCTCGGCACGCGCGTAGCAGACGTGCAGGCCAAGGGTGACGAAGTGTGGTCGTATACCGCGCTGATTCCGGATCTGTACACTCCGAAGTGGCTTCTGGATTTTGCACCGATCAATTACCGCATCTTCCCCGGATTCCTCAATCAGACCAATAAGCTGACCGGGACGCTGTACTGGGCGGTGGACTCCTGGAGCAGCGACCCGTGGAACAACCCCACGACTCTGCTTGACGGGCAGTACATGATTCCTGGTGAAGGGATGTTGGTGTATCCCGGCACGCAGGTCGGACTGACGACCGTTGTCCCCTCGATGCGGCTGAAGTGGATCCGCGAAGGCGTCGAAGACTATGAGTACATAACCATCCTCACAGCACTGGGACGCCGCGATTGGGCCATGCAATTGGTCCAGACCGTGGCTACTGACTGGACTCATTGGAATAGTAATCCAGACCTGCTCGAAAACGTCCGCAAGCAGCTCGGCGCTGAGATCCACCGGTTGGGCGGCGGAACCTCGACACCCGTGATAGACAACACACCGCCGGCAATCAGTTCCGTCGCGGCGGGACAAGTTACGACTTCGTCGGCGGCCATCACATGGACCACCAACGAAGCATCGACAACCCAGGTGGAGTACGGCACCACGAGCGCTTACGGCGCCCTGTCGTCGCTCGACTCTAGCCTTCTTACTTCTCATTCGGTCACGATCTCCGGGTTGTCGGCGGGCACCATCTACTACTTCCGTGTGATATCGAAGGATGCCGCCGGGAATTCCGCTACTGCGACGGGCAGCTTCACCACCACCGCGGCTTCTTCCTCGACAACACTCGCGGCTCCTGTCAACCTAACGCCCGCCAACCAGGCCACCGGCGTTTCCAAGAAACCGACCTTCTCATGGACGGCGTCGTCTGGTGCAACGTCCTACCAGTTCTGGGCGGGCAGATCGAGATACACGATCTCTTACGTGGCCACGGTGACCGGCACTTCGTACACTCATCCGTCAACGCTGGCGAGCGGCGCCACCTACTACTGGAAAGTTGTCGCCAAGAACAGCACCTCATCGGCAACCTCGGCGACTTGGTCGTTCGTCACTACGCGATAGCAACTTCAGGGCCGGCCGCAATCGCCGGCCGGCCCGTATCATCCAGGGCAACAGGGATAGCCAAAGCTGCGAGCGGCGATCGAAAGCTGCGAGTGTGCTTTGGCCCCACCGTTTACCGACCCACCATTCCTCCAGCATCGGATGGGAGGAATGGGTACACGAATCGGCGCAACGCAGGCCTTCGACACCGAACAGCGCGCGCGCCAGTTCGATGGTAAACAACCTGCCGGGCGAGTATTTCGCGAAGGTCTCATCGTAGGCGGACTTCAAAGCGAAACACACGGCTCCGGCGCGCAGCAGCAGCATTCCGGCGGCGGGCCGCCCGCCGACCAGCAGCGCCGGCATCAGCATGTGTTCGCGAGCCTCGGCGCTCCGCGCCAGATCGAGGAAATAGCCGCGCTCGGCCGGGGCGCAGTTGATCGCCGTGCCTACTCGCCCTTTCCAACCGGACGCCTCCAGTTCGAGAAACGTGTCCATCGTCACCGTTTTGGACTCGCCGTGTCGGCCGATTACGAACTCGATCGCTCCCTGCTGAGCTAAACGCCGCCACATGCGCCCGGCCTCATGGCGATGATGCGGGGAGAGTGAACCGTTGAAATACGTTTCGAAATCGCCATCGATGCAAAGCACGGGACGCGAATAGCGCTCACGCACGAACAGAGATCTTGCCTGTCGCTCGAGGCACTGCATCAACAGCGAGTGGAACTCGCCTTCGCCGGCAGTGCGCGGGAAGTCCATCAGCGAGTGCCCTTCGGGACAAGAGGCCAGCCACTCGACAAACAGCCGAAGAGTTTCTTGCGCAAAACCCGCACGCACCAGCGGTGTGCAGAGCGCGCAATGCTTGTGCTGCCACATCGACATGGCGCGGACGGGCAAATGGCGGTAATGCGGGTACAGTTCCACCGGGAAGAAGCCAGTGAGTTCCGAAGGCTCACCGGCGCGCCGGATGAGGACGAAGCGGAGTTCGTGCCCGGCGCCAAGAGCCGGGATGGCCGGCAGCAGAACCCAGGGTTCGTAGAAGACGTTCGGCTCGATCGCGTGCGCCGCCAGATCGGCCAACTCTCCGGAGAATTGGCGAAGCTCGGATTCGGTCCGGAGCACCCGCACTTCGAGATGCGCCGTCTCCGCCGTACGTTGTTCCGTGCCGATGGCAAGTTCGTTCATGGCGCTGCTACCGATCGGTGTTTTTGCCACTTTGCAGGCGATCGATTTCTTCTCCCAGTTTCCGGCGCACGGCGTCGATACACGCGGGGTCCGAAGCCCAGTTCTTCCAGTCGCGGGCGACGGCGTGGATCGTCTCGATCGCCCAGCTGCCACGCCCCAATCCTTTTAGAATCTCGACGTACTCAAAATCGTCGACACCGGCCCGCAGCCATTTCAACCGCATCGATGGCGTGGTACCGGATCGCTCTCCCTGCGGGCCGGGATAGACCAGCATGCCTTCTCCCGGAAATGCATAGGAGCCTTCGCTGTAGGACGTGACATCCCGAAAAGGATCCGCCGTCCACTGGTCGACACTCCAATAGAGCAAGCCCTTGTAGCCCAGGCTCTGGTTCAAGAATCCTGGCTGAATCCGGTAGTTCGCCGGAGCGTAGTCGATGGCCCACTTGGGCGAGTAGGATTCCTGCGCGAGCGCTGTGTAGGACCAGATCTCCATCCCTCGGGCTAGCGCGTCCGCAACGCGATCCGGCGCACTTTCATGCATGCCGGCCAGCAGAACCCAGATGTCGATCGCTGGGCGAGGCGAGTCCGGCCCGCTGTCATACAACTCCGGAACCGGTGTCAGAGTAGCCAGCGTTTTGGCGCCGGCCGCGTGCGCCACGCGAGCCCATTCCTTCACCCGGTCGCGCAGGTTCACGCAGCGGTCGATTTCATCGGCGACGTACACGTAGACATCGAGGCCGGCCGGATAGTATGCCACGGCACGGCGAAGCGCGTTCAATGACGGTGCGGGCAGGATAGTACAGTTCTTAGGGTTGGCGCCGCTCGAAAACCACAGTCCGCTGATGTTGAGCCCCAAGCGGGAGGCCAAGCCGGATGACTCTCGCGGAACCACCGTCGCTGGCATGAGCTTGTGCCGGAGCAATAGTTCATGCGTGGCAGTGTCGGTCATGCGGGGCCCATGCACGCCAAAGCTTGACCGCAGCGAAGGCCGGCTGGGTAACGTGAAGTTCCAAACCGTTAATTTCACGTTCACGCGTCCGGCGATCTTCTCGCCAGCCACCTCCACTGTCCCCTCATACACACCCGGGGGCGCTGAAGTAGGAACGAACAAGTCGACCCACAACGGTTGGTTCTTGCCGGACGGGATCTCAACGGCACCGGAATCCAGCGGAAACAAGGGATCGGCGTACCAGCCACTCCCTAATGGGCGGTTTCCCGAGCCATAGTCGAAGCTTGGCCGGTTGACGTTTACGTAGCCCTCGCGGAAGAACTCGTAGCTGCCGGCGCCAATGGTCTCGCCATTTGCCCCGCTCAGGTCCGACGCCGAAATCCGCGCTGAGCCGCCGGACGGCGCACGCATCACGATCTGAAACGACGCATACTCTCCGCGCGCGGCCTGCAATACGATGGTCGATTCCGCCCCAGCCGGGTCGGATTCACCGACACGGTACATGGATGGAATCACCCAAACGGTACCAAAGTCCTCGGAAGGGGACTTCGACGCGAGTCTTGGACAGGAGGCCGTGGAGGAACAGGCCACCGCCAGGATACACACTAGGAAGTTACGCACTCGCGGCAAATGTCTTCGGCGCATAAGCTACCTCGTTTTGCGCTGACAAGCGCGCGGGACGATACTCCGGCACCAGTTCCCGCAGGTGTGCCAGAGCCGCTTCTTCGTTGCGGGTGTCGATCAGTTGCCGGAGCTTTCCCACCCAGGCAGTGACCACATCTTCGTTCGGGTGCGTGCCCTTGAAGATCAGAATCTTCTCGTGATAGGTGGATTGCAGGTGCTCGTCACCGAGATTGAGTTCTTCGAAGAGCTTCTCACCAGGACGAACTCCAGTGTAACGAATCTCAATATCCTCGCCGGGTTCAAAACCGGCCAAACGGATCATGTTGCGCGCCAGATCCGCGATGCGCACCGGCTGTCCCATATTCAAGACAAACACTTCGGAGCCCTTGCCCATGGTGGAGGCTTGCAGCACCAGTTGCACCGCCTCCGGAATGGTCATGAAGTAGCGCTTCATCTCCGGGTGCGTCACCGTCACCGGGCCGCCATCGGCGATCTGCTGCCGGAAGACGGTGACCACGCTACCGTTGCTTGCCAGCACGTTGCCGAAACGAACCGACAGATAGTTGCCGTCGCGGGCGTTGGTGCCCACCGCGGAAACGATCAGTTCGGCGGCCCGCTTGGTGGTGCCCATGACGCTGGTGGCGTTCACGGCCTTATCGGTGGATATCATCAGCAGCGTGCGCACGTCATGGCGCCGGGAAGCCTGGACCACGTTCCACGTTCCCAATACGTTGTTCTGAATCGCTTCCAGAACATTCGCTTCCATCATGGGGACGTGCTTATATGCCGCGGCGTGAAACACCGACTTGATCGAGTACTTGAAGATCGTTTCGGAAATGCTGGCCGAGTGCACGATGTCGCCCACCACGGGAATGCATTCCAGGCGCGGAAAACTCCGCCGCAGTTCCATCTCGATCCGGAACAGTTCGCTCTCGGCCTGGTCGAACATCACCAGCACCTTGGGGCCGAACCGCGCCAACTGCCGGCATAGCTCGCTTCCGATGGAACCCGCCGCGCCCGTTACCAGGACGGGCCGTTCCTGGATCGAACGGCGGATGGTCTCCTCGTCCAAATTGACCGGTTCCCGGCCCAACAGATCGCAGACATTCACGGGGCGAACCTGAAAGTTCAGAGTGCCTCGCGACAGCAGTTCATTGAAGCCGGGGACGGTTTTGCAGGACACGTTGGCCGCGCGGCAGTGCGCGACGGCTTCGCGCATTTCGCGCCCACTGGCGCTAGGCATGGCGATGACGACTTCCTCGATACGGCGCCGGGAATCGCGATAGTGATCCACGATGCGTACGATGTCACGGCCGATTCCCAGAATGCGCACTCCGGAAACGGTGGCGTGCAGTTTCCTGCGGTCGTCATCAATGAACCCAATCACGCAATAGCCCAGTGAGGCATTCTTGCGGGTCTCCTTGAGCAGTTGCTGGCCCGCTCCTCCCGCACCGTAAATCAAAATGTTCTTCCGCGCCTTCACGCGAGGCTTGCCGGCGGTGATTTCCCGGTAGATCCGTATCCAGCCGCGTAACAGACAAAGCAGCAGGAAACAGACCAGGCACTCCAGTATGTAGACCGCCACCGGAATGCGCACTTGCGCCAGCAACGCAACTGAGACTAGAGCCGCCGAGGCAGTCAGATTCGCAATAAACAAGCGCACGACGTCGGCAAGGCCAACCTCCCACCACCAATTGCGATAGAGGCCGAACAGGTAAAACACCGCCCCTTTCACCAACACAGCGATTATGATGATGTTCGCAACCGAGTTCGCGTTCCGCTGTAGGCCGGCCGGGTCGAATCTCAGCACCCAGGCTCCGGCCACGGCGGTGGCAATCAGCAGCAAGTGAACTGCGAGCAGCGTCAATCTCTCCAACACAACCATTGGTTTTCCCTCTAAGAACTCGCTGGAATCCTCGGTCCCCTCTCAGGCCGCGGCAGCTCTGCTTGTGCCCAGTACGGCACGATAGACCTCGAGTAGACGCTCGGCGACGCGGACATTCGACAGGTCCCACATGCGGGTCCTGCCATCCACGTATCCGGCTCCTCCATGAACCAAACGGAGCTTCGCTGCCAGCGCCTCGGCATTGGCGCCGGCAATGTGACATCCCGCGACGCCATCCAGCCGTTCGCGGACGTCACCGACATCCACCGCCACCACCGGCCGGTTGCAGGCCAGGGCCTCCTTCACGATGTTGGGCGACCCCTCGTGCAACGAGCACAGCAGCAATGCGTCCGCCGCGTTGAGCCAAAGCGGCACCTTGTCGTTTGAAACCTCGTTCATGACCATCAATTTCGCCGGCACACCCGATGCCCGAAGAGTTTCGACGGCGGAACTGGCCAGCGCGAAGCGCTTGGTCGGATTCGAGGGTGATCCAGCGAAAAGGACGGCGAAATCAGTTTCGCGCCAACCGAGCTCACGACGGCAGCGGCGCTGATCCAGCGGCTGAAACCGGTTCAGATCGACTCCGTTCGGTATGATCCAAACCCGTTCGGCCGCCACGCTTGCCGGCAGTGCCGCCCGAAGCCCTTTGGACTTGACGACAATGCCGTCGGCTCTTCGAGCCGCCAGACGCGACGACTGAACCACGCAGCGTCCCAGCCCGCGGCGCCAGCCGACTTGGCCCGGTTCGCCCAGCAAATCGGAACCGCAAAAGGACACCACCGACGGCGTACCGGCCGAGGCGGCTAGCGCGATGAAGGCCAACGGGCCTCCGTACATCACATGAATCAGATCCGGCTGTTCGCGCTGAAGGAAGCGGCGCACGTTTCCAAACATACTGGCGTAAGCGAACCGGCCGCCCTCAACACGCTGGATGTGAAGCACGCGCACGTCGAGGCCGATCTCGCGAAGACCGGCGACCTGACTGGCGACGAAAGTCCCCTGCGCCGGCACATCGGCTGTGGGGTACATGTTGGTAATGGCGCCGATAATCATGCGGCCTCCACCAATCCGGCGGCGCGGAACCGTGCGATTTCTCGCGCGTTCCTCAAATCGAGGAACCACAGGGCCAACCGTCCCCGCCAGGTGGCGGCCCGGATGCAGTCGTATCGTTCCACGACTTGGACGCCAAATTCTTCCTTGAAGTCGTTGACTTTGTTTAGCGCACGATCGGGCCCCACGTACCAACCGCCCTGATCGTAGAGGGTGAACCCGGCGTCCCGGAAGCGCAGCATGTCGCGCCACACCAGGTAGCGCGTCGCGCGCCCCACGGCCTGCCGCCCTCCTGAGTTTTCCTTCGAGAAGTACCTGGAGCCGCCGCGAATCGGCCGTATGCGAGGCTTGGCTTGATAGTACACACGCCAGGCCGAAGGCTCGCCGTCGGCATCCAGGACCCAGGAGGCTTCCAGAAGTCCGGCTCGCGCGGCCGTGTGCAGAAACGTCCGGTCGCTGCGCGCCAGTCCTTTGTACGCGGCGAAGCGGTCGTGCAGGTCGCAGATCATGTCGAGCGTTTCGAGGTCTCCGTTCCACTGCCGGTACCGGTCCGCGCATTCCTTCTCGGCGTAGCGGACCAGGCGCCGGGTTTCTTTCTTCATGTGCGCGAAGATCGCTTCCGCATCCTGTTCGAGGTTCGTGACCGCGGAGTGCATTTGCCTCACGTGGCAGCCGGGAACCGGCGACTCCCAATAGAAGTAGCGAATTACGTCCGCGGCAACTTCGCGCACCGGTTCGTTCAAGTAGAAGTCCGCTTTGCGCACCATGTTGGTTGTGGAGACGATCATTGCAGCCATCCCTTCAGGGCGCCGCGCACATTCTGGTTGGAGGAGGAATATGCGGCGTGAACGCGATCAATCCATTGAATGCGCCGGCCTCCGTAGCGTGCGACGACGGAGGACGTATCGGTAATGGCCGGGCGAAACGCCGCGGCCGCGGCGCGAAAACGGTCACAGAAATCCTGGGACCACGAATTCATGTGCATGCACACCGTCCACACGCCCCGGTGCTTCGGAGTCAGTTTGGTCAGTTGCTGGGGAATCCAGCACAACCCGTTCGCATCCAGGTGCGGGTAGAGACTGTAGCCATCGCTGATCAGGCTCAGCCCGACGGCGCGAACCGCACGCAGCGTGGCCTGGTCGAAGGAATGGGCCGGCGCCACGAACATCTCCGTGTGGATGCCCTCTTCGGCAAAGATCGACAGGGCTTGGTTCAGTTTGTGTCTCTGCTGCGTCTCCGGCAGACCGGCGAACTCGCTGTAGCGGTTCTTACCGAGCAGTCCGGAATTTAAGGTGACCATGCGGTGCTGATAGCCATGCAGGGCGATGGTCCAGCCCAGGCGTTGCCAATCGCGAACCAGGCTCCAGAAGCCCCGCTCCGCCGGCCCCACCCGAAGCACCGGATCACGGTTGTCCGGCACCACGGCGAGAATGGGACGAATTTGCAGCTTCACCAATTCGCTCTCGATCTGGCGCCACATGGACCAGTTCATGGTGGGGCAGATATCGTCGAAACGCAGCAGGTATTCCGCGCCGCGTTCTGGCCAATGGGTGATGAAAGTGAGTTTCATGCGACCATCTCGACGGAAACGTGCGTTTGTACAAGGGATTGATAGAGCCTGGTGTATTCGTAGACCATCATGGAGGAGTCGAAGCACTCGCG
>CAZDIZ010000114.1:2744-9499 GCA_964505625.1 uncultured Solibacteraceae bacterium | reverse complement strand
GCGCGGTCGCGCAAAAATGCGCTGGCCGCGAAAGCGCGTAATAGCAGCGAGTGGTTCTTCACCGGGCGCATCCTCGCCACGCACGTCAATAGCACCTCGTGGAGGGTGAACCCTTCGCGGGTACGCCAGGTGTCGCGAGAAAACTCAGGCGCCCGGTAGCTGTCCACGGGAATGCCGTTCGGAATCACGCGAACATCGCTCAGCCGGTAATTCCGAATCATGCTGTCCGCGATCGCTTGCGCGACCGCCACGGGGACCACCCGCCGGCGAAGCATGTGGCCATGGAGCCATTGGGTAATCCGTCCACCGTCCCGGTCCGTGGTTCGATGCATGGTGTGAACAGCCGCGATTCCGCGATTGCTCAACAGCGCCGGGGTCGCGTAGCTCAACGTGCCGAGGTGAGTGTGAACGACGTGTGGAGCAAATACCTCGACCAGATGCACGACCCTTTTGAGGAGGCCCGGATCGAACCCCGGCCGCTTTCCCAAGCTCCAGAATGGGATGTCATGAGCGGCCAGAACGCCCTCCAGTCTCGACCCAATCCCGTCAAACAAACTGACCACCGCCGAAGCGAACAAACCCGCGGACAGATTCGTCGCTAGTTCCACCGCCATGCATTCGGCGCCGCCGACGCCCAGCACCGGCAGCATGTGCAGAATCCGTATGCGTTCGTGTTTCATACGTCCGCGTGCCTCAGCCGAGCCGGATTCGGGATCGCACAAGCTCGCCGCTGCACGGCCGGCAGTGCGCCGCGGCTCATCAGCAGCGCGATCAGAAGCCACAGCGTCTTCTTGTATTCCCAGGTGAGAGAGAACATGCCCACACCAAGGATGACCAGGACGCACAGCCACAAGCGGCGCTCACCGAATGGCAGGTGAAAAGTCACCCAGAGGCATGTAAACGCAGTCCATGCGAGCAGACTGAACCCCACAATTCCGGTTTCCAGCAGAACCGAGAGGTACGTGTTATGTGCCACGTAGGCACGGTCCAACGCCCCCAACACCATGAAACCGAACGTGCCGGCTCCGCTGCCTAGAATCGGTTGAGCGGCGAAAGCCTCCAACCCCGCGCGCCAGATCACAGTGCGTTTGGTGAAGGTGCCGGAGTCGATTTCCCCGTAGATGGATCCCAGGCGGTCCCAGGTCGCTTCCGGGATGAGTAGAAGGCACAAGAGGGCGCCGGCGCACAGCATCGCGATCATGGCTGGCGTAATGGGTTTGGGATCTCTGAGCCGGTACCACACGATGACCAGGCCGCCCGCGCAGAAAGCCAGGAACGAACCCCGCGATCCGGTCAGCAGAATTGCCGCCGATGCCAGCAGAACATGGGCACCGTAGGCCACCGGGGCGAACCTGCGGTGGCCGGTAGCGGCCAGAAAAGCGGCGACCGCGACACTCACGGCGAGGATCAGCGCGAGTTCGTTGGGGTCCCAGCCCGCACCGGCGAAGCGGATCACGTCGACGGCCTCATTCCGTCTCAGTCGCATCACCGTATCAAACGCCGCGCAGAATGATCCAGCGACGAAACACTGAAGCAGCAACCGCTGCGATTCGATCGTCCGGACGCATTGCCAAATCACCCATACCAGAATGAGCAGGCGGAGATTTGTGGCGGCGCGGTCGGCGGTAACTGCCGGCTCGGCCGACCACAAGCCGGTGATGGCGCTCCAGACCACAAACAGCACCACCGGAAGTAGTATCTCGCTGGGGAGTCTAAGGCTGCGCCCCATGAACACCTCAAGAACTGCCACCACCACGACAACGAGCCCCAACAACCGGCTCCACGTGCCGAACTCCGGAACGGTCAGCGAGTTTTCCAGCGGCACGGAGAAGGCCAGAATGCACAGCAGCAAAAAGGCCGGCGAGCCATTGAAGCAGCGCTGGAACCACCCTGGGCGGTGATCGGTGTACGTTCCCGTCATTTCGGTTCCCTCCGCGAGGTCTCGCGGTGGCGAAAGCCCCAGAACAAGACGCCCGCACCTCCGCCGGCTTGTACCAGCGAGCAGGCCAGCAGGGCAAACATAGCGCCGCTGATGCCCAAGCGCGGCACCAGCAGTGCGCTGCCGGCGGTTACCGCTAACACGGCGACGAGCAGCAGCGGCACTTGTGGTGTGTACATCCTTGCCGCCGTCATCGCGCATCCGATGGGCACGGCGGTGAAACCAATGCCGGCCACGGCGGCGGCCAACAGGAACTCACGTTGATAGCCTGCGAATTCAGGTCTGAACACAATCGTGAGCAGGCGCTCACCTCCCAGCACGGCCACGGTGACACCACCAACGCCCAACAGAATTCCAACGCCACAGAGCAGGGCGAGCAACCTAACAAAACCGCGCGCCGCCCGGCTGGCGTACAGAGTGGCCAGGGGCACGAACGCCGCTTGACCCGCCGCCGCGGCAGCCAAGCTACCGGCCGAGGCCATAACCATCAACCCGGAGAAGATCCCAAGTTGGCGTTCTCCCAGCATTCCGCTCACGTAGTAGCGCGGCACCGCGGAGATTAAAGCGGACAATGCGGCAACGAATCCCAGGGGGATGGTTTTGCGTAACAGCCGCGCATGAACGCGCCATCGGCAGGAGGGACGGCTCCACAGCAGATTCCGGATGGTAAACGGCTCTCCATCCCAAACCTCGTATGCCAGCAAGAACGCAATTCGCGATGCGAGCTGTGCCCACACCGCAGCCAGCAGGTTTCCCGTCCACCAGAGGACGATCGCCATCGTCAGTAGCCCCAGCGGTCCTTTCATCAGCAACGCGGTCGAAACCCGAGCAAGATTGTGCTGCCGCTGCTGCAGTCCATAAAAGGTATCGCTGATGGCCTCCACGGCTTGGACCAGCCCCACTGCGGTCAATAACGGAAGAAACGTTGATGAGGAACCCGTCCAGAAGGCCGGTATGGTCGCAGCCGCCACGGCCAACACCATGGTGGCCAGACGGAAGCCGATGTAGTCTGAGTCGGGGAACTCGCGCGAAAGGTCTCCGGCGATCACACCGCGCAATTGCAGACCGGCGAACAGGATGGCGGGCGCGGCAATCGCCTGTGCCAGCGCGTATTGCCCGAGCATTGCCGAACCTCCGGCCTTCGCCAACAGCACGACCACTGCCCATTGGCAACCCGAGTAGACGATGTTACCGGCCAGCACCCAGACGAAACTGGAGAACACCCGTGTTTCGCCAGCGGCTGCGCACTTGCAGGCCGGCACTGATGCTGTGATGCCCATTTGCGTTCGAGCGAACCCAGACTCGCGTCCGGCCCTCTACCTGTGGTAGTAATCGCGGTAGTAGTCTTTGAACTTGATTCCGCTGCGCTTGGGATTCCAATCGTTGACGATCGTTCCCAACACCGGGATGCGATCCTGCATAAATGTTTCGCAGGCGGCGCGATAGCTGTCGAGACTGGTGCGGTGCGAACGGGTGACGAGAATCACCCCATCCGAGCACTGCCCGATCAGTCTCGCCTCGGGGAAGACTCCGACCGGCGGCGCGTCGATCAGAACAGTATCGAATTCCTGCCGGAAGCGAGTCAGGAGTTTGCTGAGGCGTTCCGAGTAAAAGAGACTGGTAACGCTGGAAGCTGACGGACCGCTTGGTAGCAGAGATAGTCCCGGAACAGTGGTCGGTTTGACGATCGATTCCAGAGGCATCGCGTCGATTCCATCGTTACTCAGAAGGATGTCGCTCAAGCCCCAGTCATTGGGAACCTCAAACACCGAACTGAGGCGTGGCGCGCGGAGATCCGCATCGATCAGCAACACACGCCGGCCGGTCTCGGCCAGTGCGATCCCCAAGTTGCTGGTCACGGTGGTCTTTCCTTCCTGGCTGTTTGGACTGGTGACCGTGGACACCTTGGGGCGGTCGCCGTTCGTGTAGCTGTGCAGCAACGAGACGAGACTGCCGCGGAACGAATCCGCCAACAGGGACGGCTTGTGCTGCCAAGTCACCAGTTCAACCTGTTCATGCGCCTTGAGGCTCACAAACCGCCGTGGATCACCAAACACATCGCGAGTCTCGACGCTCGCGCTCGGGATCACGCCTAATTCGCGAACCGGTAGATACGCATCCACCGACGCGGGCGTGACACATCGTTGATCGGAGCGCAGCCGGATGAGACCGATCAGCAGGCCCAGCAGGGAGCCCGCCAAAAGGCCGATTCCCGCATTCATCATTAACCGCGGCCGGTAAGGTGAGGCAGGCAGTCCGGGGAAATCCACCACCCGGATATTGGTTGAATTCAGCGCCGATGCCACGGTGGCCTCGTGTAGTTTCTGGAGCACCGTGTCGTAGAGACGCTGGCGGCTGTCGGTCTCGCGTCTGAGAACGTCGTAACGAACCGCCTTGGCCGACTGATCGGAAACCACTCGAGCTTGCGTGGTCCATTGGTCGGCAAGTAGCTTTTCGCGCTTCATCGCCGCTTCATAGTCGTTGCGGATCAACGTCAGCGTCTTGCTCCACTCCTTTTGCAGGGCTTTCTCCACTTCGGCAATCTGCGCGGCGATGCGCTCCATCTTGTAATGCGCGGGAGTGAGCGAACTCGACAGCTGCGCTTGCTGGCGCCGTAGCTCGGCGAGATTCAATTGATACTCTCGCAGAGGACCGGAGTTGAGCAGGGCGGGGAGAGATTCCAGAGGCGTGGTCGTCGCGGTCTCGTACAGCGATTGCTTCAGAATGCGCTCACCCTGCGCTCTGGAGAGTTCCGCTTGGACCTGGCGAAATCTCTCCTCGGCGGGGCTCTCTTTTTCCTTGCCCGAGGGAATGAGAATGCCCGAGTCCTTCACATAGCTTTGAAGCAACTGGCTGGATTCCTTGAGTTTGCCTTCCAGGTCCCGAGTCTGGCGTCCAAGCCAATCCTGCGTTTTCTGCGTTTCGGCAAGCCGGGCGGCTATGTTTTGATCGATATACTCGGCGATCACCGCGTCCAGCGCATCTTTGGCGAACTTGGGATCGTTCGAGTCGAAGAACACTTCGATCAGCCGGCTTCCAGGCAACGGACGCACAACCAACATCGACGACAGCCTCTGCAGGAGTTCATCGTCCGGCGTGAGTGGCTTGAGTTGCGCGACCGGCACCGAGTGGAGCCAGTCGGCAGCGGATTTGATCCAAATGCCAATTCGTCCGGTGGGTTCCGCGACACGGCGATCCCGCAGTTTCAGCCGGTCGATCACGCGGAGCATAACTCCCTGGCTCTGTAATAGCCTGACTTGAGTTTGGACGTAAGCGTCCGCCGCCGAGTTGGTGGAGGTGGGCGCCACGTCGCGCAAACTCAGGAATGTATCGTTGAAGGAATTGACTTCAACTGAGGCGCGCGCCCGGTACACCGGTTTCTGGACGAGGCCAATCCCGACCGCAATCAGGACGCCGGCCAGCGCGGTGGCCAGCATCACTCCCTTGCGTTTCCACAGGATCGAGCCATAGATGTCCGGCGCTCGTTCCGGACTTGCATCCGGCCACTCTTGCCGGCCCAGATGCACTGGTCCTGGTAAAACCACATCTGACACCGCTTTGTCGTGCGGCAAGGCTAGAGCTTGACGGGCCGATGTTCCATCCATTCTCTGCCACCTCAGCGTGCCTGTCTCCAGATCACCACGCCTGTTCCCATTTGTATGGCCGCCTCAATGCCGCGAAGCGTTGCGCTCTTGGCGGTGTTGTTCGGAACCACGAGAATGTCGTCGGGCTCCATTGTGCGATTGGGCTCTTTGCCGTCCATGATCTTCTTGAGGTCGACGGCAATCTCTTCGCGTTGCGGAGATCCCGCAACCACGCGCAAGATGCGCGCCCGCCGGGGAGCGGCCGTCCGCTCGAATCCCGAAGCCATGGAGAGCGCTTCGAGCACCGACATATTCTGGCGTGAACCGAGCGGGAAGCCACCCGGTTTGCGAACCTCGCCCAGCACGTACAACAACCGGGCCCGAGCAACCGAGATAAGATCGTGCGCCACGACGACGAGATTCTGCGCCGACCCGCCCGCCTCTAGGATGCCGGCAAGCTCGACCTCGGCCACTGAGTATCCGCGTTCGTCGGTTTTCGCCGATGCGAGTGGAATTGGACCTAGTTCGGGAGCTCGCGTGATGGTGGCTATGCTGCCGGCATCCGGCGTCAGCCCCTTGGCCAATGCCAACACTTCCGCCAGCGTCTTGCGGCCCTGCAGTTGGTACACGCCGGGCGCCGACACGGCGCCGAGAACTGTGACCGGTTGGCTCCCATATTGAGCGATGCTCACCGAAACCCGAGGCCGGCGAAGGTAACCTTGCAGTGCCTGCGTCAGTTCCTTCTCCAACTCGGCCGCGGTTAGTCCGGCCGCTTTCACGCGTCCAATCAGCGGCAGACTGATGCATCCGTCCGGATGCACGAGTAGGGGTTTGTCCGGAATCTCCTCGAGGTCGATGCCGTGGATCGCGACCTCGTCGCCCGGCCCCAGAAGATAAGGAGTCAGTCGGGGTGGCCTCACGTCCAGCGCGGCCACCAGGACGCATAACACCAGAGCGCAGTTCATACCGCCGCTCCTTTTTCCAGAATGACCGATAATCGCCCCTCAATGGCGTTAATTCGGCCTTCCATTTCGCGCAGCTTTCCCCAGAGCACGGACTCTTCAGCGTCCGATTGCTTGATGGTGCGCTTCATTGCCAGCCGGGCGAAATCGGAGATGCTACTCGCTCCGACGCTCCGGTACAACTTACGCATGGCCTGGTACTCCATCTCGGAGAGGCGCAGGCTCATGACGCGGACCTTTCGCTCCGCTTCTCTCATAATCTGACCTCGA
>CAZDIZ010000114.1:0-2644 GCA_964505625.1 uncultured Solibacteraceae bacterium | reverse complement strand
CCGGATTCGATCACCAGGCGGATCGTGGAGATTTCTTCGTCAGGGATAGGAATGGGTGATTTGCCCGCTCCGACGATTGTGACAAAACCCGGAGTCGTCAGCACGGGCAACAAGCGTTCGCTTACGTTGAGACGGCAGAACAGGTAGCCAGGGAAGAGCGGTAACCGTACATCAACGAGACGATCCGACCATCGACGCGATGAGCGGTACGAGGGTAGAAACTCCTCGTAACCTTTGCCTCGCAATGCTTGTGCCACCGCGGTCTCGCATTTTGAGCGTACCTGGATTGCGTACCACGGCAGCACGTTCGTCTGATATTCCGCAAACAACGACATCTCTTCGCGTCCCCTCTCGACCGCGCGCAAGCTGCCGCCCTTTTGGTCCCGAACCCTTTCATTTTCTCGGGCCCAGTAAGAGGACCAGCAGTGCAAGAGTGGACTGAGCATACAGCGAGGTATTGCATATGTCAAGATAGTACTAAGTGGAAAATGGTCTAGCCCATTGAGTTCACAACTGTAAGCGCCTTAACGACAATGTGATACGTTTTTGATGTATTACAAATCGACACCTACAAGTGGCACATTTCTGTAGGGTATACCCTACAATGCGCAATCTATGCTTCGCTGATGAGGTGCGATTCGACTGGCTTCGTCGCGCGATAAACATCCCTTTTTCACTTCGTTGGGCTCGAGTTGGGGCACAATTCAATCCCCTCACGCCTGGCGCGACGTCATCATGGCAGAACGGTGGACAGCCAGACTAAGCGAGTCCGCGCGAGTCCGCGTAGCGAATCAATGCGGCGGTTGATCCAAGATCCAGCTTATTAAGGATACGGCGCCGGTACGTGGTCACCGTTTTTGAGCTTATGTTCAGTTCGGCTGCGATTCGATTGATGTGAGCTCCGCGCGCGAGCTTAACGAGGACTTCTCTCTCTCGCACGGAAAGCGGCGTGGACGAAGGCGGTGATCCCCTTTGCCAGGCTGAGCGGGCCTTGTCGCGAGCTGGTGGCCCAAGGTAGTGTCCGCGCGCCCGCAAAGACCGGATGGCATTACGCACCTCCAAGGGCTCGGCCATTTTGGAAACGCATCCGCAAACGCCAGCACCCGGCGGCGTTACCGCACTCTCCTGTTCCGGATGATCACTAAGAATGAGCACCTTCGTTATCGGACACATCCGCCGCATATGCGCGATGAAATTATGGATGTCGCCATTGGCAACGGAAGCGTCCACAATCACCATATCCCAGGCACGCATGCCCACCTGTCTCAACGCGCTTTGCACGTCTCCGGCTTCGCCGATGACAGGATCGCCAAACTCGCTTCTTAAGAGCTGACTCAACGCGTGCCGGAGAATTGGAAATGGGGCAATTACCAGTATCGCGGCCACCTTCCCTCTCCTCCTGAAATCCGAACACGGTTCGTCTACTAGTGAGTTCACGGAAATCGCGTGAACTGCATAGCATCCTCACTGCAAGGCTCCCGTTGCAGGCAAGGGAGCCGGTTCTGTGTCCATACCCGCGGGGGCCTGCTGCTTCGGACCCGCGAATATGAACTCGTTTGCATGTAGCTATCGGCCTATCTGCTTGGGGGTGAACTACACCGGCCGGCACGACGGCGGCTGCCCGCGGGTTTACGCGCGCCGGCTGTCGAGAATACACTCCACATGTTGATTTCACAGTGTAGTTATGATGCTGCTGAGAGCAGGCAGGAGGATATCCCCCGATACCTTTGCCGGTGTCTCTCGTCGTACACAGCATCACGCCCTCCCAGAACTCATCTGCGCATGGCCAAATGAGTTTAACAGTAGTTTAGCACCGGGAATCCATTTGTGAACCAAAGAAACGCATTCTTACTGAGTGGGCGGGTAAGCTAGAGCATCATGACAGCAAGCAGCCTGGTGCTCTGATGTAGCCGTGAGGACGACAATCACGTTGGAGCCGGATGTGCAGGCGCTCATCCGGACAGTGATGAAGGAACGGGGAATCTCCTTTGAGGAGGCGCTCAGTTCGGCGGTGCGAGCTGGTCTCACGCAGGGGAAGCCCAAGCGGCGTTGCATCACGCAGAAAACCTATTCGCTCGACAGCGATCAGAATTTTAGGTGGGACAAGGCGCTGGAAGCCGCAGGCGCCCTGGAAGATGAGGAATTGGGGCGGAAATTCTCTTTGCGCAAATGATAGTAGTCGACGTCAATCTCCTCATCTACGTGGTCAACGAAGATTCTCCAGACCACAAGAATGCCAAACCATGGCTGGAAGCGGCGGTTTCTGGAACCGAGACCGTCGGGCTGCCTTGGATCGTCCTCCTGGCTTTTCTCCGGTTGACCACGCGACCGGGACTTTTTCAGAAGCCGCTGAGCGTCGACGCGGCGTTCGACGTCGTAGATGCCTGGCTGTAGCAGCCGTCCGTCACCGTACCCGAACCTGCGGCACGCCACCTACAAACAATACGTGATCTGATTGCGCCACTGGGTGCCGGCGGGAATCTCACATCAGATGCCTATCTTGCGGCCCTGGCGATTGAGCACGGGGCCGAGCTTTGCTCAACGAACAATGATTTCGGGAGGTTCAACCGCCTCCGCTGGCGCAACCCTTTGGCTCGCTAGAGCATTTTCCTATATACTATAGACAGCTCTGACTATTCAGCCG
>CAZDIZ010000113.1:17248-20701 GCA_964505625.1 uncultured Solibacteraceae bacterium | reverse complement strand
TTCCGGATTAGCCAGACTTCGGACAACCGCGATTGTTTGCGCCAGTTCAGGTGTCCTTCGTCGGTTGGGATGTCCCAGGTGAGTTTCAGCTTGCGATCCTTCAGGCATTTCGCGGGCACGGGGAATTCCTTGAACTCGCCCATTTCCTTGCCGTCGATGGTGGGCTCGACGCGCTCGCCGTCGATGCGTAGGAGCGCCTTACCATATCCGGTCGAACGTACCACGTATGTGGCGTTCGCATCCAGGCCTTCGTAGACCAACGCGCGCGGCCACATGGTGACCTGCCAGGACAGGCGCGCGCGGCTCTTGCCCTGATCCCACCACCAGAACAGCGGCTCGATGCGTTCGTCTTCCGGTTCGACCGGATCGACGCCCGGATTGAGCATGTGCGGCGACTTGGCCAGATTGCCCATGTCGTCGTAGAAACTCCCCGGGCCGGGGTTCTCCCACTCGGCAATGGTCTTGAGCCGCGCCACCTTCTCGGCTTCACTCGTCATCTTCCGCACGCGCGCGAATTCGTCCTCCAGCCACCAACGGTTGTTTAGCGGAAGATCGACGAAATCCAATACCGAGCCGCGCTCAGCACCGCTGGCGTGATACGTGGTGGTGCTCGATTGCAGGCGGATGGACTGGTAGAGCTTCTCGCACAGATCGAAGATGCGCGCGCGTAGGTCCGCACTCACCGGTTCGGCGGCGGCGCGATCCAGGATGCGCACGGCTTCGGTCATGGCCTTCTCCGCCCCGATTTTCGCGGCATCGGCAAGCTCGGCGTTAGCGAGTTTTTCCAGCGCCGAATCCTGGATCAGGCGCCGCCGCACGTGCACGTCGTAATAGGCCCGGAGCAGCAGCATCTGCCAGCGCCAGTTCGCTTCAAGCTTCGGCGCTTGTTGTTCCAGTTGCTTCCACTGCAACAGCGTGCCTTCGACCGCACCGTTCTCCGCAAGCGGCCCGTGCCAGTTGCGTCCCAGCGCCAGGATGCCGTCCACCGCACCGCGCGCCACTTCGGGACCGAAATGGAAGCGCGTGTACTCGGTGAGTATGTCGCGCACATCGCGGCCGGGGTCCCAGCCGAGCGCGCTCCAGACGTTCTTGTTGACGTCGTCGTGGGCGCCGTCTGAATAAGAGATGAACCCATCCGAATAAGGCGCGTACCAGTTGTGGATGCGCGCGTACTCAACCGGACGCGGATTCACCGCTTCGCGGCCAAGCGTCAGCGCGATGGCTTGATCGAGCGCGGGCACCTGGAACTGGCAGATCTTGTTGTGCGTCACGTCCGGATACAACCGCAGCTTGTACTTGGCAGGCAACCGCAGCCGCGTCTGGTCCACCGGAGGACTGCTCGGTCCCGCCACCAGACCGCCCATCCAGTCCGGCGATTCACGCTCCATGTACTGATACACGTATTCGGCCTTCTGCTTGTCGAAGCCTTGCAGCGAGAGCCACATGCGCGCTTTTGGATGCAAGGGCCGCATCAGCTTGGCCATCTCGGCCAGATACGGCAGCAGCAGTTCCGGTGGATTGTGTCCCGGATCGCCGCCCGGCACGAAGACGCCGGTCAACTCGGGCGTGTCGCGAAGATACTGTTCAAACCACTTGAGCATCCCGGCGCTTTGTGGGTTGCCCGCTTTGCTCAGATCGAAGGTCACCGGCAGCCAGATCCAGTAGTCCATGCCGTAGCGCCGGCAAATCAGGCTCATGGCGCGGTTCATCTCCTGGCGCGTCACGGGCATCACCGGGCTGTCGCGCTCGTCGCGCGAGGGGATGTTCTCAACGGCGTTCGCGCCAAAGATGGCCAGGTCGCGGATGTATTGTTGGTAGACCGCCGGCGTCCAAGCGTCATAGGTATTCGCCGTGGGACGGTAGCCGAGCTGATGCCCGCGAATGGGATAGGCGGGCGAAGTGGTGACGTCCAGCGGAAGCGGCAGTTCCAGCCTTCCCGCGCCCCATTCGAATTGGCGCAACAGATACCCAACTCCGAAAAGCGCGCCGCGCGCGTCCACGCCTTCCACGCGCACCAGCGGCGCGCCCGACGCCTTCGGGTCCACCCACACCCGGAACCCTTCTGCACGGCCGCCGACCACCCTCGCGCCCGAGGAAACGGCGATCGCCGTCCGCCCCGGTGGCACGCTGTTCGCCACCGGCAGGCGAATGCCGGTGCGTTTCTCGATTTCCTCGACCAGCACCGTGACGGCCGTCTTTTCAACTTCCGGCACCGCGCCCGCGCGCGCCAACACCACGGCCCCGCGCAGATCCGCGCTCGCCGCAAGCGCGCACGGCGCCGCCGCAATCGTCCACAACCAACACAGCTTTCGAAGTACTCGCATGACCCCGGCTCCTTCCTGGAATTGTCCCACGCGAGCGGCACGCCGGGCAGGCGATAATGGAATGGTGCCGAAGGTACGGGAATTGGAAATGCGCCTGGAGCGGGCCGAGCAGCAGGTTCGCCTGGTTCAGAGAATCAGCCGCTTCATGGTGCGCGAGATGAACCTGCAGGAAGTCCTGAACGGGATCGTCAATCTGGTCACCGAATTCATGGAGTGCGATTCGTGTTTCCTGTATTTGATCGATAACGACGAACTGGTATTGTGCGCCTCCAATGACCCGCACCCGCGCGACCTGGGCGGTGTCCGGCTCAAGGTTGGCGAAGGCCTCACCGGTTGGGTGGCACGTGAGCGGCGTCTGCTGTCGATTTCCAAAGGTGCCAATCAGGACCCGCGTTTCAAGTACTTCCAGGATCTCCCCGAAGACAGTTTCGAGGCTTTCCTGTCGGCGCCGCTGATCGCGCGCAACCGCGTGGTGGGCGTCATCAATGTGCAGCACCGGCAGCCGCACGCGCACACCGGTAACGAGATGGAACTGCTCACAACCGTGGGCGAGCAGGTGGGCTGCCTGCTGGTGCTGGCGCGGATGGACCCCACATCGGTCGAGGGCGCCAACCACGCCGAAATGGTGCTTTCCAGCGCGCCTGCCCGCGTGAGATCCTAAACCCAACATGCACACTCCGAGATGGATGGTGATGGCGGCGCTCGTGCTGTGCGCCTTCACGGCGTCGGGTGCCGAGCCGCGCTGGCGTGTGCAGTACTTCCACGACGAGGACGACTCTTCGTTGGTCATCATCGACCTGAAGTTTCCGTCTCCGCGGCGCGGCCTGGCTGCCGGCACGCTGGTCGAAAAGGGTTCCATAAAACCAGTCATGGTCTCGACCAACGATGGCGGCCGGACGTGGTCCACCGAAAAACTGAAAGACATTCCGGTGTCGATGTTCTTTCTCAACGACAGCCTCGGATGGATGGTTACGACGCAAGGCATCTGGAGAACCGACGAGGCGGGACGGCAGTGGCGCAAGATCTCATCGCGAAAAGGCATTTTGCGCATCTATTTCCTAAACGCCAATCGCGGCTTCGCCGTTGGGCCGCAGAAGACCATCCTCGAAACAGTGAACGGCGGTGTGAC
>CAZDIZ010000113.1:0-17148 GCA_964505625.1 uncultured Solibacteraceae bacterium | reverse complement strand
GTCACCGGCATGTACCTGGACCCGGAGGGCGTGGGATACCTCGCCACCATTGATTGCACGCCCACGCTTCACAGCTCTCCTATCCCCACTAAGGTGCGCGTTTACCGCTCCGCGGACCTCAAAAACTGGCGTGAAATGCCGGTGGACTATCGAACGGTGGCGCATCGTGCGACGCTCGCCGCGGCGGATTCCAGCCATATCTGGCTGGCCACCAACACCGGCATGATTCTGAAGCTGGAAACGAATTAGCGCGCCAAAACAAGAGTCGCGGACCGTGTTTTATCCACACTCCATCCACCGGAAGATCCCCGCAAGTCATTGAAACTACGGCAAAAATAAATTGTTGAAAACACTGAGAGGAAGTGAGTTTTCGTTTGACTTATATCGGGTCCTAATGCATAGTGGAGTTGGTTCCAAGAGGTTCATGAGGCAGCGAGCCGGACGGAACGTAGCGGACCCGGAACGATGATCCGGAGGCAAACGTCATAAAAAGCGATGCCTTCGGGGAGCGAAGGGAGATCGGGCGGAACGTAACGGTAAGCTTTCCAGGTCGGAATCGGTTTGAGCGCTACGATCCTGAGGGGCGAAAATCCCGAGGGGGAGCGAAAGATCGAGGACGGGTTGGAACCGCCGGATCGGGCATCTGGCAACGGGTTTTGGGCGATGACCCACCCCGCAAGGAGGAAGACTCCCGCGAGGTGGCGAACTCAGAACCGAACGGGCCAGATGAAGCTTCGGCGGGGCGTTGAAGTGGTAGGCCGGGAACTTTGACCCCACCTTGGGGGCTCCTGGAAACGGGGGCAATCAATGTGGGCGAGCGAAAGGCCGTCACGAGGCGCCGGCTTCTATCGGTGAAGCGGGACAGGCGAGCCTCCGAGCGGTGATCCGTGGATGCCCAAAAGCATTTGCGGGGAGCAGAGAGGCAGACGCACAGCTTCACTGAATGACAAGCCCAGGCCGTGCATGACGGCTGGGGGGCAGACTGCTACGTGGGTCACTTGGAACCTTTTTTTGTGTCCACACCTTAGTCCCACGAATAAACCTGACGGCGGCCGACTGCGTCAGCCCTCGGATCCCTCGGCCTGAAGCTCACGAAGTGACAACGGCACTTTCCGCAGCGGTACGGCTGCGCCCCCGCCCTCAACATCAATTTCATTCTCCATGGCGGGCGGTAGTCGCGCGTGGACCAGTACCCTAAAGCCATGTTCAGGCAGCGTGGACAATGCGCATAGCGCAACGTGGCGAAGCGCCAAATATTACGAACAAACCGGTGCGAGCAAGCCATGCAACGCATACGCTGTACGCCCACCACGCGTCCGAGCCACTCCGAAGCCGAACGAACGCGCGAGAAGCGTAAGTTGCGGCTCCCGCATTTAGGACATTGCCCGCGCATTAGATGTCGTGTCTGAACACACCACGTTAGCAAAACATACGGTCACGGTGCGATGTCACATAGGCTCGCACGTGAGCGTCGAAGGCCTCACGCAACAGGTGGCACGCTTCGCCGCGGTTGCGGATCGACAAGCCATCGATGCTTGCCACCGGCAACAGGTGCCGCGTGGTGCTGGTGATGAACACCTGGTCGGCTTTCTCCAGGTCCGCTGGCCAGAGGACCTTCTCGATCATCGGAAAGCCCGGGACGTGGATTTCACGCAGCAGCACATCCCTGGTCACGCCGGGGAGACAGCCGGAGGAGAGGGGCGGGGTCCACACTTCACCGCCGAAGGCCGCAAACAGGTTCGCCGACGTGCATTCGCTGACTTCACCGCGTTCGTTGAGCAGCACCATTTCGTCCCAACCGCGCGACCGCGCCTCTTCATACCAGGTGAGGTTCTGCGCCCACGACAGGATCTTGGCGCCGGCGAATTCGCAGGCGGCGTGGCGCGCCTGCGGCTTTAAGCCGAGTTTTACGTCCACCGGCCAGTGGTGCAGATCCGTCGTCAGGGCGATCACGTCACAGTCTCGCGTGTTACCAGGACCTTCCCACAATCCCTTGCGGTTGCGCACCACCACCAGTCGCAGTGAGGCATTCGAGGCCGAGTTGGCCGCGATGAGTTCGTGGAGTCCCTTTTCTATGGCGGCGCAGTCTGAAGGCAGCGGCACGTGCATCAGGGCCGCGTCTTTCTGAATGCGTGCCCAGTGGCGCGCGAATTCGAACGGCACGCCGTCGTAGACGCGAATGGTGGTAAATACGCCCCAGCCGCTCAGCAAACCAACTTGACCGGGCGACAGCAGCGTGTCGGAAGCCGAGCACACACGGCCGTTGTAGAGAACCTTCGAATGAATCACTCTTTCATTCTAATGTTTCGAACAAATCGTGAGGTCGCGCCGCTTCAATAGAGTGCGGGCTCTCCGGGCGGGCGTGTTTTCCATCGGCGGTGTATCCAGAGCCATTGGTCCGGGTATTCCCGGATCACGGCTTCCAGTTGCGAGTGCAGACGCTGCGAGTCCGCTGCCAAATCGCCGGTGATCTCCACGGGCGGATAGAACTTCAAGACGTACCGCTTCTCGGCTTCGCGCCAGAGCGCGAATCCAGGGATGACAGCGGCGCCGGTGCGTGCCGCGAGTTTCGCGAATCCTGCGTTGGCGCACGCCGGAACACCGAAGAAGTTCACGAAGACGCCTTCATCAACCGAGGTGTTCTGATCGATGAGAATCCCCACGGCCTGGTTGGCAGCCAACGCTTTCAGAATGCCGCGCGCGTAGTCCTTCTTCTGGATCAGGTGATTGCCGCTGGCCGTGCGGCGCGATTCCACTAGCGCATCGAGTAGCGGATTGTCGAGCGGCCGCGCGACCACGTGCATGGGCGCCGACATCAGCGAGTGCGCATACGCGCTGAGTTCCCAGTTGCCTAAGTGCGCGGTGGCGAAGAGCACTCCCCTGCCCCGTTCGAGCGCCTGGGCGAAGTGCTCATAGCCGTCATAGCGTATCCACTCGCCAACCTGGCCGGCACCGATTCCCGGCATGCGCGCAAAGCTCACCATCATGCGCGCGATGGAATGAAATACCCCGGTGGCGATCGTCTGCCGGTCTTCGATCGAGCGCTCCGGCATCGCCATTTCCAGGTTGCGCAGCGCCACGCGCCGCAACTTCGGAACCGCCTTGTCCAGCAGCCACGCATAAGAACGAGCCAAGCGTTCCGCCGCCGGACGCGGCAGCGAGGCGAGGCTCGCCAGCAGCACACGCGCGATCGAATACTCAGCAATGTTGCGGATGGAAGATCTGTGGCGCAACGAACAATTCTAAACACAAAGCGAGGCAACGTGCGCGCCGGATCAAGAAAAACCCGGGACTGACCGCTCTGCCTGCTTTGAGGGCAGAGTGGTCTGTCCCAGGGTTTTTCAGTCGCCTCTCAAGGTGTGACAATGCGGTCGATGGCCGCCAGCGATTCCCGATAGCGTTGCTGCAAGGTAGCGCGGTAGTGCGCCATGGTCATGCCCGCAGCGGCAGCGCGAGCGTTCAAATCACGTTCACCCGCGACCAGCCCTTTCCAGCTTTCGCCTCCCGCTGCGCGCACCAGGTAGTTGTCGTAACCGAACCCGAACAGCGACAGACTGGCCGGCGTCTGCTCGTAATTGTCCGGCAACCCGAGTTGCGCGAAGGGAAATCCCTCGGCCCAGTCAGTGTGATACCCCATGCGGCGGTTGCCGGGATTCACCGACACTTGCGCGTGCGTCACGCAGTTGGAACCGGGGATACGATACTTGGCCCGCAGCATCTCCGTGAGCAAACGCGCGCTGTTGATCTGCGCCGCGGTCACCTCCGGCGTGCGCGCCTCGAAGGCCACGCCCAGGAAGCTCGCGTTCAGCCCCAGATAGATCCAACGTTCGTCGGCCCAGATCGAATGACCGGCGTGGTCGGCCGAATCGGTCTCCTGCACCACGCGGAACACGCGTCCGAAGCGGTCGATGACGAAATGGTAGGCGCAATGCCGGCGCACGTACTCGAGTAGAGATTCGCCGGCGCGCCGCAGCGCCGTGCTGTGCCTTTCCTCAAACGGCGCCTGGTGGCTTTCGGTGGTGTGATAGACAATGCCAGCCGGGTCCTGGCGCTCATGGGCGATTTGCTCCGGCCCCGCGTTACGGTCCAGCACACGATACCGGCGTGGACGGTTGGCCACCATGTATTTGTTGTCGACGCGCAAGCCATTGCTGAAGACGTCGAATTCATCGCAGCGCTCCACCAACCAGATGTTGCTCGCAGGTTCCGTCGTCAGCGGCGGAGCAGGCGCCGAGGCGGCCTGCACCGCACGTGGAGGCGCGGAACTCGGAACATTGTGCGAAGCGATGCGGCCCACGGTGGCAAATAGCAGCAGAAACAGGCCCGCTGACATACTCACACGTCTGAGGCGCCCGTAGCGTCGTTTGTTTGCGGAGTCCACGCACACTTCCGCAGTGCTTCCGGTGTGCGAAGCGCGCAGGTAGCGAAGCCGTTCCACCGGATCGCTAGTCCGGCTGGCCCGCCAGCTCACAAAACACGAAAATGCTCCGATCTCTGGGCGTGAATCACCCATCGCGAGAGACACCTCTCGCATAAGAAGTGCGCGCGGCGGGCTAAAACTCTCCCGGAAATCAGCGTGACGCCACGTCCGGCACGAAGTGCGATTCGGCCTGGAACTTTCTATAGCGGGAATAGGTCATTTCGTTCTGTCCGGAAATCAGCTTCACCAAGCCGAGCCGTACCCGGTAGGTAGCTAACACATGCTTGGGGAGCCAGACTTCGTCATTCACACGAGTCTGCTCCACCTCGAGCGAGGCACCTGGAGCGACGCGTGCCAGCAGCCACCCGATTGCGATGGTATCCACAACACGGGCTTCCACCCGTGCCCACTGCAGATCGACTTTGTCGATCCAGAGCGTACCGGCGAACTTCGACAGCAGCCGCCCTTCGTTGGTCCGCGCGCGATAGTCGGTCTTCGGTTCGGCCCGGATGACCCAAACGTCGCGGCCCTCATAAGACCGGCTGCCCTGGAGGGTGAAACTGAAGGCGTCGGGAATCTCGCGCACGAAACGCCGCTGGCGCTCGCGCCGTTTCTCCCATTCCGCCAGGCGCTTGGTGCGCTGCTCGGGAGTCTCGCGGCGGCGTTCGTCAATGCTGCGCTGAAGCTTGGCTTGCTCCTTGGCCTCCTCGTCGGCGTTGAGCGGCTTGCCGTCGCGCGCAACGAGACGCCGGTAGGGCGACTGCTCCTGTATGGTGACGTCGAACGTGCGCGAGCGCGTGGACTTGAGCTTCCCGTCCTTTTCATACTGGCGGTCCACGTTCAGTTCGATAAAGGTGTAGTTGCGCGCGATGGCCGAGGCCCGTTCGTCGTTGTCAAGAGACTTGCGCACAATTTCGCGCGCGTCCTGGCCGCGAAGGCCGGTGCAGACCGCCACTAGCAGGAGAAGTTTATGCTTGAACAGCTTCATGTTCGGGCCTAGACTCAAACTAGACGAAGCCAAGCGGCGACTGGTTCCAAGGAGGGATTGCTGTGGCCAATCCGCAGAAGCATTCGAAGAACCCTTTGATTGAGTGGCTGGAAGAGGAGGAAAGTCCCGCCTCCACTCATTCGCGTAGCGCCCGAACGCTAAGCGCTTTTGTAAAGATCGCGAAACCGCCCGCCGGAAAGAGCCGGCGCCTGCCGCCGGCCAAGCCCATCGCCAAGCCGGATCCGGCGCTGGTGCGCGAACCTGCCAACGAGGTGAAACCCGGTGACAGACGCAACCAACAGGCGTCGTTCGAACATCAACTCAAGCTGAGCCGGCTCCCCAAGCTGCGCGCGCCGTACGACTACCGGCCCGCCGTGCAGCCTCCGGCGCCGGCGCCCGCCAAAGCGCCTCCGCCGGTGAAGGCGCGCGCGGCGGCGGCAGCAGCGGCGGCGGCTAAGAGATGATCTTCTTGCGCACGGCGTAGAGCACGATTTCCGCTGTGTTGTGCAGATTCAGCTTCTGCATCATGTTGGTGCGGTGTGTCTCAATGGTGTAGGGACTCAAATTCAGCAGCGCGGCCACTTCCTTGTTGGACTTGCCCTCGGCCAGCAGTTGCAGAACTTCCTTCTCGCGATCGGTCAGCAATTCGTAGGAGTCCGTCAATCCTCGCTGCCGCAGCGTGCGGACATAGTCCTCGAGCAAGGTCGCCGAAATCGCGGGGCTGAAATAGGGGCGGCCCTGCGCCACGGTCCGGATGGCTTGCACCAGGTCGTCTTCAGCCGAATCCTTCAGCAGGTAGCCGCGCGCGCCGGCGTCCAGAGCGCGCACCACGTAGCTTTCGTCCGAGTGCATGCTCAGAATAATCACTTTGACCTCGGAGCCGCTCTTAGTCAGTTGCGCGGTGGCCTCGATGCCGTTCAGATTGGGCATGGCGATATCGAGGATGGCGATGTCCGGCGCGAGTTCCGCGGCCAATTTCAGCGCCTCGCGGCCGTCGGAAGCCTCGCCCACCACTTGCACGCCCTGTTGCGCCTCCAACAGCAGGCGCAAACCCTTGCGCACCAAACCGTGATCGTCCGCCAGCAGAATTCGAATATCGCTCATGCTTTCACCCTTTCCCCAACCGGCAATTCAACTCTGATCATGGTTCCCCGGCGCGGCTGCGAGTGCAGTTCCAGGCGTCCGCCTAAGTCTCCGACACGCTCTTCCATGCCGATCAAGCCCAACCCTTTGCCGCGCGACGTGGCCGTCCCGAATCCGACACCGTCGTCCTGCACCACCAGCGACAACAGACCGTCGCGGCCGTGCAGCGAGATCCGTATGTTATGCGCTTCGGCGTGCCGTGCACAGTTGGTCAGCGCTTCCTGGACCACACGAAACACACAGGTGCGATGCGCATCGGGAAGTCCGTCCAGATCGCCGTCCACCTGCACCTGCACCGTCACGCCCGCCCGCCGCGAAAAGTCGCGTGCCTGCCATTCGATGGCGGGAACCAGGCCGAGATCGTCAAGCATGGATGGGCGCAATCCCATGGCCATGTCGCGGACCGCGCGCAAGGCCTGCTCGGCGATCTGCCGGGCGTCCCGGACGCGCGCATCAAACTGCTCCTGGCTCGCACCGCGCAACTGCGCCAGGCTGCCTAGCTCCATGCGGACGGCCGTGAGCATCTGCCCCACCTGGTCGTGTAGTTCCCTGGCGATGGACTTGCGCTCGTCCTCCTGCGCCTGAACCAACTGCTGGCTCAACCGCCGAAGCTCCTGTTCGGCTTGTTCGGTCCGCCTCTGATGTTCCAGGTTGCGAGCTTCGAGCTTCACGATTTGCGCCACACTTGCCCCGGCCACCAGGAGGCCTAGAATCAGCGAAATCGCCGTCATGCGGTACAAGAACGCTCGAAACTCGCGCTGCGTCCGCGCCAGTTCTTCGCGTTGACGCGCGAACCGGGCGCGATTCAGATCGCGCACCTCCAGCGCCATCGCCAGGACCGAATTGCGGCGCGGCAGGACCTGCTCGCGCAGGAAACGCGAGCTCATCAGCACTTTCTGTTGCGGCGTCCATTCGAACACCGGCGCAAGCAACGCGAAGTAGGCGTCCAATTCACCCCGCAGCCCTTCCAACGCAGCAGCTTCCTCCGGCACCAATGGCTTGCGCAGTTGGGTCATGTACTCCATGACGGACACGCGCACTTCGTTGAAATTGGCGCGATAGCGTTCCGTGGTCAGGTGCGAGGGATCCAACAGATAATCGCGCATGAACAAGCCGGCCAGATAGATGCCCGATCGCATCTCGGCTAATGCCTGTTGAGCCCGGCGGTGAGAGTCGTAAGCCACCTGCATTTCCGTGTAGATGGACTCAGCCCGCCGAATGGCGAAGTAGCCGTATAAACCAACCAGGATCACCAGCGCGCCAAAACCCACCACCAGGATGGGCCAGGTTCGCGACCTCATCGTGCACCTCGCAATCTACAGCTATTATGCACGCGAGAGGCCGCAAGCGCGCTACGCCGCCATCAGGCTCAACAGCGCGTCGTTCCAGCCGTGCGGCCCCGGTGCGTCGGTGACGATGCAGCGTGGCTCGGCGCGCTTGATGGCCGTATCGAAGGGCGAGCGCACCAGCACGGGCACGTCCACGCTGGAAAGAAAGCGCACATCGTTCCAGCCGTCGCCGACGCCGATGGTCTGCACTTCGCCGTAAGCTCTGCGGTACAACGCCGAAAGATGCTCCACGGCTACGGCCTTATCGTTGTTGCCGAGGATGTGGTAAAAACGGTCGCCGCGCGTCCACCTCAGCCTCTTCCGTTCGATGGCTTCGAGCAAACGGTAGGCGCCCGCCGAGAGAATCTCGAACGCCTCGTCGTACTCGCGTTGCTTGGCCAACTCGGCCTGGTGGACCGGCAGCAGCGACCGTCGCGCAAGTTCCGCGACGCTCATGCTGTCGAAGCTCAACACCTCGCACCCAGTGGCCGCCGACAGTTCCTTCAGTTCCTTCACCAAGTCCCGGTACGGTGTTCCGAACTCCAAAACCGCATACCCGTTGCGCTGCCGCGCTCCCGGCACGCGGAACGGAAAGTAGTCCTTCGGAATGTACGCCGCCCCGCCGTTTTCCACGATAAACGGGTGGTTGTTACCCAACTTGGTTCGCCACAGTTCCACTTCGGCGCGCGTCTTGCTGGTGCAGATCACCAGCGGAACGTTCTTCTTCTGCAGCAGGTCGAGTGCCGGCCGTGCAGCATCGAAAGAATATGTCCGCGCATCGAGTAGGGTTCCGTCCAGATCCGTAAACACGATCTTCATGGCACTTCCAGAATAGGCCGTGCGGCGTGCTTCTTCGATCCCCTGGAAGGGGTAGCGTGCGTGGGAAAAGGCGCTAGAATCAGGCCGGCAGCGTGATGTCGAATTCCGCGCCACCGCCCGGAGCGTGCCCAGCAACGACGCGGCCGCCGTTGCGCTCGACAATAGTCTTTACGATGTGCAACCCGAGGCCTCGGCGCTGTCCCTTGCTGCTGACGCCGCAATCGAAAATCCGCTCCACTAACTCCGCGGGAATTCCGGGACCGTCGTCGCAAACGCGTATCTCGACGCGCTCACCGGACCGCGTCGCGGCCACTTCCACCGTTCCGCCCGAAGGCATCACTTCCACCGCGTTGAGGAACAGATTCAGAAACACGCGTTCCCACGACGCCGGGATGCCGCACAGCATGATCCCGGCATCCACTTTCCGGCGAAATTCGATGCGCGGCCCGTGCACCAGATCGAGAAAATCCCGCGTGGTTTCAATTGCGGAATCCAGCAGCACATTCAATTCGGTAGCAGCGCCAGCCGATTCGCAGAACCCCTCCACCAGGCGTTTGCCGCGCTCCGCACTGCGTTGCAGCGTGGCGGCGATCGAAGCCCAACGCGGATCTGAGGCCAGCAATTCCGCCGCTTCGCTCACGGTTGCGAACACGTTGTTGAGGTCGTGTGCCAGGCAGCGGAAATCGAGCGATGTGTCCTGTTCGGTAGACATGGCTCAGCGTGCCGCTTGACGCAGTGTAGCGAAAAATTCCGGATATGACACGCCCGCCGCGCCAGCATCTTCGATGACCGTCTCGCCCTCGGCCGCCAATCCGGCCACCGCGAAGGCCATGGCGATGCGGTGATCGCCAAACGAATCAACAGAGGCGCCGCGCAGGCGCTGGCGCCCGGGCACGCGGAAACCGTCTGGCGACATCTCCACCGCAACGCCCATGCGTTTCAGGTTCTCGCCCACGGTGGCGATGCGGTCGGTTTCCTTCAGCCGCAATTCAGCCGCGTCGCGCACGACGAGGCCGTCCTCGCTCGCCGCACCCAGCACAGCCAGCACCGGTATCTCATCGATCAACGCCGCCGTCAGCGCTTTGTCGATGGTTCCGCCGCGCACGGTCGAGTGGCGCACCTGTATATCGCCGACCACTTCTCCCGCGCGCCGTTCGCGATTCAACACTTCCACCGCCGCGCCCATCGAGATCAGAAAGTCGAGCAGCGTCGAGCGCGTCGGATTTAGCCCCACGCGCTCCACAATCAGTTCCGAGCCGGGCACCAGCAGCGCCGCCACTAGAAAGAATGCGGCCGAACTCAGATCGCCGGGCACATCCAGTTCGCGCGCTTCCAACCGCGAACCGCCGCGGATGGAGATGGCGCCCGTATCCACGCGGATGTCGGCGCCGAACTCGCGCAATGCCACTTCGGTATGGTCGCGCGTCTGCACGCTTTCGCGCACCGTAGTGACGCCCGATGCGTTCAATCCAGCCAGCAGCACGCACGTCTTGACCTGCGCGCTCGCCACCGGCAATGTGTAATCGATTCCGTTGAGCTTCGCGGCGTGTATGGTCAGCGGCGGAAAGCGTCCGTCGCGCGCGTCTATGGATGCACCCATCGCCGCGAGCGGCTTCATGATGCGGTCCATGGGACGCCGCCCGAGCGATTCGTCGCCCGCGATGCGGCTTTCAAACGGCAACCCGGCAAGCACGCCGCTCAGCATGCGTATGGTGGAGCCGGAGTTGCCCGCGTCGAGCATTGTGGCCGGTGCGCGTAGTCCCTCCACACCGCCGCCTTGAATGCGGATGTCGCCTTCGCGCTTCTCTACCGGCACACCCAGCGCACGCAGACAGCCTAACGTCGAGGCACAGTCGGCGCCGCTCGAGTAATGACGTATGTGCGTATCGCCGTGGGCCAGCGCACCAAGAATGGCGTAACGGTGCGAAATCGATTTGTCGCCGGGCAGCCGTATGACACCGCGCAATGGACCCGCCGGAGTGATGCGCTCTTGCATGGGAAGTTCCCTCATTCTAACAGGGAGTGCGAGCCGGGCGAAGACGGTACCCGAGCCCCATAATTCACCTTAGATGCCTTTCGATGGCCCGGCGCCGCCGAACCGGTGAACTATAATCGAGGGCATGATCCGATTCTTCGCGCTTCTGGCACTGGCCGCCTCGCTGGGGTTCGCGGGCGACCCCACGGTGGAAGAGATAGCCGCCAAGTATGCCGCCGCCCGGGGTGGCGTCGAGAAAATGCAGGCCATCCGGAGCCTGAAGGTCACCGGCAAGATGGTCATGCTGCAGGCGCAGGTGGAAGCTCCGCTGACGCTGCTCATCAAGCGTCCCACATCGGTCCGCGTCGAGGTCGCTGTGCAGGGCAACAAGGCTGTCCGTGCCTTCGATGGCGCCACCGCCTGGGATATCAACCCGAGCCGAGGCCCGGAGGCGCGCAAAGCCGAGGAAGCCGAGGCGCGGCGCATCCGCGAGTCGGCCGATTTCGACGGTCCGCTCGTGAATGCCAAGGAGAAAGGCATCTCACTCGAATTGCTCGGCAAGGAAGACATCGAAGGCGCGCCGGCCTACAAGGTGAAGGCTGTCCGGCAGAGCGGCGACATCGACTACCACTGGGTGGATGCCAAGACTTTCCTGGAAGTGAAAAGCTCCAGCCGCCGGAGCGTCATGGGGCGCGACATGGAGATCGAAGCCTTTCCGGCCAACTACAAACCGGTTCACGGCGTGCTGATGCCGACCTCGATGGAACAGCGCATGGACGGCAAGCCGCTGGTCCGCATCGTCTGGGAAATCATCGAAGCAAACGCCCCCATCGACGACGCCCTCTTCAAAATGCCCAAATAAACCTGGGACGGACGAGACGTTTCCGAGTTTTTATTGCCAGTTCGGAAACGGGTTCACACGGCCTTTGCGGCAGTCGCTGATCAGATCGGCCACACGCTTACGGCGGTCGAGCAAACGTTCGAGCAGACGTTCGAGGTTTTCCTCGTCGCCCTCCAGCCACGAGGGCGGGATCTGGCGCGCCGCTTCGTCCACCACTTCCTCCGGAAAGTGCCTCACCTGATCGAGCCAGGGCTGGAAATCGTCGAGCGAACGCACCTGCTCGTACACCAGCGGACGGTAATACAAGCCCTGGATGGGCGAATCGGCGAATTCCCAGTGCGGACCGTCGAACAAATAGCCGTGGTCGATCATGAGCGCGGCGAAGCCCACCCGCAACGGATGGTCCGACGCGGCGGGCACCCACTCGCGCAAACGCGCGCGCAGGAAGATGGACTGGCGGGAATCGGCATTCGCGGTCCACTTATCGAACACCAGCATGCCCAGAAACTCCGGCAGGTTGGCCACCTTGCCCAGCAGGGAGTCTGGAAGAAAGTCGTAGACAGCCACGCGGTCCGGGTCGCCGGGGTAGAGCGAGCCGAAATGCCAACCCGGCTCCACCGCCCGCCGGGCGTTGCCTAGTTGGATATGCACCTCGGGATTGCAGTCCAGGAATTCCTTTTCGACCTGAATGACCACGGTTTCCGGCGCGGCAATGCGCAAGTACTTAAGGAAAACCGACGCAATCAATTCATTGACCAGGATGCGGCGGTGCTGCGGATTATTACGGAATTTGACGACGTAGAAACGCCCGTCTTCGGCTTCGAGCAAATGCGCTTGCGCCCCGCCGCGCATCTTGCGGACCAGTCTTCGGGCGTTTAGGGGCATTCGGCAGGACGATAGGAGCAATGAAAACTAGAAACACGAGGGGCGCCGCCGGTTGGGGCGCCCCGGAGAACCGCTAACACTGGACCAAAGCTACTTCTTCTTGCCAGCCTTCTTCGCCGGCTTCTTCGCCGCCTTGGGCTTGGCTTTCGCGACCGCCTTCTTGACGACCTTCTTTGCGGCCTTCTTCGGCTTGGCTTTCACCACCGCCTTTTTGGCAACCTTCTTCGGCTTCGCCTTCACCGCGGCCTTCTTGGCGACTTTCTTCGGCTTCGCCTTTACCGCGGCCTTCTTGGCGGCCTTCGGAGCCGCCTTCTTCACCGCCACCTTCTTGGCAGCGGGCTTCTTGGCAGCGGGCTTTTTGGCGGCCGGCTTCTTGGCGGCCGGTTTGGCAGCAGCCTTCTTGACTGGCTTCTTAACAGGCGCGGGAGCAGGCGCCGCAGGTTCTGGCGCGGACGCTTCCACAGGGGCGGGCGCCGGCGCGGCAGGTGGCTCCGGCACAGTGACACTTTCAGCGATGATGGTTTCCTCGATCAATTCCTCTTCCTCCTCCGGGCCGTATTCCCCCAGCTCGGATGCTAATTCCACGTGTTCTTCGTCAAAATCGATTTCATCCATGTCGTCGTCGAGAGCGAACCAACGGCCATCGAGCATGTACATTGCCTCCTCACAGGCTTGGACACCAAATAGAATAACTCGTTTTTGAATGAAGGCAACCCCGGTCAGTGAAAAAACGCCTAATTCGCGCTTGTCCGCTTCGAATGGCGGTTTGCCGCCACCTGCGCGGATGCCGCTGGCGCACGACGTTTGGTCTGATGCGCCGCCGGCACTGCCTTACGGGTGCTGTTGCGCGCCGCCGCCGTGCGCTGCGCGCCTTTCGTGAGAGTCCCCTTACGCGTCGCGTTCCGCGCCACAGTGACCTTTTTACGGACCACCTGTCGCGGTTCGCGGTAAGCCACGGGGACCGCAAGAACGGTTCCGGTTTCAGGGTTCGTCAATTCCGCCACAGAATTAGCGGCCGCAAGCGCCGAGGTCGAGACCGAATAACGGCGCGCGATGTTGGCTGCCGTATCGCCATCAACGACCTTGTGCAGGCGCCAGGATGCACGATTCGCCGCCGGGATCGAATTCAGACCGGCAATCACACGCGATCCGGAGTCCTTCGGTACACGCATGGCGTAACCCGCCGGGGCCACGCCTTTGAGCAGCGCGGGATTCATTTCGCGGATGTCGCCAACGGCCGTACCCGCCGCGTCGGCCACCAGGGCAAGGTTCGTGGGAGCGGTCATTTCCACCGTGTCGTAGATGAGGGGCGGATCCTCGTTGAGATTGTCGAGGCCGTAGTCCTTGGCGTTCTTGGCCACGATGATCATGGCCAGAATAGCGGGCACATAGTTGGCCGTTTCGCGAGGCAGAACGTTGCGCTTGCGTAACTCCCAGAAATCCGCGTACCCGGTCCGTTCGACGGCGCGCGCCACGGTCATAGGGCCGCAGTTGTATGCCGCCATGGCCAGATACCAATCGCCGAATTCGTTGTAGAGGTCGCGTAGGTGCCGCGCGGCGGCGCGCGTGGATTTCTCAGGGTCCAGACGGTCGTCGTGGTAAGCACTCCGCATCAAGCCATATTCGCTGCCCCGGCTGGCCATGAATTGCCACATCCCCGTGGCTCTGGCCCGCGAAACCGCACGGGGCATGAAGCCGGACTCGGCCTGCGCCAACTGCATCATCTCAACCGGCACGCCTTCGGCCGCCAACACCCGCGAGATCATCGGCCGGTAGCGCGCGGCGCGGCTTAACCCGAACGCCATGATCCGCCGCCCACGCGTACTGGAGAAGTAGTTCACGTAGCTGACCACGGCGTCGTTCAGCTCCAACGGCAATTGCGAAACCGTGGCGGCGAGTTCGTCCTTGACCTTGTCCTTGAGCTTGGGATCGATGGGGAAGGTCATCTCGAGGATCTCCTCGAGGGGCGACCTGTCGAAGCCGGGCTGATCGGGGTCCTCGCCCGCCCCCAGCCCCTCGACATCGTAATGGTGAATGGCGTCCACCATCTGCTGAAGACGGCGCTCGACCACCGCGCGCGCCTCCGGGCACTCCAGTCCCGCCATCAACTTGCTTACTGCCAGATCGAATTCCCGGCGGGCGGCGTCCCTGTCGCCGCTATGGTAGAAGCCCTTGCCCTGCTGGAAATGGTCCTCGGCTATACGCACCGCTTCCTGCGCCTCGGCAACGGACGGTGTTGAGCTGGTGGGCGCGGGCACACTCCGGGCGCTGGCTGTCGCTGGGGGTGGAGGTGCCGGCAATGTGGGCTCGGCTAGGAACCGATCGGCCAAGGGTGCCCCGACGGCGAAAGCGGCCGGCTGACTATAGCCGGGCGCCACGAGCAGCGTCGCCAACGCGGCTGTCCCGAGGCCAAACCATGGATTCGGACGCTTTCCGTGGTCAGGCATTCATACACGCTTACATTAGAGTAACAAGCTCGTTTCCGAATCTCGACTGTATAACAGGGATTGGGCCGTGGTCAAGTCCAAAAGGATGAGGTGGATGCGTAACGATCCTCCCGTTTTGCACGTCAGAACAGGCAACACCATGCGATTTCTGGCGATCCTTTTGTGCGTGTGGGTGTCCGTTCAGGCACAAACCGCATACGTACGGCCCGCTTTGCCGACTTCGTATCCCGCACCGGTGGTGGACGGAAACAGCCCCGGAGTCTGGGTGGGAGGAGCGTTGCGCGTTTACACTTCCACCGGATCGCCCGTCGCCATGTCGGGCGGCAGCGTTTACAACCTCACCATGGACACGGCGCCCGTTGTGGAGCCGCGCGACCACTTCCCGATGTGGATTGAAGCCGCCTGGGTGGACACCGACGGCACGATCTACGCTTGGTATCACCATGAGCCCTCGGGCGTTTGCCCCGGCGACAAACTGACGGCGCCTATGATCGGCGCGCTGGTCTCTTCCGACGGCGGCCGGTCTTTCCGCGACCTGGGAATCGTCCTCGCCAGTGGCTACGCCTCCAACTGCGCGGCCGAAAACAAGTACTTTGCGGGCGGCCACGGCGACTTTTCGGTGATCCTGGACCAGCAGCGGAGGTATTTCTACTTCCTGTTCGGCAACTACAGCGGGCCGACTGAAAACCAGGGAGTGGGCATCGCGCGAATGGCTTTCCGCGACCGCGCCGAACCGGTGGGTACGGTTCGCAAATACTACCGTTACGCCTGGAACGAACCAGGCGTGGGCGGCATGCTCACGCCGATCTTCCCCGTATCGGTCCCGTGGGAACGCTCGAATACCGACGCGGTATGGGGCCCCGCAGTGCACTGGAACACCCACCTCAAGCGTTACGTCGTGGTACTGAACCGTTCCTGCTGCAAGCCCGGCTGGCCTCAAGCAGGTATCTACTACTCCTGGAACGCGAATCTGGCAAATCCGGTCGGTTGGCAGAAGCCGATGCAACTGCTCACCGATGAACAGCTTCGTGACACCGGCGGCGGCTACTATCCGCAACTGGTCGGCGTCAGCTACGGCGAGTCGGACACGCTGGCCGGACAGATTGCCCGCCTATATGTGAAAGGCATCTCACGCTGGGACGTCCTGTTCCTGACGAAACAGGAGTTGTCGCAGCCGCAGCCGATCGCCGATCCTGACAGCGAAAGCGGGCCCAATCCGCCTACGCTTGTCACCGGCACCAAGTGACGCCAGACGGCGTTAAGATTCGCCAGCAAAGCCCGTGGCGGGTCTTGTCGCTTGCTTTGCAGGCCCGAGGGGTCTAAGCTCGCCGCGGAGGCTCTCATGACCAAACGTCTAGCTGTGTGCGCGATCCTGGCCGCCTGCGCGTGCCTGGAAGCCGCCAGTCCGTCCAAGCTCAATCGGGAGAAGGCTGCTATCGAACGAACCGCCTATGTCTTCGTAGGGTGGGCGCTGGAGAATAAGAACCTGGATCTACTGAAGGCGTCGGTGAGTCAAGGCGACGATTTCTTCATGTTCATGCCCGATTCCAGATCCACCACCGACGGCTATCAGGCTTTCGCCAAGCTCTTCCCCAACTGGATGAGTCCGGACTTCAAAGCCACCAAGACCGAGATCCGCGACGTCAAAATCCAGGTGGCGCCATCGGGCAAAGTGGGCTGGTTCGCAGCCATTCTGGAAGACTGCGGCGAGTACAAAGGCCGCGCGAGTTGCTGGAGAGACTGCCGCTACACGGGAGTGGTCGAGAAGCGCTCCGGCCGCTGGGTCATCGTCCAAGCGCACTTCTCCTTCGCCAGCGACAAGCTCATCGAAGCATACAAGAAGCGTTTGGCAGAGCAGAAAAAAACCGCTCAGCCTGAACCGCGCGATTGATCCGCACCTCGCGCGGTCTCTGTGAACAGAGGAGGCAGAGGGGCTGTGGTGTCGACAAGGTGAAGACGGCGTTCAGTTCAGGCCGGTGGACGTTCTTTGTTACAGATAAAGCTCTCAGCCAAGGGAAGGGTGGCGCCCAGGAGGCTACCATCATCCACCGATACCATCACATGGATGTAGCCGTTCGTGTTTTCCAGAAGCAGTACTTCGACCTGGTACGTCTTGGCGTCGAACTCAACTTCATACACTTCAACATCGCGCAACGTACCGGAAAGTTCCTCACAAGACATCGCTGACCAGCGCTTCAGTTGCTGATCCAGAACCTTCCGCCATTCCTGACGTCGACTCATAGGGCATCCTTCTGCGCCGCTTTCCACAAACACAAACAGGGAGCGTTGCCGCTCCCTGTTC
>CAZDIZ010000112.1:19289-20979 GCA_964505625.1 uncultured Solibacteraceae bacterium | reverse complement strand
AGCCCGCTTACGCCGCCAGCGCTTGCTGGTGAACGCTCTTGAGGAACTTCAGGCCTTCGCTCGCCAATTGGTCCGGTGACTCGGCCAGTTTGCGCCAGATGCAGCAGAGCTTGGCGACGCTTTCGATGTCCGGATCGAACGATTCGATGGTGACGCAGCCGTCGTAGCCAACCTTACGCAGCGCTTTGAAGAACGCGAGCCACGGCACCAGGCCCGTGCCCGGAATGCCGCGTTGGTTCTCGCAAGCGTGCACGTAACCGAGCAGACTCCCCGCCGTCTCCACCGCCTTCACGAAGTCGTCCTCTTCGCGGATCATGTGGAAGGTGTCCAGGTGCACGCGCACGTTGGGCTGGCCCACCGCATGAATGAACTTCACCGCGTCCGCCGCTGTGTTGATGAAGTGCGACTCAAAACGGTTGACCGGTTCGATGCCGAGGATCAGCCCCGAGGTCTTCAGCGCGTAATCGGCGATTTCGCGATAGCCGTCCACGGCCCATTTCCATTCCTGCTCGGTGCGGGCTTTGCCGGTCAGGTAGCCCCAGCCGCAGTAAATCATACCGCCGAACAGCTTGGCGCCGACTTCATTGCACACGTCGATCAGCTTGCGCGAGAAATCCATCCCGGTTTTGCGCACCGCCGCGTCCGGCGAGATGATGTTGTACTCCAGCGGCATCCCGAAGCCCATGTTGACGGTGAGCCCCAGGTCGGCGGCTGCTTTCTTTACCTTCGCCGCCGGGAAACGATCCACGTCGAACGGGATAATCTCGACGGCATCGAAACCCATGGCTTTACACTTGTCGAGCAAGGGTAGATCTTGTTCGGCGAACGTTTCTCGAAACAATAGTGAGTGAATACCGAATTGCACGTCGTGGCCTCCCGAGGCGGATCCGGCGCCTGAACAGAACACCAGTGAACCATCCGAGCACACAGATAGCTCACTTCCTTTGTAGCCCGAAGCGCACTCCCGATCAACGCCGCCGGCTTATAGAATTTCGTAAATCTTTTACGATTATTTCGATACGCCGCCGGCGAGACGGTAGGCGGCCGGCGCGTGCCCGAACGCCCGGCCGAACACCGTGGTCATGTGCTGCACGCTGCGGAAGCCGGTGTTGGCGGCGATCTGCTTGAGCGAGAGATTGGTCTCGCGTACCAGGCGGCGCGCCTGCTCCAGACGCACATTGCCGATGGCCGTGTGCACGCTATATCCCAGCGCAAGCTTGAAGCGTGTTTCCAGTGTGGCGCGCGAGCAGTTCACCGCGCCGGCGACCTGCTTCACTTTGATGCCGTAGGTGGCATTCTCCCAGATGTATGACATGGCTTTGGCCGCTACGGGGTCTTCGATGGCCAGGATGTCGGTCGAACGGCGCGTTACTACTCTCACTGGATCGATGACAATGCGGCGCCGGCGCGGCTTGCGCCCGTCCATGATGCGCTCCAGAAGTACGGCCGCTTCGTGGCCGATGCGTTCGGCGCCCTGTTCGACGCTGGTGAGCAGCGGGCTGCTGAGCCGGCATAGCAACTCGTCATTGTCCACGCCGATCACCGCCACCTCTTCCGGCACCCGCAGCGATTGCGCGCGGCACGCTTCCAGCACCTGGCGTGCACGGCTGTCGTTGGCCGCCATCACCGCCAGCGGTTTCGGCAATCCGCTCAGCCATTCGCGCATTTCGCGCTCGACGACGGGCCATCC
>CAZDIZ010000112.1:10332-19189 GCA_964505625.1 uncultured Solibacteraceae bacterium | reverse complement strand
GTTTCGGCAATCCGCTCAGCCATTCGCGCATTTCGCGCTCGACGACGGGCCATCCTCGGCCTTCGGCGTGGCGTCCGCGGAAGACCGGGCAGGCGAAGCCGCGGCGCTTCAACCACACCGAGAACGCGCGCTCGCGCTCCTCGGACCAGCCATTGATCGGCGTTCGCGGATAACCGCAGTAAGCGAAGTTGTGGAAGCCGCGGTCAAGTAAATGATCCGCCGCCATGCGCGCGATGGCGCGGTTGTTGGTGAAGAAATACGGAATGCGCGACTCCGGCGCGTACCATCCGTAGCCGCTGCCGAACGCCACCGCCGGGAGTTTCGACTCCACGACCGCCGCGGCCACGCGCGGATCATCGAAGTCGGCAATAATGCCGTCACCTTCCCAAACACGTAGGTCCGGCAGCCGTTGGTCCTTCAAACTGTTTTCTTCGATGTAGACGTTCCAGCCTGCGCCCTCCTGCAGGTGCGCGGCGACTCCCGTCATCACTTTCAAATCGTAAGCGCGCGTGGCGTCATAGATCAGCGCCACGTGGCGCATGCGTCCGGAACCGTGCTGCCTGCTCTTCACCGCGCCAACTCGCCGTCTTTGAACTCGCGGGTTGCCGTGAGCGCGCCCGTCTCGTCCCAACTGCGAGCGGTGCCCTGACACTTGAAGTCGCGCCAGGTGGACTCGCGCCTCTTCTTTCCGCTGGGCCAGTATTGCGTCCACACACTGGTGCCGTCTTCGCTGTGCTGCCACTCGAACAGCTTGCTGCCATCGGCGAGCCAGTAGGTTTCGACGCCGGTCTTCATACCATCGCGCCAGCTCACCTGATAGTGTTTCGCGCCGCTCGGGTAGTACCAGGTTTCGTCGCCGGAAAGCAGGAGCCTGCCCGCGGCATCCAGCTTGCTGCTCCAGGTGGCGCGCGTCTTGCCGTCCGCGTACGTCTCGCGGCCGCGAATCAGTTCGCCTCGCGCGGGCGTGACGGGTGTTTCCGCGGTCTCTTCCGACAATATCCACGCTTCATTCATTTCGAAATGCAGCGACGGATGATTCATGCTGGTGATCAGGTGTATGACGCCATTGGGCGCCTGCGCCGCCACCGAGTAACCCAACGTGCCGCTGGAGTGACCCTTGCCTTGCCGCACCCAGTTTTCGTGCGGCAGCGTGCCGGGCAGCGTTTTGATCTTCCACGTCTTGCCCTCATCGTTCGATAGCGCGACGAACGCCCCGCGCGTGGTGACGCCCGCGGGCTGCTTGCCTTCGCGGTTCTGATAGTCGCCGGCGAAGAACAAACGCCCACTGGCTAGTTTTACCAGTGACGGACGCTGGTTGCTGGACAGGGTGGAAAAGGGAGTCTTGCTGGTGGTCCAGGTTTTGCCGCCGTCGCTCGAAATCGCCTGCGGCATGTAGCCGTCGATGTCGGTGTTCTTGCCGCCGATGCCCAGAATGCGCCCGTCCTTGAGTTGCGCGAAGACCGTGTGGCGGCCGGCGGTGCGTCCGCCGGTATCGAACCATGTCGCGCCGTTATCACGACTGGCCCACAGCAACGAGGTACCCGCCACCGCGTCGCTTGAAAAGTACAGCGTGCTGTCGGAGGCGCGGAACGCGTGCGAAATCGGCTGCGGCCAATAGCCGCCGCGCGGGCCGGCGATGAGCGGAAGCTCCACCGGACTCCAACTGGCGCCGTTGTCTTTGGACGTCTGGTGACGGAACGGCACGCCTTCCATGCCCGCGCCGCCGCCGAAAAAGTGCAGCGTACCGCCTTCCGTCCACAGCAACGCGCTCTGATCGTTGGCGTCGGCGAAATCTTCGAACGGGCCGGGCATGTCCCAGCGGTCGGCGCCGAAGCGCAACCGCGAGGCGACGAAGGTGGTGTTAGCCAGGTACTCGCTGGAGGATGTGGCCGAGGCGAACGCTACCCACAACAGATCGCCGTTCGGGCACACCGTCAAACCCGCCGAATGGCTGTGCCACATCAGTTCCGGGCGCAGCCCGGCGGCGGCCACGGCTTCAGCCGGTGTGTTCTCGGGCGGAATGGGCAACAGCGCGCGCTTGCGGAACCACGGCTTCGCGGGCGTTGGTCCGCGCTTCACCTGCGCCGTCGATTGTTTGACGCATTCCTGCAGGAAGACCGGTTCGGGTGTGTGCGGAGCCGTCGCGGGCATGGGCGCTTCCACGATGCGGAAGCCGATGTTGTGCCGCCCGCGATAACCCGGCGCCATGCTGGCGCGATTGGCCGAGCGCCGGTAGTAAGGCAGCGTTCCCGCCACGGCATCGTGTATGCGTTCGCCCATGATGCCGCCGCCGCGGATCGTGCGCGCGTAGCCGTTGGACGGTCCCACCGGGTCAGTTCGAGGTCCGTCCAGATACAGACCATACCAATCGAGCACCCATTCAGCCGCGTCGGTATGCATGTTCTTCAAGCCCCAGGCGTTCGCGGCGCCACTGGCTGGCGCGGTGTCGCCCGAAGAAAAGTGAGTGTCTGTTCCGGCGCGCGCGGCGTATTCCCATTCGGCTTCGGTCGGCAAACGGTAGTGGCGGCCTTCTTTCTCGCTCAGCCAACGGCAGAAAGCGACGGCGTCGTCCCAACTCACACCGGTCGCATACGGCGACGCGGCGCCGAAGTCCTGATGATCGAAACGGAAGCGCGCGAACTGCGCCGATGTGATTTCGGTCTCCGACATCCAAAAATCGCTGGTGATGCGGACATCGTGTATGGGCCGTTCGTCAAAGTCGCCGCGCGGCAGCACCACGGGTTGTTTCAAAACGGCGGGATCGGTAGCCAGATCGCTGCCCATGCGGAACGAGCCCGCCGGAACACGAATCATCTTCACGCCGATCGAATTCGCGCGTTCGCCCGCCGGTTCCGCTCCCAGGGCCAGCAGACACAAAAACACTCCGAATGCCGAGATCCAGATACGCATGGTTCACAGCATACCGGAAGCCGGTACGCGGCGGTGGTGGACTAGTACAGCGCCCGCTCGGCGTGTTCGCGGTAGACCGCGATCATTCGCTGATAAATTGCTTTCCGCCTTTGTATGATCTTGGGCCACGACTCAGAAGTGGCATGCATCCACGCGTTCTTAAGTTCAACCAGGAACGACTTCATGTCGAGTGCTCCGTTGTCGCCTGGATTCGCACTCAGGGAATCGAGCAGTGTACCAGCGGCGTAGTACTCGGGGAGAAGATCGAGCAGCTTTAGGTGTTCCTCCCACCGCGGCACGTGTCTGCTCCGCGACTCGAACATGTCGCATATGCGCTTTTCGTCTCCGATTGCCGTGCGGTCGGAAAACACGATGCACTTGATCGTCGCCGACACGGGCTCAGTGCGGTTGTTCTGCGGTCCGCTATCGACCCATTCAATCGATTTTGCGTTGCGCACGATGTCGATGCCCTCAATCTTCTCCAGATGCGCCAGTCGCACCACCCACTCCCAACCGATGCGCCAGGTGCTTCCGCTGGCGGCGCGATACTGAAGGTCCACCGCCGTGATGTCTTTACCACACCTGTTCGTGAGCGTGACGTTGAGAGCGGACTCGGGGCCTCCCGGTGGCGGCTCCTTCGGGCGGCGCACTTCTATCGTGGCGCAGGTCACATCTGGTAGCTCAGCGGCCTTCGTTGCCGGCGGCAACACAGCTAGCGACAACACAAGTGATACGTAGGAAGGACAACGACGCATACGTCTGAAGCCTCCTTGCCCTTCGGATTTACGGCCAGAGCTGCTCGATCAGTTTGTGTTGCTCGGCGACCGTGGCCAATCCGACTAGCTTATTATAATATCCGTTTTGTTCGGCGAACCAAACGGGCCAGTCGCCCAGGTAGATGTTGCTGAGTCCGATGGTTTGATCGGCGTCGGTTTTGTAGACGTGCATCAACTCATGCAATAGCACCGCGCGTTTGCGCACGAGGATATCTTTGTCGATCAGATATTTGTAGGCGTCCCAGGCCGCGTCCTGCACTTCGGTGACGCGCTTGAACTCCAGCCCGCGGCGCATCATGTCCCGCATGCGTTTTCCTATCACCGTTTTGTAGTTCACCGGCGCGGGCGCGCCGGCCTCGGCTCCGTGCGGCGGCAGGCCGTCCAGGATTTCCATATTGACTTCGGCGACTTGCGCGCGTAGACGAATCTGCGCGAAGCGCCAGTTGCGGCCCCAGGTGGGCAGTTGCTTTTCGATCGCCAGCAATCGCTCCGTGATCTTGCCGAGTCTCGGTGCGCTCGCGTGCAGATCGTCCAGGGCGAGAATCAGACCGGTCAACTCCCGTGCCTCTTCTCCACGCACGCCGAAATACCAACGGCAATACTCTTCGACGATGTCGCGCACCGGCCGGCGCGGCGCCGCCAGCAGTTGCAGCGCGACCGCCTTGTTCAGATCGTCGTAGTTGCCTTCGGTGTATCCGTGAAAACCGTGCATCCCCTTTTCCGGGAATGGCTGGATCAATTTGCCGAGGTGCGCGAACCGTATGATGGCGCCCTCGGTGCCGTACACGTCGTTATCGGCCGCCGACAGATTATACATGCCGCCCAAGCGCACCTTGTCCGGCAGACGCAACTCCGGAAACGCAATGTTGCGCTGCCAGGTGGGGAAGTGATGAAACCAGAAGCGTAGCCAATCTTGCGCGCCCTGCGCGCCGAGCCACTGGGCGGCGTCCGCGCTCTCTTCCGGAGTCCAATACCAGGTGATGACGTCGCCGGTGAGTTTGGGGAAGACCTCGCGCGCGGCTTCGACGATGGCGCGGCTCACGGCGAGCGATGTTCTATGCCAGGGACGGCAACGCTCGCAAGCGCAGCCGCTCGGGTCGCGGGCGTAGAAGTCGAGTGAAGCGACGTCGACGCCCATGCGCTTGGCTTCGCGCAGTAGGTTCCGCGTGTTGTCCAGGATGATCTTGCGGCCTTGCGGCTGCGAAGGGCACAGCAGTTGCCCCGTCATCAAACGCGAGCCCATCTGCGCGCGCAGTTCGGGATGATTGCGGAACTGGTCGTACCACACCACGTTGGTGCCGGCCGTGAGTCCCACCTCCAGGCCCGCGCGCTGTGCGGCGCCGAGCGAAGCCAGGACCCTGCGCATGTAGTCCAGGCTTTCCTTGGCGCCGGGTTCTTGTGAAAACGGATCCACGCGCGGCATGTACGACATGGGGTCCACCCAGTTCCAGGTGGTGTTGGCGCCCCACAGGGCCCAGTCTTCGAACAGGCGCTCCAACTCCTCCACCGGGAGCTTCATGTATGGATTGCTCATGTGCGCGGGCGCGTAAATTCCACGCAGTTCAACGGCCGGTTCGATGTTGATAGCCTCGCCGCGAAACAGCAGCTTGCCGTTCACCACATCCAATTTGCGCAGCGCCGCGCCCAGGGCGTTCACCGCGTCGCGAGTGGTCGCGCCCGCAACAATCAATCGCCCGTTGTCCGGCGCGATCTTCCAGCCGCGGACATCCGGCGCCACCTTCACGCACAACGCGCCCGCCGAACACGCGGACGTGATGGCGGGCTTCACCTGAAAGCGCGTCTGGATTTCACGCGCGGCGGCATTCGCGTAGTGCTTGAGGCCTCCGTCCGCGGCGATCCGGCGCACCTCCACTTCAGCGCCGAACAGCGGAACCAGAGTCAATAGAGAGATGCACGCGAGAATTTTCACGAGTGTGGCCTCCGGCTACACCTGCGGAATTCCGTCGGCGACGTAGCTCAGTTCCTGGAACAGCGCCACCCAGGCCGCGTAATCGATGCGCGTACGTCCGCACATGAAGAAGTCGCCGGGAATCATCGGCGGGTAACGGCTCCACGGCTCCTTGTAGATCTTGTCGCGCAGCTCGACCACCAGGCGCGCGTATTCCTCGAACCGCGCGCGCTTGGCTTCCATCACGCGTCGCATCTCGATGCGCGAAGCTCCCGCGCGGGCCATGTCCTTCACCTGCTTGCGCAGCGCCTCTCTGTCGCCCAGCGCCGCGATCGCCGCGCCGATGCGCGCGCGATACTCGAACACCTGCCAGCGCCACGATTGGCGCACGCGCGCCGGCAAACGCGGCGAGATCGACAGCGCCAGCTTCTCCACTGCATCCGCGTCCGCGCTGTTCTGCACGAACTGCTGCTGTCCCCAACTGCCCATCGGGTTGGTCCAGGCGCTCTCCATGCCCGCGATCATCCGAGCGAAGTCCGGCGCTACGCTCGCATCGAAGAAGTAGTTGGCGTACTCGGTGGCCAGACGTTCGGGTGTGACCGTTGGATCCCAGGCGATGCGCGCCGCCGAGGCTTTGTTGAAGTCGTCGTAGGTGCCTTCGCTATAGGCCACGTAACCGTCCTGGCCGGTGCGCCGCAAATCTCCGAAGATGTTCACCAGCCGCTTGGGGAAGGGGTTCGCGCCCACCGTGCCCCAGGCTCCGATTTCGGTGATTTCCAAAAACGTCAGCACCGGATATCCCGGCGGGAGCGCGACGAAGCGGTCCGCCGGGTGACGGTCGTCCTTGAATACGCCGCCGAACCATGCGGGTTTGCGGTCGTGGAAGAACTGGATGGCCGTCTGCGTTTCGTTGTCGGTGAAGTGCCAATCGGACATGTAGGAGCGCATGTTCGGATGATACTTGCGGAAGGTCTCGTGAACTTCACGGGCCAAGTTGAGGAACGTTGTGACCCAAGGTTTGCAGCGTTCGCACAAGCACCCGCCGGTATCGTAAGCGAAGTGACAGCCCATTTCCAGATGCACGCCGGCTTCGGCCAATTCGCGCGCCAGATTCTCCTTGTTGCGCAGGATGATCTCCTTCGCTTTCGGAACCGAGGGGCAGGCCAGACGCTGGAAGTTCGCCCACTTTTCGGTGTTCGGCGCACGCACTTCATCGGTGACCTGGTTGCGGTACAGGTCGTTGTCGCTCATCGTGTAGCCGGGTTTCAGCCCCAGATCCTGCGCCAGCCGCAGCACTTCCTTTTCCTTGTCCCAACGCTTGCGCGCGTCGGCGTTGTCCACGCCTTTTTCAAACGGATCGTTGTACTGCGATTGGTCGAACCACACCCAGATGCCGTTTGCGCCCCACAGCGCCATGTCTTCCACCACTTCGCGCGTGATCGTGCGGGCTTCCTGCATCTCGTAGTAGTTCTCGACGTGGATCGCCAAATAGATCATGCGGTGTCCCATCACCGGCTTGTCGATGCCCAGTGGCGGCGCGGCGCGCATCTGGCCACGCGCGTAGGAGGCCGTGCGCAGGATTTTCCCCGCGCCGTAGATGAACCCGCGGCCTTCGCGTGCCACCACATACAAACGTTCGCCCTGTGCGAGCAGCGCGAAGCCTTCCTCGCCGAGTTCGGCGGTGGTGGGCGCCTTTATGCCCGTCAAGTCCCGGCTGCCCGGCGTGGCGAATACGACTGACGCTCCGGTTGCCGGCGCGGCACTCTGCACCAGCAGCTTCACGCCGGTCTTGCGTTCGACGCGGCTCACGAGCAGCGTGGCGGCGCGGCGCGCCAGCGGTCCGGCATTCGTTGAGATCACGACGGCGCCGCGTGGTTGACCGCTGGAGGCGAGTTCGACGGGCGCGGCGGAGAGAGTGAATGCAATGAGGGAAGCGACAAATAGGCTCTTCATGGTCTGATTTGGTATGACCTTATCACCCGTATTAGCAACTGTCAAGCTATCTCGTTGACATTAAGGTCGTTAAGTAGCTATAGTGTCATACCAGGACAGGCCAAACATGGGCGGCCATCTCATCGATTCCAAAGCACCAACTCCCATCCGCACACAGTTTCGCTCCATCATTGTGGAGCGCATCGCACAGGGCGCCTACGCCGCCGACCGCCGCATTCCTTCCGAGCGCGACCTGGCCACGCAGTTCGGCATCTCACGCACTTCGGTGCGCGAAACGCTGGCCGAGTTGATCAGCGAAGGCGTGTTGTTCCGCTCCGGCCGCGGCACTTTCGTCGCCGCTGCGGCCGCGCGCCGTCCAACCAGCAACGTGCGGCAGATTGCGATGCTGATCAGCAGCGAGATCTTCCACTTCGTTCCCACCGGCTACGACCGCATCCTATCGGGCGTGAGTGAAGTCTGTCTGGACGCGGGTTGCCAGGTGGTGTTTCAACCGCTAACGCCTGATGCTTCGCCCATGCCGCTGGGACCCAACTCGGAGGTGGGCGGGTTCCTGATCGCGGGCGGTATACAGAGACCGATGTTGGAGAAGTTGGCTGTCCTGAGCAAGCCGCTGGTGCTCGTGGACCTGCTGCTGAACAGCCGTGGTTGGCCTTCGGTGGGCATCGACTACGCGAGCGGCGTCGCCAAAGCTGTCGATCACTTAATCGCGTTGGGGCATCGCGAGATCGGTTTTCTCGGCTTCCCCACGTCGGCCAAGTACGAAGCTTATTGGCGGACGCTCGAACGTCATCGTCTCCCCTATCACCCACGCCACGTGCGTTTTCTGCAATTGGATGAGCTTGAATCCGGCATCACCACCGGCTACCACGCCGCGCGGTTTCTAATGAGCGGCGGCTCACCACCCACGGCGCTGATCGCGACCAATGACCTGGTGGCGCTGGGTGTGATGGAAGCCTTGCGGGTGTCCGGCAAGGATGTCCCGGGATATCTGAGCGTGATCGGATGCGACGATCTCGACCGCACGAGCAATCCACCGCTGACCACCATTCGCGTGGATCTGAACGAGGTTGGCCGGATCGCGGCCCGAACCCTTCTCGACCTGGCCGCGGGCAAGGCCGTGCAGGAGCGCGTGCTGGTTCCGGTGGATCTGTTGGTTCGAGGCTCCACCGCTCCGCCGCGGGATTGACTTGCGGTCGCGCGGTTTGGTAACTGTCCAGTTTGACCCGCCCGACAACGAATACATCCATCACACGGCGCCGCGCTGCCGCTCCACGCGCGTGCCGCGTCATCCAACTCGGCCATCGAGAAA
>CAZDIZ010000112.1:0-10232 GCA_964505625.1 uncultured Solibacteraceae bacterium | reverse complement strand
CGCCGCGCTGCCGCTCCACGCGCGTGCCGCGTCATCCAACTCGGCCATCGAGAAAGCCATGGCATCGGTGCGCGCCGCCATTCCGCTGGCCGAATCCGATCCCGAGCGTCCGGTCTATCACTTCCGCCCGCCGGCGAATTGGAATAACGATCCCAACGGAACCATCTTCCACAAGGGCTGGCATCATCTCTTCTACCAGCACAACCCGTTCGGTTCGAACTGGGGACACATGCACTGGGGGCACGCCCGAAGCAGGGACATGGTCGACTGGGAACATTTGCCCATCGCGTTGTGGCCGTCGCTTGAGAAAGGCGAGCAGCACGCGTTTTCGGGCGGCGCCATACACGGGGCCGACGGCCGCGTGCGCCTGCTCTACACCAGCATCGGTAAGCGCGATCCGGAACAGTGGTTGGCCGTTCCCACCGACGACGATCTGATCGTATGGGAAAAGCACCCGCGCAATCCCGTGGCGACGTTGAAGCTGCACGGCGCCCAGCGCGTTTATGAATGGCGCGACCCGTTTCTGTTCCGCGAGCAGGGCCACACCTACATGGTCTGCGGCGGCAACGGGAACGATATGCGCCGTGGCGGAGGTGGCCAGGTGCAACTCTACCGCGCCATGAACGAGGATCTGAGCGAGTGGAAGCACCTGGGTGCGGTCTTCGAATATCGTGACAGCCGCGCGGGCAACATCGAGTGTCCCAATTTATTCCGCCTGGGCAAGAAGTGGGTGCTGATCATATCGCCGCACTCCCCGTGCGAGTACTTCGTCGGCGATCTGGATTTGGGGCGCGCCTTGTTTGTCCCCGATACGCGCGGTGTGCTGGACCCGGGGACATCCTATGCGTCGAACATTTCCTACGACGACAAGGGCCGCACCATTCTCTGGCTTTGGGGCCACACCGAAACCAAGCCGGGTAAGGGATGGAACAGTGTAATGGCGCTGCCGCGCATTCTGTCGATAGACGATGCCGGTTTCTTGTGCCAGACGCCCGCGCCGGAATTGGCGGCGCTGCGCGGCGAGCCTCTGCGCGTCGCCGCCACCGCGCTGAACGGAAAGCCGCTTGTGTTGGGCGAAGCCTTCCAGCGCGACACCATCGAAATCGAAGCCGTTTTCACGGCTGAAACCGCGTCGTCCGTGGGCCTGCGCTTGCGCTGTTCGAGTAGTGGCGAAGCCGGGTGCGTGGTGCGCCACGAAGTGAACTCCGGTAACTTCTCGGCCGGCAAGGCGCGCATGTTCCTCGGGCGCGAAAAGCGTTCGCACCTGAGAGTGTTTCTGGACAAGCGCGTAGTCGAAGTCTACTCCGCCGACGGCCGCGCGGCCGTCTACAACATGGTGGAAGCCAGGCCCAAGGATCTGGGCATCGAAGTCTTCGCGAACGGTGGCACGGCCAAACTCGAATCGCTAACCGCCTGGCCCCTACGCCCCGCGCGATTCAGTATGGAGCACTTTCGGTAGCGTCGAGCAGGGTCACGCGCGATGAAAATCGACACGCTTCTGGAAATAGACTACATCGAAGTCGCGGCCGCGCTTGTAGCCGACGGCACGGAAAGTGCCGCAAGGCGTGAAGCCGGCCTTCTCGTGGAATTGCAGGCTCTGCTGATTTAGCGATGAAACGCTCGCCACCAGATTGTCGACGCCCATGGCGCGGGCCTTCTCGAAGAAGTAGTCGAGCAGACGATTGCCGAGGCCTTTTCGCGTATGCTCCGGCATGAGGAAATAGCCAATTTCGGCGGTGCGCCGCAGCGTGGGCGCCGGGTGGAATGGACGCAGAAAGCCGAAGCCGACCACCACCCCGGTTTCCGTCCGCACGGTCACCGCCGGGTAGCGAGCCACGATGGTGAGGAGCCGGTCGAAGAACTCGTCGCCCACGGGTTCTTCATGAAACGCCGCGAAGCTGTTTTCGACAAAGTAATTGAAAATCGCCAGAACCGCGCAACGGTCCTTCTCACTCAAATCCGCAAGTTCGTAGTCCATTCGGATGTTCAGATTGTATCAGCGGGGGGGCATGTGTGGTGCATGCACGAGAGATCGTTGCGGCCTGGACGGCGGTCCGAACGTCGATGATAAGACGATTGCTCAGAACTCCGAATCCTGGACGGAGTATGTAACGATGGCTGTTGATATACACGTCGTGTCTTTCTAAGTAAGTCGATCGTCATGGTACGATAGCCGCATGTCGAAGGCACTTAGGAACAGGAGCCGTAAAGCGCCGGGACCAACAAAACTCCCAAAACTGTTGATGCCCATTCTTATGATCGCGTCATGTATTGATGCTGCTGAGAAGCCGGACTTCGGAGGGACTTACATACAGAAAGCGGGCAAAGATGCGTCGAGGAATGCGGTGGCCCCTTCCACTTCGCTGTCGGTTTTGCAGACTCAGTCTGCGATTGAGATCATTCGCATCACGGATGGCAAGCAGGAGGAAAAGAACACGTTTCCCCTTGACGGCACCAAAGGTGCGTATATCAGTCCTGGTGGCTCGAAGGGGGCCTGCATGGGCAGAATTAGGGGCGACACCCTCACTTTGGATATGTATGTGACCTCACGTCCCTTTGCAGATGGTCCGGAAGTGACAATACATATGCGCGAACGTTGGAAGTTATCTTCGGATTCAAAGACACTAACCATTCGAAGCGAGGTAGACTCGCCGCTACTCGGCGGTTTTCAAGTAGTGGAGCCGGAAACAAGCGTCTACACGCGTAAGTAAGACGATACATTCCTACCGCAACCCCGCCCCTACCTCTTCCAGCCAGTCGGGCCTCTTCAAGACTTCTCTGGGCCGGCTTCCGTCGGGTGGGCCGATGATTCCGTCTCGCTGCATCATGTCCAGGATGCGGGCGGCGCGGCCGTAGCCTAGGCGCAATCTGCGTTGCAGGATCGACGTGGAGGCTTTGCCCATGTCGATCACGACACGCACGGCGTCGGCATAGAGCGGATCTTCGTCGCCGTCCAGTTCCTCGCCTTCGGGTCCTTCTTCGTCGTCGGTCGGCGGCGCTACCAGGTAGGTCGAATCGTATTCGGCCACCGCCTGGCTCTTCCAGAATTCCACCACGCGATTGATTTCGGTTTCTGTCACGAATGCGCCGTGGACGCGCACCAGACGCGCCGAACCCGGCGGCAGGCAGAGCATGTCGCCCTTGCCCAACAGGTGCTCGGCGCCCATCACGTCCAGAATGGTGCGTGAGTCGACGCGCGTGGCTACGCGGAAGCTGATGCGGGCCGGGAAATTCGCCTTGATCAAACCAGTGATGACGTCGACGCTGGGACGCTGCGTCGCCAGCACCAGGTGCATGCCGACGGCGCGCGCCATCTGCGCCAAACGCGTGACCGCTTCTTCGACGTTGGCGCGCTCCACCATCATCAGGTCGGCCAACTCGTCGATCAAAATCAAGATGTACGGCAGAGGGCGCAGATCTTCGGGCTCTGCCGTTTCGTCTTCGTTGAAAAGGCTGCGCGGCTGCTCGGCGAGCTGCCGGACCTTCTTGTTGTACTGATCGATGTTGCGCACGCCCTGGGCCGCGAGCAGCTTCAAGCGCCGCTCCATTTCAAGCACGGCGTTGCGCAAGGCGTTGGTGGCTTTCTTCGGATCGGTGATCACCGGCGTGAGCAGGTGCGGGATGCCCTCGTACAGTCCCAGTTCCAGGCGCTTGGGATCCACCAGAATCATCCGCACATCGTCGGGCGTCGATTTGTAGAGCACCGACATGATCATCGAGTTCAACATGACGCTCTTGCCCGAACCGGTGGAGCCGGCGATGAGCAAGTGCGGCATGGCGTCGAGCGCGGAAACCTTGATGCGTCCGTTGATGTCCTTGCCCAGCGGAATCGCCATGTGTGAGCGCGACGAGCGGAACTCCTCCGATTCGAGGATCTGCCGGAGGCTGATCACTTCGCGCTTGGTGTTGGGCACTTCGATGCCGACGGTGGGCTTGCCCGGAATGCGCTCGATGAGGATCGACTCCGCTTGCAGGCCCAGGCACAGGTCCTCGCTGAGCGTGGTGATGCGCGTGTACTTGATGCCAGCCTCGGGCTTGAATTCGAACGTAGTGACAACTGGTCCGGGATTGATCTGCACCACCGAACCGAAGACGTTAAACTCTTCGAACTTGCTTTTGATGCGCGCGGCGGTTTCCTTCAATTCCTGTTCGTCGAAGGCACTGCGGGCGGGTTGCGGGTTCAGCAGTTCCGTATCCGGAAGCTCGTACGTGTGAACGGCGGACGCGGCGGGAGCGGCAGGCGCGGCCGGGGCGCGGCGTGTGCGTTCGACGTGCGCCGGCTCGACGGCTTGCTCCACGATGGGCGGCGCGGGCGCGGGCGGCGCGTCGTCGAGAGTCCGTATGGGGATGTCGGTGTGTTCCCGTTCTTCTTCCCAAGGCGGTCTGGAATCCTCGGTGACTGCTGCGGCTACCGGCTCGGCGGCCTTCTCCATCGCGGACGCTCTCACGGCGGCGCGGCGGGTCTTGGCGCGCTCGGCCTTCTTCTGTCGTTTCTCGGCGGCTGCCTCCCGGCGGCGCGCGCGCCATGCCGACCAGCGCTCGCCAACCGAACGGAACCAGGCGATCGGTCCGCTGAACCACTCCACCAGCTTGGACATCGAGAACGACGACACCAGGTAGAGCGACACCGTGACGCAGGTGGCCGTCAAGATCAGCGCGCCGGTCAGGTTCATGGTGCGCACCAGGTAATTAGCCAGCAGCAGTCCGAGCATGCCTCCGGCCGGTACTGCGCCGTGGAACAGACGCCAGCCGGTTTCCATGGAAACCAGTGCCGCAGCGCTGCCTATCAGCACCGTCCAGCCAAACACGCGTACCCATGGAGCTTCAATGGGCTTCGAGCGCAGCCACTTCCAGGCGAGTAGTCCGAGCAGGATGGGAAGGACGAACGCCATGCCGCCGAACAACTGAAACATCGCGTCGGAGACGTAGGAGCCGGGGAAGCCGATCCAGTTCAGCGGGCTGGCGCCGCTGGATGCGTTCAGCGACGGGTCTTCACTGTGGTAAGAGACCAGGCTGAGCGTGAGCAGTATGGCGGCGGCCGCATACACTACCGCTGCGGCCTCGTTCAGGCGTGGGTGTTCGGTCGGACCTAAAAGCTTCATCCGCTAAACGCGGACAAGAGCCAGAGCAATCACTATTATGCCAAAGATTACGCGATACCAGACAAAGAAAGACAGCGTGTTTCGCCTTAGATACTCAATCAGGAAGCGAATCACCAGCCAGCCGGTTACCGCGCTGAGCACAATCCCGAGGAAAAAGCCCAGGCGCATGTCCGGAGGCACGCCGCCGGCCTTGTGCAGGTCCCACAGCGCCTTGGCCGCCGCGCCGGCGATGGCGGGCGTCGAAAGCAGGAACGAAAAACGCGCCGCCGCCGAACGGTTGATGCCGCAAGCGAGTGCCCCCACGATGGTGATGCCGCTGCGCGAGGTGCCGGGGATGATCGCGATGGCTTGCGCCACGCCCACCAGCATGGCATCGAAGAACGAAATGTGTGCGATGTCCTTCACCAGGTGCTCGCGGCGGTCGGCGAGCGCCATCAGCAGGCCCACCCCGACGAGCATGCCGCCCATCACAAACGGGCTGCGCCAGCTTGATTCGGCTTGATCTTGGAACACCGAGCCCAATATCGCCACCGGCAATGTGGCGATGGCCAGCACCCAGAGCAGTCTGGGCTGTTCGCGCAGTTCCGGATCGGGGCTGTATTTGATGCCGAACCCTTGCGCGGCAATTTGTACCCAGTCGCGGAAGAAGTACACCAGCACGGCCGCGAGCGTTCCAATGTGCAGTGCGATATCAAAGGCCAGTCCCGGATCGTGCCACTTGAATAACCAAGGCGCTAGCGCTAGATGCGCCGTGCTGCTGATGGGCAGGAATTCGGTCAGTCCCTGTACAATCGCCAGGACCACAATTTGATAGATAGGCATGCGGAGGGTATTAATGTAATACTACCGCAGAACCACCTTAGCCAGCCCGGCGTTGCCGGCGGCGTCGACGGTGCGGAACACCACCACGTGTTCGCCCGGGCGCGGTTCGGCGAAGCGCACGACGAATTTCTCGCCGAACGAATCGATGACGCCGTCAACCGGTTCCACGGGTGTCCAGGCCGAAGCATCCAGCGAATATTCGGCGCGGCGCAAGGCGCTGGCTGCGTCCGCGGCTTCGAAGTCGATCTCGACCTGACCGGCATTGCGGCGCGGCGTACCGGCCACCACGTGCGGCGGCGTGTTGTCGATCAACACGGGCGCGCTCACCAGCTCCGCTTCACGCGCTGACGACGGAGGATTCGCCAGACGGTCCGACGCGGTGACGCGGAAGAAGTAGCGCCCGTCGGCGAATAGCTCGGATTCGAGCGCCAGCGTGTTTTCGGTGTGGTTATCCTTGATGAGCTTCCACTCGTGTTCGTCTTCACCGCGAAAGTGCACGGCGTAGATCAGGCGGTCGCCATCCAGATCCTCCGCCTGCCAGGTAACTTGTATCTGCGGCGGAGCAGCGCGCGTGAGCGTCTGCGTGGGCGTGCCGGCCGATGTGGTGGGACCCGCGTCGCCCGTGTCGGTCACCGTGATGCTGTAAGTAGCCGCCGCGGTGGCGGGCGTCGAAGGACGCACCTGAGTAGCGCCGGCCACCTGCGTGGTTACATTGATCGCTTTCACTAGCGGCGCGGTGTTTTGTGGCAAATAGGATACGCCCACGTCTTCGATCACCGGCAGCTTTCCACCGGCGCTTTCCAGCGTGGTGCGCCATTGTATGTATCGCGCGTTGGGGCAGGTAATGGGTCCGTGGCCCTGCGCGGCTTCGACGGCGGTCCAATCGCTCCACGTGCGGTCCGGCCGCGCCGAATTGCCTGAACGCGTTTCGAACTTCACCTGTCCGCCCGCGCCGTCTTCCATCACCCAGCTCAGACGGCCCCAGCGCGCCACCGTGCCCGCATCATGCACCGGTGATTCATAGCTGCCCTTGGCGCCGGGCGTAAGCCCGAGCCGCATGATCCGTCCCTGGTTCGCCACCGCGGCCAGGAGCGACCCGCCGGTGAACGCTAACCGCGTAATCTCGCCCTCGCCGCTTTCGGCGGCCAGCGTCAGCTTGCGGTCGAGCGACAGGCGATAGATGCGGCCCTGCGCGTCGGTGGAAAGCAGCAGTTCGTTCGGGCGCGCCACCAGGTCGTAGACGTTTTCTTCTTTCGATGTCCACAGCGATTCGACCGTATTATCCGGATTGATGCGATACACTGCGGAGCGTTCGATGCCGGTGATATCGATGACGGGCGAGGCGACCACCAGAGGCGCCGAGGCCTGCGCCGGCTGCGTTGTCGTGGGCCGCGCCTTCAGATCCACGCCGCTCTGCACCGACGAATCCGTCACCGTGATGCTGGTGGAAGTGGCCGTCACCGCCATATTGGCCGCCGCCGCCGTTGCCGCCGCCGCGGCCGTCACACGGCGCGCCGTCGAACCGCCCAACGCGGCCACGTAAAGCGAACCGCCGGCGCCCGGCACAATGGCGCGGATCTCCGGCAAGTTCGAATCGTAAAGCGTGAAGGCTTTGTCCTTGGCCAGAATGCGATAGAGAATGCCGTTCGGCTCGGTGCCCGCGAGCAAGCGTCCTTCCGCGTCCACGCCCAGGCAGGTGACGTTCGATTGCGCAGTCTCGTAATACACTTCGCCTTTGCCCGGTCCGGTCACGCGGAAGATCTTGCCCTGATCGCCGGTGGCAACATACAGCGCGCCATCGCCGCCGAAGATGAGCGCCCAAATGTAACGCGCGCCCGGAGCGAAGTACTCGGTGGCCTTGCCTTTTTCGATGCGGTACACGCGGCCGTTGGGCGACGTCGCGGCGTAGAGCGCGCCATTCGGCCCCACGGCGAGCGCGAAGATCTCCGGCTGCTCGCTGGTCCACAAAAGTGTCCCTTTGCCGGATTTGTCGATGCGATACACGCGTCCGCGATGGCCCGTGCCGGCGTAAAGCGTGCCGTCGGGAGCTTCCGCCAGGCTCCAGATCACCTGCTGCTCGCTTGTGTAGACGCTTTCAAACGGAGGAGCCAGCAGCAGCTTGCCGTCGCGCGAAAGCGAAATGCCGTTGAAGCGGCCGCGCAGGAAATCCTGGTAGGAGTTCATCTCCCAATTCGCGGTGCCCGAAGCGCCGGCGATGGCCGCCGTCAGGAAAAACGCCGCGGCCGGCAGCATGCGTCTCATTCCTTCACCTCCACCTGCAGGGTCTTGGACCCGCTGACCACGGCATTGTCTACTCCGATTTCCAGTTCCGCGACTTTCGAATTCCGCGCCGTTCCCGCGCCACCGGCGGCCGTCGCGCCGCGCCCGAGGATCATCGAGACCGACGGCGGAGGATCGGGCAGGTCCTCGCCCTGCACCTGGAATCCCGGCTCGGCGCGCCACACACGCACGTACGCGCGCGTGTTGGTCCGCAGACCGTTGAGCAGCGCCACCACCTGCGCGGCCGAACGCGGCACGGATGTGAGCGTGCTGGCGAATTCCGTCATGTTCGTCACCAGACCGTCCGCCACGGTGAAGTACAGCAGTCCGGCGGGAGCGCCCGGCGGAATGCGGTAGGATACTTTGCGCTTCAGTTCCGCGCCGCCCTCGCCGGCGAGCGAAACGAAGATGTCCACCGTGTCGCCCGGCCTAGCCGACGGCCGCGACGCCCAGATCTGATCGATCTGCCACTGCCGCCTGGCAACCGAGGAATCGATGGTGAGATCCACGCTCTTCAACTTGAGCGATTCAAAGCCGCTTTGCAGCGCGTAGGCCACCGGCACCGCGGCGGCCAGCGATACCTGCATGGGTACGTTGGCATCGCCCGAGAACATGTTCTCGATCTTCGCCGGCGCCGCGCCGCCCTGAAATTCGATGCGCCCATGTATGGAGAATGTCGATGCGCCCACCGTGCGTTCGGTGGCGTCGATAGCTGAAAACGCTGCGATCTGCAAGAGCAGCGGCGCGAGCAGCGCATCGTTCACCATGCGCACGCGATAGCGTTCGAGCGTTGCCGATGGCGCTCCGTCAGCCACGCGATTCACCGTGATCGACACCGGCACCATTTCGGCGCGCTTTCCGAGTTCGCCCGTCACCGCCGTGCTCGCGTCCATGGTGATGGCTCCGAGCCATTCACGCGCGGTGGAGATCTTGAACGAGGTCGACAGTGTCGGAAGCACCGTCAGCACGTCTGCGCGCGCGAACGGCATCTCAGTTGGACCGATGTTGAGAAAACGGTGGCCGAACGCATACACGCGCTTGCCGTCCACCAGCGTGACGGTGCCATCGGCGCTGACGTTCATGTCGCCCGACAAAAGCTGCACGCTGATCATGGAACCGGGCTGTGGAGGCTGCGGCGCGCGCTTGGCCGGACCGGTTGCCGATCCACCGCCGATTCCGGCGCGTGGTTCCAGGCCCAGGGCGCGCAACTGAGGCGCGAAAGTCTGTATGGTGGCTTCAGTGAACCCGCCGAAACTTACCGGCGTGGCGAGGTCGATCAGGCGGCCGTCGCCAGTGGCTTGCGTTGGAACCAGCGGACGCGTCAGGTCGCGATCGAACAAAGAAACCTTCACGCGCCGTGCGGGCGCCGCGGCTTGCGTCGAGACGCGCAGCATTTCTTCAATGGGACGGATGCCCGCGATGGGTTCCTTGGCGAACTGGAAGGCGAACGCCACGGCCCCTACCAGCTTGCCGCCGATGTAAACCGGGCTGCCGCTCATGCCTTGCATGACGCCCGCGTTTGCCAGCGGTCCGCCGGACAGCCGTGCCAGGATGATGGATTGCTTCGGTCCGGAATTTTCCAAGATACCGAGAATCTCAACCTGGAATTCGTCGATGCGCGTGCCGGAGAAAACCGTCTTGCCCACGCCGCGCATACCGGTGCGCACTTCACGTAGGGGAAGGATCAGGGGCTGGGCCGCGAGCACACTAATCCACAGCAAACCCAAGATCCAGGAAAGCGAGGGCACCACCCTATTCTAACTTGGAATAGGGGGTAGCCCCGAAGCTGTGAAAGGGGCGAAAATTGATCTTCTCTTTTTCTTCGCCTTCTGCTATAGTTCCATCCATGAGCCCAACTCCACAACGTTCCGACTACGCCAGCCAGATGCTGGCGAGCAAGCATTTCTTCGAGCGCTCGGCCAGAGTTTTGGACGAAGCGGACTCGCAATACCGGCCCCAGGAAGGCATGATGACGGCGGCGCAGCAGGTGGCGCACACGGCACAGACGCTGGACTGGTTCATCGAAGG
>CAZDIZ010000111.1:10823-21003 GCA_964505625.1 uncultured Solibacteraceae bacterium | reverse complement strand
CGATGCGTCTTCCGTCACGCGATAGCAGCACCGAACCGCCTTTCGCGTCCAGGCGCAGCCAATGGAACCCCGACAGGTCCGCGCTCACAACGGCATCTGTGCTGTCGTCAACGTTCAGGTCACCGCTCCGCACATACACATCGAACCGCTGCGTGCCGTCTTCTATCCTCACCAGCATCCCCGAATTGGCACCGAGGCTTGCCGACGGAACCGCCACGTATGCCTCCACGACGGTCCCGCGAGCATTGCTGAGGGTGTAGGTGGTTGCCGCGATGTCGTATGAGTACAGTAGGTCGTCGGTCGCGCCCTCGTCGCGCAGGTAGCAGATCGAGTTGCTGACCGTCACGTCAACGGTACCCGAGAGGCTTGCCGTCCATGCGAGGGATGCGCTCTGCGGCAGGTCGCCGCTCGTGGCGTCGTACTCGACGATCCACGTCTGCACTTCGTTGGACGGCGCTGCGAACTGCCCGCTGGTGAACTTCGCAAGGAGAGCGTCCGACTTCTGCTGCTGCAGTACGGTCAGTTTCGGTGCGAGAACAGTGACTCCATCGCCCTGCCTGATGGCCGCCGCAAACCGTGCGCGAAGGGCATTGATCTGCTGGCCGCGGTGGGTGTTGTCCATGCCATCACGCCCAGTTGATGTAGGTCAGTTGGTAGTCCGCCGTGGCACCGTCCTGCGTGATCTCCGTATCAATCTGGTCTATGCGCCAGTTGTAGAAGCTGCCTGCGAAGATTCCTTTCATCTGCAGTTCCACCCACTGCCCTGGCCGCAAACTCGGGTCATACCAACTGCGAATGGACGCTCGCAGGACTGGCCTCTGGTGCTCTGCAATGAGGATTGTCAGGGCGTCATTGCAGGCCGTCTGTGTCGTCAATGCCGGGTCGATGTAGAGGAGTTTTCGCCGCTCCGCAAGGTACTTTCCAGTGGTCCCGCCGAAGTCCACGTCAGCCGTCTGCCACCCGCCAGGGTTCTCCCAGTATGCTACCAGCACATTGCCCTCGACGTCCTCTCCCACCACCCATATCTGGTTGTAGCACTGGGAGGCGTCCATCTTCGTCTGAAAGCTCATGACGCGGCGGTTGTCGTCGTCCTCTACGTGCTTCTCAAACTTCGCCGCAGGCTCCTGAGCCGCCCGAATGTCGGAGTAGACGAACTTGCCGTCCCCGTCGATGTACAGACCCCACCCGCTGAACACGTCGCAAATGTACTGCACCGCCTCAAAAGCCGTCGTCCCGTTCTGCCACCGGAACAACGGCTCCTCGCCCTCCTCCGGCATGGGCAATCGGCGCTCAAGCGGGTCCTCGGCGATGGTCATCTGTCCAGCGGGGACCCCAGCAATCTGCAGTATCTTCGCGACCGCTGCGGTGTGGAGCATCCCGTCGAACACGTAGGCATCCGACATGAGAAAGTGCTTCAGCTTCAGAAGCCGGTTCTCGCAGTTCGTGTACCTGATCTTGGCCCATGTTTCCCACTCTGTATACTCCGGCTCCCCGAGGTAGAACGCCGTTCGTGGCGTCCCGTCCACCGTCAGCTTGGAGTACACTGCCGGAACAGGCAGGAAGTCGAGGTTTGCTTCTGGCACGAGGTCCACGGACACATTGTGTGAGTACCCATCCAGCGCGAGCGACTCGTGGATTGCGCTCACATAGGCGCTGATGTCCGTCGCCGTGGCCCCGTTGGACGTCGTGACCGTCTCGACTTCGACCTGTGACCATGCCACCCAGGGCGTCCTTGTGTTGCTGCCTCCTGCCGTGAGTTCCACGCGGTCCTTGAAGACCGACTTGTCATCGCTTTCGCCGAACTCGTCTCCATCGGCATCACGGATGCTGTGCGCTACCGCAGTGTCCGTCGGCAGGTACTTGCCTTCGCTCAGCGTCGGCGTCCCCGTGTACGTTGCGTCGCCATACCCGTACTCCTGCATGGTGGTGAGCGGAGACAACACCGAGCCGCTTGCCGGGTAGAGAAAAGGCCGGATGCCAGCGACGTATGCCCCGTCGCTCACAGTGATTCGGCACTTCGCCTCCTCGAAGATCGTAGCCGGGTCTGTCGCCCCTACGCCTTCGGTTGCCGGTGCCCCCTGCGTCGATAGCCCCGTGAACGTTGCGTCCGCACCCATCTGCTCCGATGCAATCGCGACGGTGCGCTGGTTTGCACAGACGAATGCCAGCCGCAGGCGTTGCTCGAAGATGCCACTCTCAGCCGGTGCCACACGCCCCCGCTGGTGGTCCGTCCATTCACTCTCCGCCGTCTCCCGCACGAACAGCGCTGCCTGACCGTCCCGGTATATCTCCAGCTTGTAGAGCCCGCCCCACTCGATTGCGACCTTGTAGTCCGTCGCGTCGTCCTCGTGCAGGAACAGGTCCACATACAGGTTCGTGTTCGCCTCGAAGGCGCTCGTGCTCTCGATGTAGGTGTCCGTGGCCGTGGCGTCCGTCTGGTGCATCCATGTGCATGCTGTTCCCCACAGGTTGTCAACCTCTGCCCAGGTGCCGCCGCTCGTGGTCGCGTTGTCGTTGTTCGTGTCCCGCGTGCCGTCGTAGACCGGGCGCAGCATGAGGACGCCGCTGATCGGCTCAAGCCACAGATCAGCTTGGCCTGTCGTGGCGTCCTTTGAGAATACCGAAGTGCGTGCTGCCCACAAGTCACGCGGCTTGAACCTGAAGGTCACAGCGGGTCCGCTGATGTAGTCCTCGGGCTCGTTGATGGTCAGGCCGATTGTGGGCATAGAAAAAGCCCTGCCAGTCTCCCGGCAGGGCCTCCTTGGGTTGTTGGTGCTACGCCGCTATCTCATTGAGCCCCGTAGGCTGATAGCACCTCCGCCGTCCCTGGCGCGTCGGTGCTACCGTTGCTCAGCGTCACGGCGAACGAGAAGTCAGCCGTGCCTTTCCATGGCTCCCAAAACACCCACGTCGCTTCGCGCGTCCCGACTGCGTCCCCGCTGCAGACCATCGGCTTCCCCATCGTCTGCGCGAACGCCTTGACCACTGCAGGCCATTGACTCGACGGCACCCGCAGGTCGTGCCACTCGTGAGGCTTGCGCGGGAGCTTCAGCCGCTTCGCGCGCCGCGATTGCGTGTCGCCTTCTGTGCCCCCGAGGTTCCGGCAGAACGTGATGTATTGCGTCTGGACGCCTGCTCCAAGCGCCGCATTGCGCAGCATGAACCAGAAGGCAGCCTCAGACTCGAGGGAACGCTCGTTCTGTAGCACAGTCCAGATCGGCGGCCTGTCGTCCCGCTCCTCCTCTTGCGCCACGGCAAGCCCTGCCACCAGCACGAGCACAACAGCCATCAGCATCCGCATGGTGCCACCATCCCATTGCGTGATGTCACTGCTGAACTATCCGAACCAACAGCCGGATCATCACCACACCAGCACTGTGGACCGAGTACACCCAACACCCGATCATGGCATGCGCCGCAGCAACCGACACCAACCCGATAGCCATCGTCAGATCATCCGTGTTCACTGCGCCAGAGAACGAGACGGACGCCGCAAAGCCCATGATCGCAGCCGATAGCCAGCACATGACTGCCAGGAACAGCCCCCAGGTCTGCAGCCCTTCCGCTGCCCGCATTGCGACGGTCTCTTCGTGAGACACGCGCCTCTCCTTCGCCACCACCACCGGCGGCGCTGGTTCGGCCACCGGCGGCGCTATCACCGGCTTAGGTTTCGGTGCGAACTGCTGCTTCCACGCCTCTTCGCAAGCCTTGCAGACCGTCTGCCCTTGCGGCAGAGGCGTATGCTTGCCATGCTCACGGCATGTCCTGCAGTACCCCCCGGCTATCGACACCGCTGCCACCTCGCGTGTTCCATGCTCACTGCCACCAGCCTACCACAATTCCGCCACCCATAGCGCAACTCCTGCTACGGGATTGACCGCCACGAGCCAACTCCTGCGAGCACCTTCGGGATCACCTGCAGCGTCTTGTCGACGGCCATCTCCGCTATCTCCTCGGACGCCTGGTCGTCCCAGTGCCCGTAGATGTCGATGCGAACTTTCTTGTCGCCCGTCGAGTACGCCCGGATGCGGCTTGCTGCCGTCTCGTTCAGACGCACGCCGCCCTGACCAAGCCAGTAGCTGCCCGTGGCACCAGCCATCCGGTAGCCCGAATACGCGGCACCGCCCGCGATCATGCGGTTGATGCGGGCCTCGGCAAGGCCGGATACGCCACCCGTCGAGAGTATCTCCCGCGCGATGCTTGGCTGCCGCCCTTTGTCGGCTTGGCTGAGCCACCACTGCTGCGCCTGCCGCCAGACGTCTGCCGCCTCCTGCCCAAGGCCCTGCGCAGCCAGGTAGTCGCGCAGTTGCTTGAAGCGCCCCATGATGTACTCGCCAAGCTGCTGGACGTTGCCGCCCGCGCCGAAGACCTTCGCGAAATGCCTCCGTGTGGCCCCGCTGGCCTCGGCAAGCTGCTCGGCAATGCCGCGCTGCTCCTGCGCCGCTCCGATCTGCGCCATGAGGGCCGCCCGCGTATCCTGTATCTCTCGCTGCCTCAGCTCGAACAAGACGGCCTCAGAGCCGCCGGTATCGCCCGTCCGGGCCAGTACCCCCGCCCGGCCCATCGCGGCCTGCCTGCGGGCCGCCCAGGCTGCAGAACTGTACCCTCCTGCGAGGGCACGGTCCGCGCGTGCGCCCAGGAGGTCATAGCCTTTCATCTGCGCGCTTGTGGACTCCTGGAACATCTGGTAGCGGTAGGCCGTCATCACGGCCTCCGACCCCTCCGTGTCGCCGCCTGCGGCCATGAGCCGCGCCTTCGCAGCAACGGCCTCCGCACGGCGCGCCTGCCAGGACCCTGCGCTTTCGCCCGACATGAAGCCCGCCTGGATCATGCCGATGTACTGCTCCGCCTTCGCAATCGCGGCGTCCTGGAGCTTGATGTTGTAGGCGCGTATCTGGTCGACCAGCTTCATCCGCTGTTCGATGTACTCGACCAGCTTCGCCTGCAATGCCTCTTCCCAGGACTGCGCCTTCTTCTCATACTGCAGGTTCGCTGTCCGATGCCACTCTTCGCGCAGCATATCCCGAATGAGGACGTGGCTGCGCAGCATCTGTTGGGCCTCCTCGTCGTAGGCCCGCAGGAACTGGTCCGCTTCCTTGCCGCGCGCGCCCTCGCCCCTCTGGACGATGAACTGCTGAAGGTACTGCCACGGGTGCATGTTCGCTGTGTTGATGTCGAACGGGATGCCCCGGTAGGTGTGTGCGCCAAGTGCCCACGGGTAACCAGCCTGTACCTTGTGCTGCTTCGCAAGGACACCGAAGTTCAGCGCCCCGGTAGACAGCATCGTGTCCGTGGCCCCGGCGAGCATGCCCATCATGGACGACGCGCGGGCAATGTGCTGCTGGTAACTGCCCTCGATGTTCTGCCACGCCTGCATCGGGTCCATTCCGGCTTGCGTGAGGCCAAGCTGCTCCGCAGCCGCGAGTCTGCTGTTGCGGGCCTTGCTGCCTCCCCAGTTGGCTGCGAAGTGCAATAGCGCCGCTGCAACGGCCCCGAGCACCGTCACCAGAGGGTTGAAGCCGGATAGCATCCCTGCGGTAATCGCGCCGCTGATGGTCGAGCCGAGGAACCCAAGCACGCCCGTCGTCGTGCCTTCGGTTCCCGCCTGGTAGGACCGATAGAGGCTGTAGCCAAGGCCGATGCCAGCGCCGACGGCACCGATGCGCCCGATCATGCGGCTCTGAGACATCGCCCGCCCGACCATCGTGCTACTGCGGCCAGCGTCCTCATAGGACTTCCCAAGGGCCTTCGCACTTGCCGCTTCTGCGAGGTTCGCAGCGATGTTCTTCGCCGCCCGGATAGCCGAAGCCGCCTGCCACATGGCAAAGAAGCCCACGACCTTCGAGACGGCACCGCCCAGGGCGGTCACGATGACGACGGCCTTGCCAACCTGAACGATTGTGTGCTGCGTCTCAGGGTCAAGCTTGTTGAACCCCTCGACCATCCGAGTGAGCCAGTCCACCGTCTTCCCGAGTTCCGGTATAAGCTGCTTGCCAAGGGCCTCCTGCAAACCCTCGATGTTGCCCTGTAGCGTCGATATGCCGCCGCCAATGGTGTTTCGCATCTCGTCGATGGCATTACCGAACTTCGCGTCAACGAACTTCGATATGGCCTGCTGTAGCGCCTCGACGTCCTTTTTCGTTTGCGTCGCGACACCGCCGCCGGGAGCTTTGTTGGCCCCGAACTCCAACAGCGCCTGGGAGTTGATCATAAACTCCTTCATGCGCTCCAGGCCGCCGCCGCTGACAGCGTCCTTGATGGCCTCGACTGCATCCGTGATGGTCTTCGTGCCACCACTTGCTGCGGCCATCTTTCCTGCGATCTCAACCCACTTCTGCATGTCGAGCCCGGCTACTTGCAGGCGCGCAGCCGCGGATACGACCTCCGACGTCCCGAATGGAGTTACGTCCGCGTACTTCTTCGCCCATGCGACAGCGTTTTCGGCTGCCTTCGCGTTCCCGTCAAACGCGACTTTCATCATCGCGAGGTTGGATTGAGCACGCATCGCGCCCTGAACCAGCCACCCGCCAAACGCCACTCCTGCCGCGCTGATCCCGAGGAGCGTGTTCCCGACCTTGTTCGCATTGTCGCCAAGCGAGCGGTACTTGTCAGCCGCGCGCTCCATCGCCGCCGCCTGGTGCTCAAGCTGCCGCGTCGCAGCCGCTGCGCGCTTCGCAAGGTCCTCCTGCGCGTCGCCTATCGCGCGAAGGTCAGACGCAACCTCACGCGCGCCCTGCGTTCGCAGGATCGTCAGGAGTTCATCGGTGCCGCGCGCCATGCTGTTTCTCTCTCTCCGTGTACTCCGCCCCGCACGCCTTGCACTCTTTCACGCGACGCGACGCTTCGTTCTCGCACTCGGCACACAGCTCAAGCGACTCTATCCGGTCGAAGGTCTCAAGGTCGCGGAAGTCATCCCACGACCACCCGTCTTCGGCTAACTGTCGGGGAGTTCTGCTGGTCCATCGGAGGCAGGCATGCCACCTTCCCCACTCCCCTCGGATGCGTTTTTTCGTTCCGCATCCTCGTCGGCGAGGAACTGCTCAAGCACGTCTGCCGCCTGCTCCACCGACGCGCCGTTCGCCTCGACCAACGCCCGCCCCAAAGCCACGTAGTCAACCTGCTTCGCCGTAATGTCGGACGTGTACTGTGCGAATGCCATCGCCAGGGTCTGCCAGAAGCGGTGTGTCCCCGCCGGGACCTCCCCGTGCTGCTCCGCCTCCTGCAGGTGGTTCACCTGGTCCACCCAAATGTGCAGGCAGAACAGCGCCCACGGAACGCCGTCGCTGCGCATCTTGCATATCTGCGCGATCTTCCCGAACTCCGCCGGGTCGGCGTTCAGCAGGTCGATTGCCTCTGCATTGCTGAACTGCGGGTCCTTCACGCATGCAGTGAACCACGCCAGGTCCGACGCGACACTTGGCCCCTGCAGGCCCCTCTGGTCGGCCAGCTTCCGGGCCATCTCGTGTGCCGCGTAATACTCCGCCGGAGAAGCTGGGGCGACCGTGAGGGAGACGCCCCAGCTTTCAACCGGAATGCTGTCGGTCGCACGCTCGCGGGCCGCCTTTGCAGCCGCGATGACCTGCGCCGCGCTCTGTGCCTTCTGCACCTGTGCCACCTCAGGCATTGCCACCATCCTTAGCTAACCGTGTGTACGCTGATCGTCGCGGCCTCTGTCTGCACGCCGTCGATGCCGCCGGACGACTCCCGCCCGCCTTTCAGCAGGCCGGTGCCCGTCATGCTGGTGCCAGCAATGTCTGCCGTGAACGTCACGTCGGTACCGATCAGCGCCCGGAAGACGCCGGTGGTCTCAATCACGGCCTCCAGGCTGATCTCCTCGCGGATACGCCCTGCCTTCTCGTGGACGCGGGTGTCCCCGACGGCCCCGACGTCAATCGCCACGACGTCCTTCGTGTGGTCCAGCACGCGGAACTTGTCGGTGAGGTCGTTCGTCCCGACCTTCGCAATCGTGATGCTGCTGCCTACCAGTCTGTCTGTAGCCGCCATTGGCCTTCACCTACCCCAGGGTTTTGAGGTACTTCGCTGACCGGGATGCCGCTGCTGCCCCGTGTAGGCCCAGGGCCGACCGATAGGCGCGGCGGTTGTTCAACTGCATTTCGTCCATGTTGTGCAGGACCGTGTACCGCACCGGCCCCCTTGCGATCATCTTCCGGGTGCCGTCCTCCAGCCACCCGGCAATCGGCTCGGCACTATTGCCGAACTCGATCACCGAATCGCCGTTGTGCATCTTCGTCCGTGCGAACCACCCGCGCCGGTACCCACCGCTGTGGGTGTGAATCTCATACACCGGGTGCGGCGGTCTCGGGCGCTGCTTCGCGTATGGGTGTCCCATGCGCCGCAGGTCTTCGAGGCTGTGGCACGTCAGGCCCGATATCTGCCGCGCGAACCGCTTGAGCAGCTTTGCATTGTGCTTCGCGGCCTCATGCAGCGTCGTCAGAACGCGACTTGCCCGCCAGTGGTTCTGACGGGCAAGCTCAGCGGCATTAGTCGTCACGTCAAAGCGCATATCAGGCTACCTGCCGGTCCGTCGTGTAAACCCACGTCCAGACGGTTGTTCGCTCACAGAGGCCCTGCGCCCGCATCGCCGCCTCTGACTCGAGCTCTTGTCCGTTTCCCTCCGCCGACCCGTGGACCACGATGGACGTTCCCAGGCGCGGCGTGGCATCCAGCTTCTCGTTGATCGCCTCGCAGGCTTTCCGGCAGAACTCAATCGGGCTGCTCAGGCCCGCCGAGGTAACGTCCTCCATCCGCGCCACGAAGTGCAATGCCAACGTGACGCTGATCGCCTGCTTCTTCACCGTGCCCCACGACTCGTCCAGCGCCTTGTCCTCGCTGATGCTCTCAATCGCGATCAGCGGGTAGTTGGTTGACGAGACCTTCGGCAATGCGTACAGGTCCGTCTCGGGCTTCGCCTGGATCGCGATGGAGGCGCTGTTGACCGTGATGGCACTGCCGATGATCGTCCGCACGGCTTCGATGACGGTATCACTCTGCCAGTTCGACGCCATTAGACCCCACCGTCCTCGCGCCGAACCGCCGCCACCGATATGTGCCGAACGTCGTCGCAGCCGATGTTCTCTCCGAACACCTGCTGAGGCTGCACCGCCGTATAGGTCACCGCGTTATCCACCGTGATCTGTACCAGCGCATACGCCTGCCCGTTCTCGTCCTCAGTGACCAGCTTATCGGGCTCAAACAGTATCTCCACCGGGCGCTGCGCCACGTTCAGCCCGCGCCAGGTGGCCTGTTCAGCACCCATCGGCACCACAAGGCACGGCACTTCGCTCAGCGTCGGGACAGCCGTGAGCGCCACACTCTCCTTGCCCGATGCCGTGAAGGTCTGCTGGTACACCATCACCGTCGCCGTCTGTGTCAGGAGGTCGCTTAACTGCTTCATCAATGAGTTTGAACACCTCCCCGTAGACGACTTCAGGCGTGATCGCGGCCATGAGGGAGCAGAACTTCTGCCCACACGGAATGGTTCCGTGCTGCTGGTCTGAGTGGCAATGGCAAGGGCACCGGCTGTCCGATGAACTCGCCATGATCGGATGCTGCGTCGGGAAGTAGCGCCCTCTGGTCTCATAGGTATGCGGCCCATAGAGCCCGATACTCGGCACGGCCAGGACGCCCGCGAGGTGCAAGGGTCCGCTGTCCGGTGCTATCACAAGGTCGCATACCTCCAGGAACATGGCCAGGTGCCGCCAGTCCGGGAAGTACCCGCACAGGTTCACGATGCCATCGGGCGGGTCCGGGAGCTCGTGGCGCATCTCGAAGACCGGCGTGGCCCAGTGCGGCCCCTGCCCTGCGCTACCGATGAGGAACACTGTGAACTTCGGGTGCCCGCACGCCGCCAGCATCTCCGATAGCCGCAGCACGCTCTCAAACGGCCATGAGCGCGAGAACCCGTGGCTTGCGACCTGTATCGCCACCCACAGTTGTCCGGGCTCCTTTTGCGGGTACACCATCGTCCGGTGCTCGTCTGGCGCGAACACCCAGTCGCAGCGGTACTCGCCAGGGTCGTCCGGGCTCTCGCCAGGAACCAGCGGGTTCACGAAGCACCGCTCAGCAAACAGTTCGGCGAGGTGGGTGGTTCGCTCGTTGTCGTTGCCCAGCACGTCCTCGAAGGAGCACATGGCGTCATAGTTCGGGATGATCTCCAGCG
>CAZDIZ010000111.1:3270-10723 GCA_964505625.1 uncultured Solibacteraceae bacterium | reverse complement strand
CCCAGCACGTCCTCGAAGGAGCACATGGCGTCATAGTTCGGGATGATCTCCAGCGGCACGGCCCACTGCATCATGTTCGCGATGTACGGCAGGTTTTCGTAGGCCTCGAAAGCGTCCACCGCGAGGTCAATCGGCCTGCCGATCTTCGCCGCCAGTTTGCGGAAGGCGCAGGTGCTCTGCACCTTGTCCCCGAAACCGCCGCCGCCGAACACGAGCATGTTGTTGACGGGCCGCTCGCCATCCCACCACGGAAGTTCGTTGACCTCGGTGATGATGATGTCGCGCTTGTCCAGGCCAGAGTCGACTATCTTCCTCATCTGAGACGAGTAGAACAGGTGCGGCTTCCACGGCGGGATCGGCTGCCCGTTGACCACGACCGGCTTGCGGAACATTGCCACCTGCATGTTCCTGCTACGCCTCCTCGTCCTCGGCAAACTCGCGCAATCGCTGCGCGTCCTCTGTGTACTCCAGCTTCCAGTCCACGCGCGCCGTCCCAAACACTACGTCGTCCTGGGCGTTCAGGCTGACCTCATCGGACATGTTGATGTACCGCTCCGCCAGTTCCTGAAGCGCCCGGCGCGGGTCCACCTTGCTCCGGCTGACAGAGCCCGCGTTGACGCTTGCCCATGCGTCCGCCTTCGTGGCAGCCAAAGCGAGCAGCGCCAGACCGGCTGCCCCGTTGACGCAGGAGTTGGCCTCCGTCAGGAGGGCGTTGATCTCCGCGTCTTCGAGTAGGAACGGGTACTCGCGGTCGCCGATCTTCATGCGGACCTTGCCGACGTCTGTGGTCGGGTCGTAGTCTGCGCTGTCGCTCATGGTGTCACCTGATGGGATGTTGTCCCGCCCCGGCTTCAGCCTCGTCGAGTGCCGGTGGTGGCGTTCCGGCACGGCACGCACCCACCGGGGCGGGAAACCACAAAAGCGCCCCTTTCGGGACGCTCCGCTTGCTGCTACCTGCGAACGGCTACCAGTCTACTACCCGGCCACGTCGAACGGATGCGGCTTGTCAGGCGCGCGCTCCTGGCCGTGGGCGATCTTCGCCTGATGCCATTCGCGCCCGTTGACGTACAGGACGAGGTTCGCCGCGCCGTCTTCGTCGATGCTGGTGACGTCCCACGTTCCGCGCTTCGCTTCGTCATACACTGGCGCAAGCTGCCCTGGTGCGGTAATGACCACCTGAGGCTTCGCGTTGGCGTTGAACATGGTGCTGAACTTGTCCTGGTTCGTTGGGACGATCAGGTACCCACTCGCTGGCGCACCATTGACACCGAAGAGGACATAGAGCCCCGCTGGTGTCGGCTGCCACGTCCGTTCGCTGTCCTGCTCGTGCGTCTTAGCCACCATTCACCACTCCATCGGTCTCTGTGTTTGAGGCGGCGGTGCCACCAGTCCGCCGCCGTTGTGCCGTTGCTGCTGCTACGTCTACGCGCCGGTCGAGCAGTACATGCCGCGCCAGTCAACCGGCGTCACCCCGTGCGGCATGCGGACGCGGTACTTGCGCCCGATGGGATTCGAGAGGTCCGGGCCGATGCCGCCCTGGACCTCAAGGATCGGCTCCTGCCGACCGTCGAGGAACGCGACCTCCAGGGTCGGGAACTCCGCCGGGTCCGTGAACAGGTACCAGCTGTCGGCATCCGTAAGAGCTGGCCAGACGGACAACTTCAGCCGCCCGGCCAGGATGTTCCACGACGGATCGCGCACGGCGGCGCTGGTGCCAGAGTAGCCTGTCGCGATCAGCGTCGTTGCAGCCGCTCCGACGATCTCAGCGGCAGCGAGCTCTCCAGCCGTCGGGACGATCAGGTACGCCGGGCGCAGGCCCATAACCCGCCCGGTCGCGCCTCCGATGTAGGCCTTCTGCGCGGCCAGAGCTGCGTAGCCAGCTTTGACATAGGCCGCGCTGATGTCCACGGCGGCGAGGTTCGAGTGAGACGCTGCGTTGAACAGCGCCACGCTGTCCTCCGTCATGGTCGGCCCGGTGCTGGACTGCTCCAGGCAGTAGGCAACGTTATCCGATACGGTCCTGCGGGCGGTGCGCCCAAGCAGCTTCGGCAAGCCCGGAAAGACGCGCTTGTCGTCGGCGCGCAGGGCTCGCTCCGTGATCGAGAAAACACAGCCATAGTCCTTGATCTGAATGGACTCGTACTTCTCGGCGATGGTCGCTTCGTCGTAGCCCATGTTCTCCGGGACTTCCGGCAGCGTGCCGGAGACGACCGTGTTCGCCGTCTTGTCGTCCACGATGATCTCGGAGTTCGTGGCGATCTTGTGTGTCTCGTAATCGCCATAGCTGGCGACCCGCACGCACTCCATCCAGGGCCAGGAAAGCTCCTTCCAGGCGTCGAAGACGTGGGTGCGGGTGCTGCCGTCCAGGATCGTGTCCAGGTCGGTCGCGACGGTGCCCTCTGCCAGGGTCCTGTTGTAGGGCCTTGCTTCGAACGTCCGGGCCAGCAGCAGCGCCTCGCGGAAGTCTCCACGCATGCAGGCGTCAAAGGCCTCCTTGACGAAGCCATCGTCCTTGCACTTCGGCGTGTAGGTCTCCATGAGGTTGTCCGGCACGCGCCGGAACGAGCCCGAGACGATGCCGCCCAGCTGGCCGCCGGGAAGGACTTCGTGAGCGGCGAACCCGTTGCTCTGCCCCTCGGTCAGGGGGAGCTTGCCGGTGCTTTCAGTGATCGTAGCCATTCTGTGCTACCCCCTTTCCTAACCGTATGCCTTGCGCATGTTCAGGGCGCTGTTGACGCTGATGAGCGCGCACCCGGAACTGGCAGGGTTGTAGTCGAGCACGAAACCACAGTCCACCTGGGAGGACGAACCGGCGTCGACGACGTTGCTGCCGCCCATGAACACCCGGTCGAAGATGCCCAGGTCGGCACCCGTCTTCACCTCGAACACGTCACCGCACGGGACGATGTAGGTTCCGATGGCCGCACTGGCGATGTCCTCTGCGGCCACGAGGTCAACGGTCCCGCCGTCGGCGGACGCCGTAGCGACGTTGCTGCTGATGTAGCAGGGCTGCCCCTTACTCATTGCGGCGGCTGCGGTGGCCCGGGTCGTGATACGCGGGCCGCGCTTCCACTTCCACTCGTTAGCCATTGTCCTTCACCTCCGCGCCACCGATGATCTCCGCCAGGGTCTTGGCGGTCTCGCCGTTCTGCTCACCAGCAGCCTCGCCGCTCAGGCCGGTCACGCGCCCCTGTGCGCGGCTGCCCTCGATCTCCTGCAGTTCCTTGACCGCGCCGTCGAAGGCCTCGCGGAAAGCGGCCTCAGTCTCGAACGCCTTGCTGTCGAAATCCTTGCGCAGCCGGTCCTTGGACTTCTGCCCCAGGTCGGCACCGGACAGCGCAGCCTCCAGCAAGGAGGCGCACAGCATCTCGGCCTTCATGCCCTTGACCGCTTCGGCGATGGCCTCGCGCACGACGGCGTCCACGTCGACAGGCTTGCTCTCGTCAACCGGCTTTGCAGGCTTCTCCTGCTGCTCAGCCGGGGCAGGAGCCTGCTCGGCAACGACCTCGGCCCTGATAGCCTCGACCAGTTCCGGGTACTGCTCCTTGAGCTCCTCAAGGCTCATAGGCGTCTCACCATCCTCGTCGCCCCGTGTGCTCTCAAGCAGCGGGAAACCACCGCCCGCACCGGGTGATGTCACCAAGTCCACGTCGAACTTGCGCTCGCTCAGGAGCGCCGTCGGGACCACAACCTTTCTGCCACCTGCTTCTGCAAGCTTCTCCTCGGACGCCTTGACGTCGCCCTGGTAGAAGATCGAAAGCCCGGCGCGCTGACGCACCACCGGGTCAATGAACATCGCCTTGCCCAGTTGTCCCTTGCTTCCCGCAACGTCTTCGGCAAGCCAGACGAGAGGTGCTTTGACGGACTTGCTCGCCTCGTCCCAGTAGGCGTCGCCGGTCCGTGCCGCGATCAGGCCCAAGTCCCGCTCAGGTCGCTCCCGCTGCTCCTGCTGCGTCGGGTGGTTCAGGTAGCAGAAGGATCCAGAGAATCGCCCCTCTGCCACGCACTGCTGCAGGAACTCCGGCGTGTACTTGCGCGACTTGGCCTTGTTCACGCCAGCCCGGATGATCGTCACGTCAGGGATGGTGTCGCCGTCAGCCGTGGATGCCTCGTCCCAGGCACTCTCCAAAGCCTCGACGATGGAGGCATTGCCAGCCGACGCCTGCTGCCTGCCTGCAGACTCCATCACAGGCGGCTTGCGCAAGTAGTCCATGACAGCGCTCGTGAAGTCGCTCAGTGCGCGCTGACAGGCTTTGAGCTTCTCCTTCTGCTCTGTGTCCTTGGCGATTGCGCGGATGGTGTCGGACAATGCTGACGTGAACGGCCAAAGCTCGAAGCGTGGAGCGAGGTCTTCCTTGCGAAGGTTCTTGTCAAACTCGGTGCTGTCAGGTTCCTGACTGACCGGCACAGCCTCGTCAGCCAGCACCATCCGCTGCACCGGCGCGACGCTCTCCTTCGTGGCCTTGGTCCACTTGCCACCTTTGCCACGCACGAACCCGGCGGCTTTCACCGCCGCCCAGGCGATTGCTGCCGCTGCAGCCTCGTCCGGGTCCTTCTTGTGCGCCGCATTGAACGCACCCATCCAAATGGAAAGACCCTCCGCAGGGAGGGCCTTTCGGACCGTCATCGGGACGTCTTCAGCCTTCTTGTAGGGCATCGGACACCTGCACCTCCTCAGCGCCACCGCATATCCCAGCCGTGAAGCCGAACTCGGCCAGGTGCTTGTCATTCTCCTTGTGCAGCCCGTCCTTGAAGTTCACGCCCGACCACACCTCCGTAGCCCGGAGGTAGTCGCGCAGCCTCGGTTCGCCTTTCCGGTGGATGTAGGTCAACTGCTTGCGGAACAGGTACTGGTTCCGGTCCACATGGCACCCGGCAACCATCGTGAACCCGCAAAAGCAGACCTGAAGAGCGTCTGCCTCGCGGATGGCCGCCTGCAGCGTGCCCCCCTCGAAGCAATCGCAGATCAGGTCCCAGTCAACCGTGCCGTATGCCGGGCGGCCGCCAGCCTCGCGGATCAGGTCGTTGTGGTGCCGGATGAACTCCGCACCCATGCCAGCCCGGAAGCCCAAAAGAGGGTCTGTCACGGACTTCAGCCACCAGCACATTTCCGGCCCCATGTTGCCAACCATGACCGCCCCGACGTGCGGCGCGATCTCCCGGATCAGCGCAAGGTGCTCGTCGTAATCGGCCAGCTTCGGCGCGGGCCAGTCCACCACGCGGTCTACGCAGCAAGCGTAAAGCGGCACCCATACGACGTCTTCCGGCCCAAGTGCGGCAAGGAACTCGTCGGTGATGGTTGCGAGCAGTTCGCCCTGCTGGATCGGCTTGCCGCCTGCGTGCAGCAGTATCACGCGGCCCGTCTCCGATTGGTCGCGCACCGTGCCGACCATGAGTGGATGCACCGGGAACGCCAACTGGCGCTCGACGCCGAATGTGTACGCGACCATGCGATCAGTCCTTCAGCAACTTGTTCTGCTTGAGTATCGCCGTGAGGCCCTCCCCCAGGCGGTCGACGGTCACTTCGTCGATGTTGAGCGTCAGGATGTCGTTCAGAACGTGCAGGCACTCGTGAAAGAAGATCACAAGCTCGTTGTCCGGGTAGTCCTGGAGCTTGGCGTTCAGCATGATCTCGCGTTCGGCACTGTGCCATGCACCAAGGAGGCTTTCCCCGGTCTCATAGTGGCGCAAATCCTTGACGTACCGCACAGGGATGTCATGCGCCCCGATGGTCACCCGGCGAGGGATGCGCAAGCGATCTCACCTCGTCGCATGAAGTAGTCCAGCGTAGCCGCGCGCCGCACCTGCCGGTGCAAACCAGCAAGCTCAGGGCGCGTCTGCCAGCCGTCTGCAAGCGCCTCACTGGTCGCAACCTGCTGCCCTGCCTCATTGCTCACCACGAGCAGGCTTACTTCGTCCTCTGCCGTCTCCCACAGGTGCGCGAAGAAGCCACAGCCGATAGCCGACTCGAACGACCCGTCTGGCTTCGGCTCCCATGCAATGTCCCCTGCGGCGGTCATGTCGGCAAGCACGGCAACAGTCGCATCCATTTCAGCACAGTCTCCTCCACGTGCTATCCACCTGATAGACGCGCCTGGCATACCCACCGCCGCCATTGAGCGACTCCAGGTCAGCCACCCGCTCTTCGGAGTACTCCTCTTCGGGAAGAAGTCCGCCAAAGTAGACGGAGCATATGTCCCCGTCGTCGCCGCGCCTTGGCCCGAGGCTTCGGATGCAGTCAAACACGTCGCAAACCGTCGTCGGTCTGTCTATCTCGAAGACGTGGTCCGTGAACGTGCAGTCTGCCAGTTCACCATTGCGCGTTCGAACCACGAGATAGTCCATGCACCTACCTGCCGTGCTCATGCCAACGCCTCCTCAGCCTCTCGCTCCGCCACCGCGTTACGCAATCGCAGGTACTCGGCTGCGACGTCCTTCGGCATGTCGATGTACCGATGGGCCGATATGCCGAACCAGACCTGTGAGGTCTGCCACGGCTCATAGCCGTACCCAGCGTCCCCTGGAGGAGCACACCCGATGCGACCGAACATGCTCCTCAGCATCACCGGGTCCATGCCGATCTCGCGCACGAACGCTATCGTGCCCTCAGGGCTTCGGATGCTCTTGCTTAGCTTCGCAGCCCCGTCCGGCATCAGCACCAGCGGGAGGTAATCCTGCCGCACCGAGTAGGCTTCGCCGTACAGGGATTTCGCTATGTGGTCGTACAACTCGATCTCGCTGATCAGGTCTGCGCCTCGCACGATGGCCGTCACGCCAAGCTCGTGGTCGTCGCTCACGCGCCCAACGGTCAGCCACGGGTGGTATGCGGCAGTGCCAGGCGTGCCAGCCACCGAGTACACGTAGCGCAGCAACTGCGGTACGTCAGACCTCCCCGACGGGATGCCAAGTCGCTCCGCAGCCGCGTCATGGGCATCCGCGAACTCGCTGGCCCAGTGCCACTCGTCTGGCGCAATCCCGAGCCATTCGAGGTCCTCAAGGTGCCCCTCTGCTATCGCGCTCAGTTCAGCGTCGAACTTGTCTCGGTCAACGTTCTGCGCGCCTTTGTTGTGGCGCACCACGATGTCGTCTTCGATCAGGACGAACTGCCCCCCAAGCGACCGCGCAGCACGCCAACACTGATAGGCGACATACCCGCCTCCGATGTGCAGCGGCCCGTTTGTGGTCGGCCGGAAGCGCGTCCGGTGGCCCGTCGGTCTCATTTCGCATCCCGCTCAGGCAGCAACTTGTCGAGGTCCATCGGTGCCGTGCAACCCTGCGCTGCCATGATGATCGCCGTAGCGATCTGCTTCAGGTTGCTGGCACAGCTCGCCTGGTAGCCCTTCGACCGCGCCCGAGCGAAGACCGGGAAGAGGATGGCCGCCAGGATCGCAAGGATCGCGATGACCACCAGCAGTTCGATCAGGGTAAAGCCACCGTTTGCCCTTCGCAGCAT
>CAZDIZ010000111.1:1298-3170 GCA_964505625.1 uncultured Solibacteraceae bacterium | reverse complement strand
CGCTTGCGCTCCTGGTGGGCGAGCTTGCGGAAGGCGATGCTTCCAGACTGGCGCATGGTCACTGTGCTCCAGAAACGAAACAGCCCGGGCGTCATTGCCCGGGGCCGCTATGTCCGTCGTTGCGGCGTCGTCGTCAGTCTGTGAACAGCGCGTCCACGAGGTCCTGCGCGCCTTTGCGGTCGCCCAAAGCCCGCTTCAGTGCAGCTTTGCTCGGTGGCTTGCCCGCCTTCACGAGGCTCTTCAGGCGACGCTCAAGCTGCTTGTTGTTCAGCAGGGCGTTCACGGTCTCTTCCGGCACGCCGCTCCTGCGCAGCACCCGCACCATGTCTGCCTTTGGCATGGGCCAGCCGCCTTTGTGCTGCTGCGAGAGCTCGGAGCCTTTCTTCGCCGACATCGGACCCGGTGTTTTCCCTTTTCCGTCCCAGCCGCGAATCTCGCCGTCCCTGATCCTCCGGCGCATGACCCGCTTCTCTGCGTCGTCAAGCTCCCACCGGGTATCCCACGAGTGCCTGCAGCGTGGGTGCAGCTTTGCCCCGTAGTTCGTGGCGTCGTAGATGCTCCACGGGCTTCCAGCCATGACCGCCGAACAGGCCGAACAGGTCTTCGCGTCCTGCGGCCCAACAAACCACATGACCTTCGCTTTCTTCGGGTCGATTGCACCCGTATGCAGAGCCTGGTCCACCGTCGCCTGCAGGTCGGCCTCCGAGCTGATGATGTCGAGGGCCTCGTCCGTCTTCTGCCGTGTGAGGGCGTCGAACTCGGATCTCGCTTTCTTCGGGTCGTCCGGGTACTTTGCTTCGATACGCGTTCGGTCTTTTGCGAGGGTTCTGTTCAGGCTGTCCGCCATGACGCGCGCCCGGCTGTCGAGGTCCTTACTCTTCCAGCGCGCCTCCAGCCGGAACTTCGGCGGCTCCTTGCCGCTACCCGAGTACAGGTCTTTGAGCACGGCATTGGACTTCCGCTCATACTCGCTGGTCAGACGTTTACGGATTGCAGATCGCAGGTTTTGTGCGTCCTTCGCACCGCCACGGATCAGGCTCCCGATGCTTGCTGGCTCGTTGAACTCGAAGATGAGCATCACGCAGGCTCCTGGTCCATTTCCGGCGGGCTTTGCACTTCAGGCGCAGGCGTCTGTGCAGCGTTCATCGCTGCCTGCATGGCTGCGCTGACGTCAGGTGCCTCTTCATCGGCTTTCTCCTGATCGTCCTTCTCCTGGCGCGCGATCTCGACCTCAGCCGTCGGGTCGGCGGCACCCATCGTGATCCAGGCCTCGCGGGCTGACTGGTCCCAGGTGGCCCACCCGCGATCATTCATCATCCCGATTGCCTCAAGCCGGTCCAACAGGTTCGCTACCACGATGTCCGGCATCGGCACATTGATGTTCAGGTCGGATACGTCCTCGCCAGCCCACTGCAATGCCGCCGTCGCGAGGCGCGTGTAGATGTACGTCCAGAGGCCCTGATAGGCCTCAAAGTGCTTGAGCTGAGGGCCTTCCATCGCCGACGCCGTTGCGAGGTTGGCGTTCTCCGGGTCCCCGGCGTAGTGCATTGCCACGCCGCCGCCCGTCACAAGCTGCATGAGAAACAGCCGGTGGTTCTGGCGCGCGTCCGTGGCCCCGGTGCTCGCCCGGCTGACGTCCAACTTCGCCCCTGCCGACATGACGTTGATGTCGCCCGCGTTCAGCGGCGCGGTGCTCGGGTCGGAACCCGATTGCCCGAAGTGCGAAACGGCAGCCGATACCTGCTTGCTGCCACCCTGCACATACAGGCGGTTCATCAGGCCAGCAGTTGACGCGCTGATGGTGGACTGGTCCTCCGAAATGCGGAGAATCTCAAGCTCCATGTCCATCATGTCGAGCATGATGCCCTGCCC
>CAZDIZ010000111.1:0-1198 GCA_964505625.1 uncultured Solibacteraceae bacterium | reverse complement strand
GAGGCGTCTTCCGGGTGCGTGACGATGCTCGCAATCTCCTCCGGCTTGAGCAGCCGGACCAGCATCGGGCGAGCGCCGCTTGGTGCGAAACAGGCGAAGTAAAGTACGCCGTCCACGAGGAGCTTCGCAGACAGGCGGTGCTGTGCGACCATCGAGAAGGCCGCAGCCTGGTTCTCGCCGTAGGTCCACCAGTCGAGGAGAACCTGGTCCAGTTTGTCGTCGCCGGTCGTGGGCGCTTCGACGCCCGGGCCGAAGCAGTATTCGCCGTGCATGTTGACGATCCGCTTCGACGTGCGGAACCGCCGCACGCGCCGGGCCTCGTCGGTGAACGTCCCGTTGTAGCCGTTGCGCGCCTTCTGCATGGAGGCCGCAAGGGCGTTGTCTCCAAGGACCGTCCAGCCAACCTCACGGGCCAACTTGTCTTCCAGGTCGCTGGTGCGGTCTTCGGCGAGGCGCGCCTGCCGGGCCGCATAATCCCGCACCGAGACAAGCTGCTCCTCAAGGGCCGCAATGCGCTGCGACGACGCAGCCTCAAGGTCCCGCAGGCGGTCCGCTGCTGTCTTGATGCCGAGGATACTCATACACCGATCCGCCGCCGTGGTGTGATGTCTACCGCTACCAACTCTTCTGTCTGCACCGTGAGCCCCAGCGCCGTCACCGCCCAAACCATCGCGTCAAGCCGGTCTGGGCTGTCTACCGCGTCCGGGACGTAGTTGCACATCTGGTCCTCCAGCGCGTCGAACAAGCCGACGTGGTGGATGCGCCCCTGCTCATACAAGGCCGACACCGGCTCCGCACGCACCCGCTTGCCACGACTCGCATGGACAGCCTCATACGGGATGGTCAGGCGCACCGCCCGCAGGGTCGCCTCAACGAGGTCCCCCCCGTTGTTGACCTCCGCCACGATGCGGTCAGCCGCCCACTCGTCGAACTGGTACACAGCGCGCTTCGCCCATTCCAACGGGCTCAGCTTGCAGGTCGCGTCCTTGAGGATGTAGCCATGCCCGTCCGCGCCACGGCCCGCCACCACGATGCCCGTCTCATCGCTGTCCTCGCCCGAGGTCACCGCCGGGTCGATGGCTACCACGATGCGCACGAGATCAGCCCGCAGGACTTCGGACACCCGTGCCGCGTCTATCAACTCGCGCGACCAGAGCGCGCCCTCGACGTCCTCCAGCAGTTCGCCTGCAAGCTCCTG
>CAZDIZ010000110.1:0-21150 GCA_964505625.1 uncultured Solibacteraceae bacterium | reverse complement strand
CGAGGAGCAACGCCATGGCGATTGAAGCCACTCAATGGGCTGTCGAGGTCGAGAACCTGGTGAAGCGCTTCGGTGATTTTGTGGCCGTGGATAACGTGTCCTTTACCGTGCGCCGCGGCGAAGTGTTCGGATTCCTCGGCCCCAACGGCGCGGGCAAGTCCACCACTATTCGCATTCTGTGCGGCCTGCTGCGTCCCACTTCCGGTGTGGGGCACGTGAGCGGTTTCGACATCTCGACTGAGCCGGAAACCATCCGCCGCAACATCGGCTACATGTCGCAAAAGTTCTCGCTCTACGACGATCTGACGGTGGAAGAGAACATCGACTTTTTCAGCGGCATCTACGGCGTCGCCGACGAACGGCGCGACGAACGCAAAGCCTACGCGCTGCGCATGGCCGACCTCGAAGACCGCCGCTCCACCATGACGCGGCTGCTCGCCGGCGGTTACAAACAGCGTCTGGCGCTGGCCTGCGCCATTCTGCATGAGCCTCCGGTGCTGTTTCTGGATGAGCCGACTTCCGGCGTGGACCCAATTGCGCGGCGCAAGTTCTGGGAGTTGATCCATCAGCTTTCGAGCGCGGGTCAAACGGTGTTCGTCACGACGCATTACATGGACGAAGCCGAGTACTGCCACCGGTTGGCGCTCATGTATCAGGGGCGCATCGCGGCGCTGGGCGCGCCGGCCGAACTCAAACAGCAGATGGGGCTCGGTTCAATGGAGGAAGTTTTCGTGGAAGTGATCGAGCGGGAAGACCGGAGGGCGGCATGAGCTTCCGCCGCACCCGCGCCGTGGCGCGCAAGGAGTTTCTACACATTCTGCGCGACCCGCGCAGTCTGATCATGGCGCTGGCGCTGCCGTTCATCATGCTGATGCTGTTCGGCTACGCACTTTCGCTCGATGTGGACCGCATCCCCACGCTCATTTACGACCAGGACCGCTCACCCGAGAGCCGCGACCTGATTGCGCGCATACAAGGGTCACAGTACTTCGAAATACTCGGCTATCCGGAAAGCTACGCTGGTATCCAGTCGAAGATCGACACGGGCGAGTGCCTGCTGGGACTGGTGATTCCGCGCGGCTTCGGACGCGACGCCTTGTCGGGCCGACAGGCTTCGGTGCAGGCGCTGCTGGACGGAAGCGACAGCAACACGGCATCCATCGCGCTCGGCTACGTCGAAAACGTGGGCATGGCGCACATGCTCGCCTTGCAGAGTCGCGTCTCGTTGCCTGTTGAACCGCGTCTGCGTGTCTGGTACAACAGCGAACTCAAATCACGCAATTTCATCGTGCCCGGCCTGATCGCGGTGATTCTCATGATCATCGCCGCGCTGATCACAAGTCTGACCATCGCGCGCGAATGGGAAATGGGCACCATGGAACAACTGCTCTCCACGCCGCTGCGTCCGGCCGAGTTGGTGTTGGGCAAGCTCGCGGCGTTCTTTGTGGTGGGACTGGTGGATATGTTGATCGCCATCGTCACCGGCGTCGCGATCTTCGGTGTGCCGATGCGCGGTAACGCGCTGCTGCTATTCTTCTCCAGTTGCCTGTTTCTGTTCGGCGCGCTGTGCTGGGGGATCTTTCTTTCCGCGGTCACGCGCTCGCAGTTGCTGGCGTTTCAAACGGGGATTCTGAGCAGCTTCCTGCCCGCGTTCCTGCTTTCGGGTTTCGTATACGCCATCGAAAGCATGCCCGTAGTGGTGCAGGTGATTACGCACATCTTTCCGTCCCGCTACTTCGTTACGTTGCTCAAGGGCGTGTTTTTGAAAGGCGTCGGGATGAGCGTGCTGTGGGTGGAACTGTTGTTTTTGACGGTGTACGCGCTCGTTGTGTTTGTCGCCGCCACTCGCAAGGTGGGGCAGAAGGTGGCTTGAACCGTATGCGACGAAGAATCCTGGAAATCATCCGCAAGGAACTCCGGCAAACGCTGCGCGAGCCGCGCATGCGCGTGCTGTTGTTTGTGCCACCCATGCTCCAGTTGATCATCTTCGGCTTCGCGGTGAACTTGGACGTGGAGGATGCGCACATCGCCTGGATGGACCTGGACCGCACCAGCTATAGCCGCGAACTGCGCGCCGGTTTCGATGGTTCGCCGAACTTCCGTATTGTCGCGACGCCACAGAGCGAGGATGAGGTTCGCGCGCTGCTGGACGGCGGCGTGGTGCAGGCCGTGGTGCGTGTGATGCCGGGATTTGCCCGCGACATCGAGCGACAGACGGCGGCACAGGTGCAGATTCTGGTGGATGGTTCGAACTCCAACACCGCATCCATCGTCGCCGGCTACGCTTCAAGAGTGGTGACTTCATTTGCGGCGCGCATCATGGCCCGCCGCGTCCCGCGCATCGTTTCGACCGCCGTTGTGCCTCGCCCGCCGGCGTTTCAAGTTCAATCGCGCGTCTGGTTCGATCCCGACCTGCGCAGCCGGAATTACTATGTTCCCGGTGTGGTTGTGAACATCATCACAATTGTGACCTTGATACTGACGGCGATGGCCATCGTGCGTGAGAAGGAAATTGGCACCATGGAGCAGTTGATGGTTACTCCCATTCAGCCGGTCGAGTTGATGATAGGCAAGACGCTTCCGTTTGCCGCCGTCGGCATCGTGCAGTTGTTCTTCATCACGTCCATGGCACTGCTGGTTTTTCATGTGCCGTTGCGCGGGAACCTGCTATTGCTGGTCGGCTGCGCAGTAGCGTTCCTGATGACCACGCTCGGAGTGGGTCTGTTCATTTCGACCGTGTCGCACACGCAGCAGCAGGCCATGATGGGATCGTTCTTCTTCTTCCTGCCCGCATTCATGCTCAGTGGTTTCGCTTTCCCGATTCGCAACATGCCGCTGGTTGTGCAGGCCCTTAGCTTTTTGAACCCGGTACGTTATTTCCTGGAGATCGTCCGTGGTGTGTTTTTGAAAGGAACGGGCGTGGACATTCTCTGGCCGCAGATCGTGGCTCTGGTGGTATTCGGTTTCGCGATTCTCACCTTCAGCGCTCTACGCTTCCACAAGCGTCTGGATTAGCCGGCGCGCTCGCGCTCCGCTATATTGGGGAAGAACCATGACAAGACGTGAATCACTCGGTCTGGGCGTGGCCGCCATGGCGGGCGCCGCTTTTCCTCAGAAAAAGAAACTGCGCGCGGTGGTGATCGGACACACCGGCCGCGGTGGCTACGGGCACAACTGGGACATGACCTTCAACGGCATCGACGCCGTCGAAACCGTGGCGGTGGCCGACCCGGTGGAAGCCGGGCGCGCCAAGGCCATGGGGCGCAGCGGCGCCAAGCGCGGCTATGCCGACTATCGCGAAATGCTGGCCAAAGAGAAGCCCGACATCGCGATCATCGCGACGCGGCGCACCGACCAGCACATGGATATGTTCACGGCGGCAGCCGAAGCCGGCGCGCACATTGTCATGGAGAAGCCCATGGCCGGTAGTCTTCCGGAAGCTGACGCCATGGTGGCGCTGGCCGCGCGGAAGAAGATCAAGGTGCAGGTGGGACACGCGGCGCGCGCCGCTTCGACCACGCGACGGGTTGCCGAGATTATCAAGAGCGGCGAAATCGGCACGCTGCTTGAAATGCGCTCGCGCGGCAAGGAAGACAAGCGCGCCGGTGGTGAGGACCTGATCATTCTCGGCACTCACGCGTTCGATCTGATGCGTGTGTTCGCGGGCGATCCGCGCTGGGTTTCGGCGCACGTGACCGATCACGACCGCGAACTGGCTCGCGAACACGTCCGCCAAGGCACCGAGGCCGTCGGGTTGCTCGCCGGAGATCAAGTGGCCGCGATGTTTTCGTTCGACAGCGGAATACACGGATACTTTTCGTCTCGCGCCAACGACCATCTGGCGGGCGACCGCTGCGGGCTGATGCTCCATTGCAGCCGCGGCGCGATCTTCATCAATCTCGGTTCGTCGCGCCAGGGCCAGGCATTCATCCTTCGCTCGCCTTCCTGGGTGCCGAATAAGGCCGCGCCGCAATGGGAAGAGATTCCCGGCCCAGGTCCCGAGATCATGAGTAACTGGGACCGCGCCAATAACACCATGGCGCTGGATTTGTTGGATGCGATCGAGCATGACCGCGAACCGGCGTGCAGTGCCCGCGACGGCCGCTGGACCATCGAGATGACCGCCGGCGTCTATCAATCGCAGCTCAAGGGCAGCCGCGTGGCTTTCCCGCTGGTGGATCGCCTCGACCCGCTTGCGTCGCTCTAGGCGGCGTCAGATCTGCGCCACGGCGTGGCGCAGCGGGATTCCCGTCAAACGTATGTCGAGGTCGGTGGCCACGCGTTGGATGGTATCCACCAGGCGATCGACGTGCGCGCTGGTGTGCGCGGCGGTGCACGAAATGCGCAGCAGATTGTAAATCGCCGCCGGTTTCAACACCGGGTTCACGTAGATGCCTTCGGCCAGCAGGCCGCGGCACAGGCGGCAAAGGTCAACGTCGCTTTCCACCACGATGGGTACGATGGGCGTCTCGCCATCCAGCACCGTGAAGCCGCACCCGCGCAACTCCCGGCGCAGGCTGGCGGCCGTCTGGAGCGTACGCTCGCGACGCTCCGGTTCCTCCTGCACAATATCGAGCGCCTTGGCCACCGCGGCGACCGACGCCGCCGGCAGACTGGCTGAGAACACAAACGGCCGCGCCGTGTGGCGCAGGTAGTCGATCACGTCCTCGCTGGAAGCCACGAACCCGCCCACCGAAGCCAGCGATTTGCTGAACGTGCCCATGATGATATCGACATCGTCGAGCACGCCCTGATGCTCCGCGGCGCCGGCGCCGGTTTCGCCCAACACGCCGATGCTGTGCGCTTCATCGACGTAGGTGCGCGCGCCGAATCTCCTGGCGAGCTGGACCGTGCCCACCAGGTCCGCCATGTCGCCTTCCATGCTGAACACGCCTTCATTGACGATCAGCACTTTGTCGCGCTCGCCGCAATTGGTGAGGCAGCGTTCCAGGTGGCTCATGTCGTTGTGACGGAACCGGACGGTATGGGCCGGCGAACGCAGCGCTCCCTCCACCAGGCTGGCGTGGAGGTTGTGGTCGCACAACAGGTAATCGCCCTTTTCGGTGAGCGCCGACAGCGCCGCGTAGTTGCTCTGGAAGCCGGTGGCGTAAATCATGGCGGCTTCTTTGCGCACCAGCGCCGCAAGCCGCGCTTCGACCTCGACGTGCAGGTCGAGCGTACCGTTGAGCAAACGCGATCCGCTGCAACCGCTGCCGTAGACACGCGCGGCGTCGGCGGCGGCTTGCTTCACGCGCGGGTCGGTGGTCAGCCCCAAGTAGTCGTTCGAGCCGAACATCAGGATCTTGCGATCGCCCATCCACACTTCACACGGCTCGCATCCTTCGTGGCTGCCAAACACTTCGAAATAGGGATAGAGTCCGGCGGCTTTGTACTCCGCCGCGCGCGTAAAATTCCGGCACTTCTCAAACAGGTCGTTCGCACGCCTTTCCGGGAGCGGCTCGCGATCCGTGGAAACCACCTGGCTTCGCATGGTCCTCACGTCCATTCGTAAATTCTATACGTCTTGTAAATCCTGGCTCCGATTGCCCGGAGGCTTCGGTTCATCAGGATATTATCTTCCAAAACCCAACTAAACTCACAATCGCCGTAATTGAGCTTGGCGCCCGCATCGGTCAGGGCCAGGTACATGGCCGCGGCCAAACCGGCGGTGCGGTTCTTCTCGATCACACCCAGCGTCAGCACGCGGAATCCGTTGATCCGTCGTTGATGATACAAAATCTTGAGCAGCCCCGTCGGAAATAGCCGCCCGTGGGCGTGTTTCAGAGCCTGATTCACGTTCGGTAGCGCCAGCGTGAACGCCACCGTTTCGCCATCGGCTTCACCCAGCAACAGCAACTCCGGGTTGACGATGGACTTCATTTCCTTGGCCATGAACCAGAACTCGTCTCGCGTGGCCGGCACGAAGCCCCAGTTCCGGCTCCAGGCCGAGTTGTAGATGTTCCAGATGCGCTCGACCTCGGTCCAGTACTCTCGCATGCGAATCGGGCGGAGCGTAAAGCGCACGCCGTTGCCCGCCGCTCGCGCGATTCGCTCGATCTTCTCCCGCTGGATTTGCTCGGGACGGGACACGTACGCGACCAAGTCCTTGGCCTTGCGCAGGCCAGCCTGTTCCATCAACCGTGGATAATACGGTGGATTATACGGCATCATCACGAACGGGTCGGAGTCGTAGCCGTCCACCAGCATGCCGCATTCGTAGTTGGTGGAGGGACTCATGGGACCGCGGATGAATTCGGCACCTTTCGCCGTAAGCCACTCGCGCGCGGCGTTGAGCAGTTCCTGCGCTACGTCCAGGGAATCTTCGCTTTCGTAGAATCCGAAAAACCCGGCTCTCTCCTGGTGGAAATCGTTGTAGTTACGATCCCATATAGCTGCGACGCGGCCCGCCGTGCGCCCGTTTCTTCGGGCCAGAAAACGCTTCACTTCGGCGTGCTTGTGGAACGGATGGCGGCGCGGGTCAAAGAGAGTGTTCTGGTCGATACGGAGAGGGGCAACCCAATGCGGATCAGTGCGATAGAGAGTGTAAGGGTAATCCAAGAATTCCCGCGCGCCCCTGTTTGAATCCACCGGCACGACTTCCAAGCTGGCCAATTAGTGCGCTCTCCCGAGCATGATGTACAAACGCGGACCCACCCATAGCAGTACGACCGCTACGAGCGCGCCCGCGATCACGTCGATCATGTAATGGTATTGAAGATAGACTGTAGCAAATGCCACGGCCATCGTATAGGGGAAAAAGATTAAAAAAAGTACCGGGAACCGCTTCCGGTTGAGCCACGTGGCCATCATGGTTAGCTGCACGTGCCCGCTCGGAAAACAATCGTAATGGGCCGATTCCAGCCAATCCAAACCTGCTCGAAGGCTGTCGTAGAGCCAAAGTCCCTCTAGTGGAGGCGTTTGCGGCGGTAAATGGAACCTCGGTCCCCGCACCGGTACCAGCAGATACCCGACATAGGAGACCAAGAAACCAAGTGTGATCGCAAACATGTAATAGCGCAATTCGCTCCATTGCCGTCGTGTGGCCAACAGGACGGCACCGATGACGAGTGCGGGAAGGAACAGCGAGTAGATGACCTGAAGCGCCTCGGTCAGCCAGGGCGTTTGAATGCCGCTTAACAAAACCGCCGGACGCGCGCCGCACAACACGATATCCCAGTGCGCCATGGCGGTGTCGTAGTCGATGCCGCGAAGAGCGCGGATGAGCAAACTCATTTCGCGGTAGCACGCCGCGATGTACAAAACCGGATACAGATACCGGAACCACAACAACGCCGGAAAACGGCCGGACAAACGCGCGGCGACGAATAACGCGGCAATACCCAACGCGTGCCACCCCAACAGCTCGACCGAGCCGGGAACACGATCCCGGAAAAACGCGATCAATACACCGATCGCTGCCAGATACGCAATCATGACGCGGTCGGCCGCCCACAACCCGGCCCCGCCCGAACGCACGCCCGTCAACTCACCCATCCGGCATTTTTATACCACGTGAGCGTCTTGGCTATACCGTCATCGAGCGATGTGCGGGTCTGGAAGTCCAGTTCACGCTCGGCACGGGATGTGTTGGCCACCCAGTAGTGGCAGCGCGCTTCGCGCACTTTCTCGCGTGACAGAATTGACTCCTTGCCGCGCAGGCGTGAATTTACCTCCGAAAGAAATGCCAATGTGAAAGCCAACGCGGGCGGCACCGACACGGTGTGTATCTTGCGGCCCGCCAGTTTCGCCACTGCGGTGTTGAATTGCCCCCAACTGGCGGGCTCGGGATTACCCGCGAAGTAAGTTCGTCCGGCTGCGGCTTGCGCGTCGGCTGCGGCCATCAACATCTCCACCAGGTCGTCAACGAAGATGTAGGTGAAATAACTCTCCTCACGGCCAATTCGCAGGGCGACGCCGCGGCAGGCGGAGCGGAACACCAGATAGACGTCGGTGTCGCGCGGCCCATACACCACCGGCGGACGCACAATCACGGTGCGCGACGAAAATGACGAACCGCGCACGACGCGCTCGGCCTCCAGCTTGGTTCTGCCGTAATGTGTCAGCGGATGCGGTTCAGCGTCTTCCGTGAGCGGCACGTTGCTGTCGCTTGGCCCGACGGCGGCCAATGTGCTGACGTGTACCAGACGTTCGGGCTTCGTGGGCGTTGCTTCAATCGCCGCTAGTAGATTTTCGGTGGCGCGCACGTTGCCGGTGTAAAAGCGCTCCACCGCCGTGCTCTTGGTGACGCCCGCCAGATGATAAATGGTCTGGACACCCTCCACGGCTTGCGCGAGTCCTTCACCCGTGGCCAGTTCGCCGTACACCAGTTCGATTTTGTCCACCGGCAGATACGCGAGCGAACTCTTGCGGCGCACTAGACAACGGACACGCGCGCCAGCCGCCACCAGCCGTTCGACCAGATGGCTGCCGATGAATCCCGTTCCGCCTGTTACCAGTACCGGCGCGTTCTCTCGCATGGTTTCAGTCTATTTCGCCGCCGTGTGGAATACCACGTCGCCGAAGTAACTCTCGGCCGACGAATTGGTGTGCTGCGAGTTGATTTGCAGCCGCAGTCCCTTCACGTGCGAGGCGCGGCGCCCGTAAGCGCGCTCATAATCGGCCGCCAGGTTGCGCGTTTCGGTGATCCATCGGTTCATCTCGCTGGGTCCGGAGTGGCAGACCAGCGCGTACAAGTGCAGCAGCGGCACCGGGCTGGCGCTCTGCAACAAATCCTTGGGCGCTGTCGAATCCCAAATGTAGGTCAGAATTCGCCGGTCGGAAAACGCCACCAGAATTTGCGCTGCCTGATCGTCCGTTCGCAGACGGCGGAAATCGCCTCCGCGCGGCAGCTCCGTCACTTTCCATTGCCAACTCAAGTAGGGATACTGCGCCAGGTCGACGTACAAGGAGCGTTCCAACGAAAACGAAGAGTTGCGGCTTCGGAACCGGAGCACCGTGCCCGGCTCTTCGGTCACCGTGGCGATGTCCGGCTCGCCCTTGAGTGTCTTCAGGTTCCAGCCGTCGGGCAACTGATTGGGACGCGCTCGATGAGCTTCGAAAACGATCATGCCGAGCGGCAGCCCGGCGGCAGCCCACGCGACTGCCAAACACACCAACAGCGTCAGAATCGTTTTCGCCAATGAACCCCCTAACTTCCAATATCCGCTGTCGAGCTTTGAGCTGTAAAGTTAAGGATTCTTCACGCTTCGAAGGGCGTCCAGCATTTCACCGGCGGTTTCGAGGCGGAAACCGCGCCGGGGCAACTCGTCCAGCACTAGGCGCACGGCGTCAATCGTGTTGGAGATATCGGCGTTGGGGGCCGCGCTGCGTCCGTCGTGCAGGCAGAAGATGGCACCGTTCGAGGCCCCATCCAGAAGCCGCGCCGCCACGCGCTCGGCCGGCCATTTCCAATCCATGCCGATGCGCGTCCACATCACTCCGGTGAGCCCCAACTCGCGTTGGACCCGGCGCAGACCGAACCAACGCCCTCCGTACGGCGGGCGAAGCAGCCTGGGCGTGGTTCCGGTGACGTCCTGGATGACGCGCTGCGCATCGCGTACCTGGGCAGCGACAAACGACGGCGCGCGCAGGAACAAGCGTGTGTGCTCGTAGCCGTGGTTGCCGATCTCGTGACCTCCTGCCGCCACTCTCCTTGCGATGTCAGGCAGCCGTTTGACGCTCACGCCGCATTGGAAAAATGTCGCGCGCACGCCGCGGCTTTCCAACAGTTCGAGCAGCGCAGGCGTCTGCTCGCTCGGCCCATCGTCGAAGGTCAACGCGACACTGCGCCTCTCTTCTGGCCCGCGCGCAATGGAAGGTCCGAAGATCTGTGAGGAACGCCCGCCGACGGCGTACGCCAGCGTACCGCACCCGGCCGCCAGCAGCGTTCCCAACACCTCCACGATCATGCCGCGCATTGTAGCACGGCGTCTTGCCGCACTCCCCGCCGAAACAGTATGCTGAATGGCGACATCTGGAGGGACGTCCTCATGAAAGCCACGATCGTCGCACTGTTTCTGGCGGTAAGTCTGACGCTTGCCGCGGACCTGCCACTCATTCCGTATCCGCGGTCGGTGGAAACGCCCGGCGGCGAACTGGTGGTGGGCACGCCTGTAACCATCAGCGTTCTGAGCAAAGCGCAGGGCGACCGCTTCAGTGCCGCCATGTTGCAGGAAGAGCTCTTCAACACGGCCGGCGTACGCGCCACCGTCACCGCGACCTCGCGTCCAGGAGGCGTCCTCATCGGTTACGCGGACAACGAGACCATCGCCAAGCAGATCGAGAAACGCGGCCTGAATGCAGAAGTGCTTTCCAAGCCCGAATCTTACCTGCTCGCCGTGGACTCGGCCGGCGCGCTCATCACGTCCAAGTCGCCCGCGGGATTGTTCTACGGCGTGCAGACGCTGCGGCAGTTGATCCGCCCCGCCACCGCACGCGGCAAGGCTACGATTCCTTACGTCAAGATCGCCGACTGGCCCGCTTTGCGCTATCGCGCGCTTTCGATTGACGTGAGCCGCGGCCCGATCCTCAACGAAGAGCAGATGCGTACGGCCATTCGCACAATGGCCGAGTACAAGCTCAACATGGTCAGCTTCTACATGGAGCACGTCTTCCCCTTTACGCACTCGCCGGGCGTGGTGCCGGAAGGCGCCGAGCTTGATCCCGCTCTCATCAAGCGTCTGGCTGAGTATGCGCGCGACTTCCACGTCGAAATCGTGCCGCAGCAGCAGACCTTCGGCCATTTGCATCACATGCTGAAGTTCGAACTCTACGCGCCGATGGCCGAAATGCCCTACGGGCACGTGCTTGCCGCCGAGGACGAGAACGCGTTCAAGTGGGTGGAGCAGGCCGCCAAGCAATTGGCCGACGCGTTTCCCAGCACATTCCTGCACATTGGAAGCGACGAGACCTGGGAACTGGGGCGCGGGCGCAGCAAGGAATACGCCGAGCGCGTAGGCATCGGCAACGTTTATATGGAACGCATCCGGCGTGTCGTCGAGATGCTGGCTCCGCTCAAGCGCCGCCCCATGTTCTGGGGCGACATCGCTCTGAATCATCCCGAGCTGATCTCCAAGCTGCCGAAAGAACTTGTGGCGATGACCTGGGGCTATTCGCCGCTCCCCGATTTTTCTAAGCAGATCCTCCCGTTCCGCGACGCCGGGATGGACTTCTTCGTCTGTCCGGGAGTCAACAACTGGAACCGCATGTTCCCCAACTTCGACGACGCCGTGGGCAACATCAATAACTTCGTCCGCGACGGCAAAAAGCACGGCGCCATGGGAATGCTGAACACCGATTGGCGCGACGACGGCGAGGCTCTGTTCAACATGGCCTGGCATCCGGTGGTCTTCTCGGCCGCCGCGGCCTGGCAGGACGGTTCGGTGGATGTTCCCAAGTTCGACGCGGCCTTCGACTGGGCGTTCTATCGTAACCCGGGCAGCGAATTCGTCGACTCGATTCACAATCTGGCGCGCATACACGCGCTGGTGCGCTCAACGAAGATCGCGGACGCATCGAACGGACTGTTCTGGTTCGATCCGTTCTCGAGCCAAGGCGCCGGATGGGTACGACGCCTGTTGCCCGTGGCCAGCGAAATACGCAACATCGCCGAGCGCACCGCTATTCAAATCGAAGCCAGCGCCAGCAAAGCGCGGCTGCATCCGCGCACCGTCGACTACCTGCGCTTCGCCGCCTGGCGCGCCGACACAACGCTGATGCGCGTCGAACTCGCCGATCAAATCGGCAAGCTCTACCGGCAGGCCATGGATACACCCGCGCGAACCTCATCGCTGCTGGGCGCCATGAGTTCTCCCAACGGTTTGGTGCAGGACATTCGCGATGCCGTTGTGCAGCGCAAGGCGCAGTATCGAAAGCTGTGGCTTGACGAGAACCGCCCATACTTTCTCGACAGCATGCTAGCGCGCTACGATCACGAGATTCTCTACTGGACCGCGAAGGAGCGGCTGTTCATCCGGCTGCGCAACGAATACAGTCTGACCAAGTCGTTACCCACCCCGGAACAATTGGGATTGGTTTTTCCATGAACGCCCGCCTATCGCGACGAGCGTTGCTGGCCGTGCCGGCCGTCGCGATCGCTGGCGGCGAACCTATCCGCCGCTGGGATCCGAAGCACGGTGCGCTCGCCGAGGAGCCTGGCGTTGCCTTGGGCACCGGCGAATTCTCGATCTCGGCCTGGGTAAATTCCGGCGACGAAGGCGGCGACATTTTGTCGATGTACGATCCGTCGGCGCGCCGCGGTTTCAACTTCTCGGTGGTGACGGCTACCGGCTCCAACTGCGCGCAACCCAACTGGCGCAACGTCCACTTCGGCATCGATAACGGTCGCGTCACCGAGCCGTGGACCGATCGTGGCCGGCCCGGTAACGCCGTGCTGATCTTTTCGCTCGCCGTGCATCGCGGGAAGCTCTACGCGTCGACTTGCGAACCGGAAGCGGGCGGCGCGGGCAAGGTGTATCGTTGGGACGGCGGCACGCGCTGGATCGCCTGCGGCAGTCCTGATCGCTCCAACTCGGTTGCCTCGCTGGTGAACTTCCAGGGTGCTCTTTACGCGGGCACGGCGCGATACAATCTCGGCGGATCGTCTCTGGCGGCCTCGGCGAATCAAACGCCCGGCGGAAACGCGTTCCGCTACGACGGCGATGGCCGCTGGATCGACTGTGGCAATCCAGGCGGAATCGCCGCCATACACTGCATGGCTGCGTTCAAAGGCCGTCTCTACGCATCGTCGTTCTACCAGACCGCTGGAGTGTACCGCTACGAAGGCGGGCGCGAGTGGCGTTTCTGTGGCAATGCCGACGGCAAGCGCCTCAACACACTGGCCATTCACGACGGCGAACTCTACGCCACCAGTTACGACGTTGGTGAGATCTTCCGCTATGACGGCGACCGCGGTTGGCGTAAAGCCGGAGTGCTTCCCGGAACCACGCAAGGCTACGGATTCGCAACCTACGAAGGAAAGCTGCACGTTTCCACTTGGCCGCGCGCGGTGGTGTTTCGCTACGACGGCGGCGACCGCTGGACCGATTGCGGGCGGCTCGGCAGCGAGCTCGAAGCCATGGGCATGGCCGTTCACAACGGCAAGCTCTACTCCGGCACGCTGCCGCTGGCTGAAATCTATCGGTACGACGGTGAGCGAGCCTGGAGCAACGTTGGGCGCGTCGATATGACGCCGGACGTGAAGTACCGCCGTGCGTGGACCATGGCGCTCTACCAGGGCAAGCTGTTTTGCGGAACACTGCCGAGCGGACGAGTGTGGTCCTTTGAGGCCGGCCGGAACGTGTCAAGCGATTTCGAACTCGCATCCGGCTGGCGCCACCTGGCAGCGATCCGCCGCGGTGGCCGGCTCGAGCTGTACATGGACGGCAGACTCGCCGCGCGTTCGGAAACGTTTCAGGCGCGCGATTTTGACCTTGGCGCGAGCGCGCCCGTGCGTGTTGGTTGGGGCCAACGTCGCCCCTTCGACGGCGCATTGCGCGACGTGCGTCTGTACGGCCGCGCACTAAGCGGCGGCGAGATCCGGCGTCTGGCAAGGATGAGTTAGGATAGGGAGTTCCTTATGAACGGAGACAGGAAGATTCTGCGCATCGTCAACAGCGTCGCGCCCATTCGCGTGTGCGACAACGGTGGCTGGTCCGATACGTGGTTCGCGCGCTACGGGCGCGTGTTCAACATCGCCGTGTACCCATACGCCGAGGTGCAGATGCACGTGTTCGCGAACGAGGGCGGACGCGCGCGCATCACCATCAACGCGGAAAACTACGGCGTGCGCTACACCATCGCCGAACCCAAGGGCAACTACGACAAGCATCCGCTGCTCGAGGCCGCCATCGACTACATGCACATTCCGGCCGACGTCGCCATCGAGGTCTCCATCCACAGTGAAGCGCCCGGCGGCTGCTCCACCGGCACCTCGGCCGCGGTCAGCGTCGCGCTCATCGGCGCACTGGATTGCCTGACGCCGGGACGCATGACGGCGCACGAAATCGCCAGCGCCGCGCAGATCATCGAAACGCAGTTGCTCAAGCAGCAGTGCGGCATCCAGGATCAAATCGCATCGGCCTACGGCGGCATCAACTACATCGACATGTACGAGTACCCGCACGCCAGCGTCAGCCCCATCCGTATTCCGGACTCGATCTGGTGGGACCTGGAAGGCCGCTTGTCGCTGATCTTCGTCGGGTTGTCGCATTCGTCGTCGGAAACGCACCAGATGGTAATTCGCGAACTCGAGGACGCCGGTCCGGAAGCGGCCAAGCTGCGCCCGCTGCGTGCGACGGCGGCGCGCTCCAAGGACGCACTCATCGCCGGCGACTTCCGGGCGTTGGGCGGTGCCATGATCGACAACAACGAAGCGCAGCGCAACCTGCACCCGGCGCTCATCGGCGCGCATCACCAGGAAATCATCGACATCGCCAAGAGCCACGGCGCACTCGGTTGGAAGGTGAACGGCGCTGGTGGCGCCGGCGGTTCGGTCACCATCTTGAGCGGTCCGGACCGTTCGGAAAAGCGCGCCATGCTGCGCGACATCGAAGACGCCAACCCCGGATACAAGAACATCCCGCTGCATCTGAGCCGCTTCGGCGTGCGCGTTTGGGAATCGAAGTTCGACTGATTGTCAGCGGCCAGAGATTTGCACCATGCCGAAGATCCTGATTCTCGGCGGTTACGGCTTGACCGGAAAGTCGCTGGCGCGGCATCTGCTCGCCCAATCCGGCGCGGAGATCGTCCTGGCGGGACGGGACATCGGGAAAGCTGAAGCGTTGGCCGCGGAACTGTCGGCGGCGTTCGGCGGTGCGCGCGTCTCGGCGCGCCGTGCCGATGCGGCGGATGCTTCGAGCTTGCGCGACGCCTTGCGCGGCACGGACCTGTTGCTGGTTGCCGCGCCCACCACGCAACACGCTCAAACCGTGAGCCGCGCGGCTCTGGATTGCGGCGTGGACTATCTCGACGTGCAATTGAGCGCCGCGAAACTGGCCGCGCTGCGGCAACTGGTGCCGGAGATCGAACGCGCCGGGCGATGCTTCATCACCGAGGCGGGTTTCCATCCGGGTCTGCCCGCCGCCATGGTTCGCTGGGCCGCCGCGCGCATGGAGCGCGTGGAATCGGCCATCACCGCCGGGTATTTGAACATGGGTCGGAATCTGCCGTACTCGGAGGCCGTCAACGAACTGATGGAAGTGTTTCGAGATTACCAGGCGCAGGTTTTCAAAAACGGACAGTGGACCAAGGCCGGATCTTACGAAACGCGCACCGTGGATTTCGGCGGCGAGATCGGCAAGCGGCAATGCTACTCGATGTTCTTCGAGGAACTGCGCGAACTGCCCGGCATGTACCCCAGCTTGCGGCAGGCCGGTTTCTACATGGCGGGCTCGCATTGGTTTGTGGATTGGTTCATCATGCCGCTCGTGCTGGCTGGTCTGAAGATTGGTCCGCGCGCCGTCGAGGGACCCTTGGGGCGGTTGTTGTGGTGGGGCATGCAGACCTTCCCCGGACCGCCATACATAACGCTGCTCAAGGTGGAAGCCGCGGGCGAAAGCGGTGGCGCTCCGGCAACCTTCAGCGCCACCGTGGCACACACGGACGGCTACGAACTAACCGCCATCCCGGTGGTGGCCTGCCTGCTGCAATGGATGGACGGCGCGGCGCGCCGTCCCGGACTTTGGATGATGGGGCACCTGGTGGAGCCCGAGCGCCTGTTCCGCGACATGCAGCGCATGGGCGTCCAGGTGGCCGCCACTCTTACTTAGCGACCTGGGTGATCTCCAGCAGTTCGACTTCGAAGATCAACGCCGCGCCGCCCGGAATCGGACCGCGCGTCCTGTCGCCGTAAGCGATGCTGGACGGGCAGACCAGCACGGACTTGCCGCCGACCTTCATCTTCTGCACGCCTTCGGTCCAGCAGGGAATCACTTCCTTCAGCTTGAACTGTGCCGGCTCGTTGCGTCGATAAGAGCTGTCGAACTCCGTACCGTTCACCAGTGTGCCGCGGTAGTGCACCTTCACCATGTCGGTGTCCTTGGGCGATGCGCCGGTGCCGGGCTTCAGCTCGCGGTAGACCAACCCCGAAGCCGTCTTCTCGGCGCCGGGCTCAGCGGCGGCCTTGTCCAGGTAGGCCTGCGAAACGGCCTTTTCCTTTTCGGCCAGCTTCGTTGAGCGTGCCTGCGCCAGCGATTCGATCTTGGGACCCCATTCATCGATTTTGACTTCCGGCTTGCCCGCTGCTCCGTCGCCGATGCCGCGCTTGATAATCTCGACTTCCGCCGGACTCAGATCGAACCGTGCCAGGTTGCGCTGGATCGAAAGCCCGATGGAGTAGATGATCTTCTCATCGTCGGTAGCGAGCGGCGCCGGCGCGGCCGTCTTGGGAGCCACCACCGCGCGCTTGGTGGTAGTCGCGGTCTTCTTGGGCGTGGGGCGAGCAGTGGTTGCCACCGCGGTCTTAGGAGCGGCGGTCGTCGCCGTGGCCGCCTTGGTTGTCGCGGCCTTGGGAGCAGCGGTCGTTGCTGTGGCTGCCTTGGTAGTCGCGGCCTTGGGAGCCGGAGTCTGCGCCATCAAAGCGGCTGCAATCAGAAAAAGGAATCCACGCATGATTCCAGGCTAACATTCTCCGTAATTCAACCGCGCGCGCCGCTTCCCAGCGCCGGCTGCACAGCACCGTCATTGTTGCTGGAGCGATTCAATCTTGCGACGGATTTTCGCGACACGAGGATGCTGCGATCCCAATCGTTCTTCCGCGGCGGCACAGGCGGAGGCCAGAGTCGCTATCGCCTTCTCCACATTGCCTTGCCCTTTTTGAGCCGCTGCCAGATGCCATTGGTATCGCATCACGTCAATTCCAAACGAAGCGGGTTCGGAACTCTCAAAAGCGCGGACCTTTTCGCCAAATAGCTTTTCAGCGGTTGCGAAATCTCCTCGCACCAGGCTCTGGTCGGGGGCGGTCATTGAAATCGCTGGGGGCTCGTTCTTCCCTCCCGGCCTGCTCGCAAAGAACTCCTTTTCAATCTCGACACAGCGGTCGATCACTGTCGCTGCATCCTCTCGTTTTTCTTCTTCTAGCAAGGCATCCGCCAGTCTCTGCAATGAGAAAACCGCCGCGACCGGTACGGTGCTCTTCTCCGCGAGACTCGCCGAAGCGCGGAACGCCTCTGCCGCCTGGGCAGGCTGGTCATTGTCCAGGAAAATGTCTCCCAGGAAAAAGTGAGCCAAGGCAAGCTTCCCTCTGCGATCAGTGGGATCCAACGACGCGAGGAGTTCGATCGCGCGTCGGGCCGCCAACTCGGCGCCCGCGATATCACCACGCCAATACGCTCCCTGGACGCCCATCAGCGCCAGATCGCCGCGAAACTCATCTCGAAGCGCCTCATCTCGAAGCGCTTCAGTCATCTGCTTGGAACGTTCCAAGTTCTGATCGAAAGACTGGAAGTCTCGCCGATTGAGCGCTTGCTGTGCAGCCAGTACACATCTGCAGATGCGGGTGCGTAAGGAGAATCTGCGCCGGACGACCAACAACACAAAGATGCCGAGGACGCCTAGACACCAATACATACGGCAGATATCGGACACGGTTGCACAGAGCTTTATGTAAGGTCCCTGCGGTAAGGCCGGTTTTAAGGCCCCTATCTCCTGCTCAACCTGTACGCCACGGTTCTGTCTGCGAGGTGTATACTCGCACCAGACCGGGGGGCGCATTTCGCGTCCCCAGACCAATCTTCGGCCTGTTGGAGGTGCAAGTTGAAATTGGCCAAACGAACACTGGCGGAGTGCTTTGGTACGTTTTGGCTGGTCTTCGGCGGTTGCGGCAGCGCGGTATTGGCCGCAGCCTTCCCCAATGTTGGCATCGGATTGCTGGGCGTTTCGCTGGCCTTTGGTTTGACCGTTCTGACCATGGCCTACGCGATCGGCCACATCTCGGGATGCCACTTGAACCCGGCGGTTTCCGTGGGATTGTGGGCCGGAGGACGTTTTCCGGCTTCGGAACTGCTTCCTTACATCGCGGGACAGGTGGTCGGTGGCATTGCCGCCGGCACGGTTTTGTTCGTGATCGCCAGCGGCAAAGCGGGTTTCGACGTCGCCGCGGGATTCGCTTCGAACGGCTACGCGGCGCATTCGCCCGGCCAGTATTCCTTGCCGGCGTGCGCCGTCGCCGAGGTGGTCCTGACCATGATGTTTCTTCTGGTCATCATGGGCTCAACCGACAAACGCGCGCCGGCCGGCTTCGCGCCCATTGCCATCGGTCTCTGCCTCACGCTCATACACCTGATCGGGATTCCCGTCACGAATTTGTCAGTGAATCCGGCACGCAGCACGGGCCCGGCGGTTTTCGTGGGCGGTTGGGCGCTCGAACAGCTCTGGCTGTTCTGGCTTGCTCCCATCGTGGGAGCGGTCGCCGGTGGCGCGATCTATCGCGCGGTCTTCGAAGAATAGGCGGAGCCCAAGCGCCGTCTATTTTTTCTCGTCGGCCCGCGCGAAGGTGAAGCGCACGCCGGTGGTGAGCAGGACGTCGTTCTTGACCGCGCCCGGCACCGGGTTGCTCAAGAAACGGTCGCTCATGTGCACCTGCCAGGAGAGCCAGCGGTTCAGTTTGGCCGCCGCGCCGGCGTCGAAGTTCATACGATAGCTGCCGGTGTCGCTCAGGTTGGAGAAGAAGCTGAACTTCTGCTGAAGCTCCAATGCTTCCGAGACTTTGTACACCAACTCGTTGCCCATCAGGGCTTCGGCCGAAGTCCTGCGTAATCCGGTCGAGAAGAACTCCTTGTTCGCGCCCGCGCCTCCGTAGACATCCATGAACGATCCGGCCTTGGTTTTGAAAACCTTGTAGCCCATGCCGCCGCTGGGAGCAAAGCGCAGATCGAGTTTCTGGAATTCGTCGAACTCGAAGTCGGACGATCCGAACCCGAACCAGTTGGGCCGTATGTTGATGTCGTACCGCAGACCGCCGCGGATCAGGTTGGCGGTGGTGACGCGTGTGCCGGTGGTGCTGTTGGTGTTGTAGAGCGAAGTGAAGTTGAAGCTGATTTTGTCGCGCGTGGTGGCCCGCGCCGCGTTGAAGCCCATGTTGAACGTGGTGGTCTTGGCGTTGCCGCGACTGGTGGCGAGGCCCGTGTCGAAGTAGCCGCTCCACAGATCGAGTAACCCTGGATTGCGCAGCCGCTCGATGGACTGTTCATACGCCGCCTGCTCGGCCGCGTCTCGCATCGTTTCCACCGAGTCCTTGGCGCTGGTGACCACGCCCGCGTCCTTGGTCTTCACCTCCAGCTTTCCGGCCTCCACCGCCGGCGCGCCCACCAGAACCTGCCCTCCCTTCAGCGTTACGTGCATCGGCTGATCGGATTTGAACGAAGCCACGGCGCTCCACTGTATGGTCACCGTGCCCACGAACTCCGATTTCAGGGTTAGCGTTTTGGCATCCGACTTGATGATGGTTCCGGTGAGCCGGTCGCCGTTTTCCAGTACCACCTGATCGGCCCGGGCCGAAACCAGCAACGCGAAGAACACGAAGAGCATTGACGGGATACGGGACATTGAAATAGCGCCTCCTGTTTGTTTCATTCTAGGTCTATCTAGGCGTTCCCCGCTTGAATTACTGCTCCGGCTGGCGTTATCATTCGACCTTCGGCGAAGATCAACACTTCCGAGGTGTATAACTATGACCACGAACCTGACTTCCACACCGCGCAGGGATTTTCTGCGCGCGGCCGCGGCGGCGAATCTGCTCATCCTGAAACCGGAACTGGTGCGCGGAACACAGCGTAATTCCACGGTCCGGCTCGGCCTGCTCGGCTGCGGAGGCCGCGGCTCGGGCGTTGCCACGGGATTCATCAAAGATGCCGGCGCGCATCTGAGCGCCATCGCGGATCTGTTTGAAGACCGCGTCATGGAAGGCAAGAAGCGCTTCGACGCGGCGCTGGCCGGCAAGAATCTGCCGCCCATCGACTCATCGCAGATTTTCCAGGGACCGAACGCCTGCGAGCGAATTCTCGAATCCAAGCAGATCGACGCCATCTACATCGCCACGCCGCCGTACTTCCATCCCGAGCAACTGGAAAAGGCCGTGGCCGCCGGCAAGCACATCTATCTGGAAAAACCGGTTGCGGTGGATGTGCCCGGAGCCAAGCGCGTCATACGCGCCGGTGCGAAGGCCAGCGGAAAGTTGAGCATTGCGGTGGGATTCCAGATTCGCCACGCCACGCCGTACGTCCAATTGGCCAAGCGCATGCACCAGGGCGCCATCGGTGCTCCGGTTTGCGGGCTCACCTATTACTATGCGGGCGCCATCAACCGCCCCGATTGGCCGGGTGTTTCGCCGGCCACGCGCCGTCTGCGCAATTGGGTCCACGACCGCGTACTGAGCGGCGACATCATCGTCGAGCAGAACATACACATCATCGACGTCACCAACTGGATGTTGCAGGGGCATCCGCTGAAGGCCGTGGGCGCCGGCGGGCGCGCGGGCCGCACAGATCAGGGCGATTGCTGGAGCCACTTCAACTGCCAGTACACTTACCCGGGCGACGTGCACGTCACCATGAACTCGACGCAGTTCATCAAGGGAAGCTGGAACGTGGCCATGCAGTACTACGGCACGCGCGGCAACGCCGAAGCGCATTACGACAGTCCGGTCTGCATCACCGGCGCCGAGCCTTGGGAGTTCCCCATACAGACCAAGGCGGGCCAGATCACCGATCAGAAGGCCGCCGTCACCGGCGCGTTCAAGGGCGCGCTCGACGACGCCGATCCCAACAAGCAGCGCGCCTTCATCGCGAGCATTACCAGCGGTAACCTCCTCGCCGAAGCGCAGCAAGGCGCCGACTCCGCGCTCAGCGCCATGCTGGGTCGCAACGCCGCCTACGCGGGCCGCGAAATGACGTGGGATGAACTCCTGCGTTCGGAAGAAGTCTGGGACGCCAAGCTCGACGTCGCCCGGCTCTGAAACGTTACAAAAACAGGCTCTCGGGTCTTTTTTATGTAACCGCTCGGGGAGCGTGTGCGTCCCTGCAACTCCGTGCCCGTCCTGCTACGGACGGATTCATGCTGGTACCGGGGAATTATCGGCGGCCGGCCTCGGGGAGGAGTCTCGGGTATGGTGGGGCGCAGTGGTCTGTTCTTACTCGCTTTGGTGTTGCCGGCTCA
>CAZDIZ010000109.1:11390-21175 GCA_964505625.1 uncultured Solibacteraceae bacterium | reverse complement strand
AACGCTCCAATGGCTGTCAGTTGGAGTTGGCCGGGAAGCGTCGCTTGGTTACACTCTCGACGGTGATTCTACGATCGCCTATGAGTTGGAGTTTGCCGGGAAGCGTCGCTTGGATACACTCCTCGTTCGCCTTTTACGCGAACAAGCTCCGTTGGAGTTTGCCGGGAAGCGTCGCTTGGATACACTACTCTCGACCGCTTTCACTATCATCGAATGTTGGAGTTTGCCGGGAAGCGTCGCTTGGATACACTGGTATAGGTCGTTCCAGCCGCCTGGATGATGTTGGAGTTTGCCGGGAAGCGTCGCTTGGATACACTTGCAGCCACACGAACCACCATGGCGAGCAGTTGGAGTTTGCCGGGAAGCGTCGCTTGGATACACTACGGTGTGGCGCCGAGCTGCGCAGCAAGCCGTTGGAGTTTGCCGGGAAGCGTCGCTTGGATACACTAGGCACCAGATCCGAGTTTCTAACTCGACGTTGGAGTTTGCCGGGAAGCGTCGCTTGGATACACTTGCTCATCGGTTTTCCATTCGCGCCCAGCGTTGGAGTTTGCCGGGAAGCGTCGCTTGGATACACTGCATCGCCCAGTGTTGGCCAGCTCGCCGGCGTTGGAGTTTGCCGGGAAGCGTCGCTTGGATACACTAATGGCTCGACGAATCCTCGCAGCGCAGAGTTGGAGTTTGCCGGGAAGCGTCGCTTGGATACACTAGGCCGCCCGCAAATCGCTGATTTGCGGGCGGCTAACCTCGCATCGACCTTCAAAAAAGCGTGAGTTGTGCCGGTGGATCTTCGGTTGGGCGCCGTTTTTTTCCAAAGTAAACCTCCATGCGACCGAACTGGTGATCGGTTACCGCCAACAAGCGGACCTGCCCATGCGGAGGCAAACCCTGTCTGACGTGATCCCGAACACACTCAATCGACTCTTCGCTGGCGCCGTGTTTGGCGTAGACGGAGAATTGCAGCATTACGAAGCCTTCCCGCAGCAGCGACTTTCTGAACTGCGCGTATTCGCGCCGGTGCTGTTTGGTATCCACCGGCAGATCGAATAGCGCGAAGATCCACATCGCCCGATACTCGGATGGTTCATGTGGGGATGTCGACGCACTCACACGTGAACTTGGCCTCCTGTCCGACAAACACGGCTGCGAGATCTCGCGCCTGACGGACCACGATGTCAAACAGCGTGCGCGATTCCCCACAACACCGATAGCGCGCCGTCATCGCGCTCAAGAGCAACGGCTTCGTGACCTTATCCAGCTTGGGTGACACGGATTCTCCCGCGCACATACGCGCCACGCGGAAATCGACCAAAGGACGGAACGGCTCCATCAAATCGTCGGCCAGGCAAAAAGGGTTGTAGCGATTGCGGTGGTTCACGCCCAACGAAGGATGCAGTCCGCAGGCGCACACCGCGCGAGCGGTAATCGCGCGGAGGACAGCATAGCCGTAGTTCAAGAGTGCGTTGCGCGGCTCTTCGTCACTACTTCGGCGGAACGCGGGATCGCCAAATAGTTTCGGCCAATACCGCTGTGCCGCGGTGGCCTCGACGTTGGATGGGTCACCGGAGCGGACGGCCCGCGCCAGTGGTGCGATACCGAAATCCTGGCCGTGTAGCGCAAGCAGGGTTTGCGCCTGCATGGAAATCTTGGCACGCACCAACGCCTGCCAAATCCGCTTCTTCACTGGAGCGGAAGCGCAGGCTTGGGCGGCGAATCGTTCGGCTTGGGCGTGATGCCCTTCGAGTGGAAGCAGCATGGACGCGGGGCGATGCTTCTCGTCGCAGCAGATCAGAACAACGCCCGCTTGCCCAAGCGCGGCCAGGAGATTCTGCGTGAGCACCACTTGACGGTGGCTGGTCACGATTGCGGCAAGTTCGGACAACGGCACCGTTTGCGTTCCCTGGTTGTCAATCCGAATCGAGAGCAGGCCGTTGTCCAAGCTCAGAAACGCCGGCGACTCCGAGAAATCCAACAGTCGGTCAGTCATGGCTGGGGCGGACGTCTCCGAGCGGCAGCACGGTGACCTTGCGGCACTTGTATTCCGTCATTATTGGCCCAATGGCGACACGTTGGCGGTTGCGGTTGGCGGCCTGATAGGGCCTCGCGTCCAATATGCTCTTGAAGCCCACTTTACCTGTGGTTGCCTCCAGCGCCTGGACCACAACCAGGCGCGATTGTTCGCCTTCGGTGATCTCCAGCGTGTCGCCCTTGGCGATGGACAAAGCAAACTTGGTTCCCGGACCGTGCTCGCGAGCAACGAGGGGTTGTTTGTCGCGAACCCGCTCCATGGCCTGCTGAGTGGTGACGGGCTCGAACATCCATTTCGATTTACCGGTGCGGGGATCGACCTTTGAGAAGATCTCGAAGTGATGGTACTCGTCGCCGATGACGTTCCGCTGCCGAAGCCCGCTGGACAGCGGCCGCGGCTGTTCCGCAATAGCGATCCTCACTTTGCGGATGGGGATCTCACGGCCGTCCTTGGCCGGAAGCATAGGCGGATCAGCCTCGAGTTTCTTGGCATCGCCACATCGGCCGATTTGTAGCCGGACTTTCTCCCGGACTACCGAGTCTACGATCTGCTCCACTTCATTGGGCGAGAGCAAGTGCACCGGCTTACGCTTCACGGTCACGTCTCCGTGCTCCGGGTGGCGGATGATACCGTAAAACGTCTCATCGTGCATGGGGCCGCCGACCTTGCGGTGCGCGCGGTGCGACACGATCACGGTTGCGAGCGTCTTCCGTACGTCTTCCACAAAGTCCGGCCACGGAACCGGAAGCGTGGCGAAACGCCGTCTTCCCGCGGCGTGCGCCTGACTAGCAGCGTCGCTCAATGCCTTCACCCATTTGGGGCCGGTGAGTGCAATCGCGACGGCATCGATCAGATGATGCCGGTGGTCGTCGCGGGTCTTGCGGTCTTCCCCGCTTAGCAAACCTTCAATCCCCCATAGCCGGCGCAGGAAGGCTGTCACCTGTCCGGGGCTGACGAAGATACGTTGCCGCCCACTTTGGTCGGCGAGCCGCCCATAAAGGCAGGCGAGGTAGCGTGCCGCCAACTTGCCGGCGTAGCGCGTGTCGTTGAGTTGGCGCGCTGTGAAGTTGTTGAGCACTTCGCTGACTTGGGCGGTGTCCCACTGGAAGCGTTGCAGTTTGTGGCGGGCCAGAGGGCTCTTGAAGCTGCGCACGCGTTCGAGCATCTGTTCCCATTCCGCCGTCTGTGAAAAAGCTTCGAACGGTGAGCGGTTTCCCTTCAGTGCATTGACGCTCGCATAGGCTAGCGTCTTGTTGGCGAACGAGTCGTCCAGGCTTCGGCTGAACGGGATGATATGTTCCACCTGGATTTCACCGGAGTGAAATAACTGATACTTGCTGAAACCGCGTAGCGTGTACGGGCATTGCCAACCGCATTCCTCGGCAAGCAACCACTTCTCAATGTCGGCTCTGCCTGGCTTCGGGATGCCGATCTCCTTCTGCAGTTTTTCGTACGCGGCAGTCCGCTCTCTCTCGTTACGCCGCATCCGCTTCCATCGTTCCTCGCGCTCGGGACGGGCGGCTTTCAGCTCACGCGCCAGTTCGATGTGAATCTCTTCGGGCTTCCCGTACCGGCGGCACAGTGCGTTGACCACTTTGCGCAATTCGCTGAGAGCGCGCACAACACCGGGGTTGCGAATCTCTTTCAACTGCTGGCGAACCTCGGGAAGGCTTTCGAGAACCGGCGTTGCAAAGGCGTCTGGATACTCGGCGAGGCGCGCGGACGTTACGTCGCTTCCGCGTTCCAGATGAGGCAGCAAGCGCCGGATCGCCGCGACCGAGTAACTGGCGTATTTGCCGTGTTCTAGCACGGTCTCGGCATATTCAAGGGCCTGCAACTCGCTGAGTTGCCAGTGATCACGGGCTTTGGCCACAAGCACCGTCTCATCCAGATCCGAGGCGAGATCCACAATTGCCTCGTAACGCGCTCCCTCCGGCATCGCATCCCAGCGGTGCTGGAACACGCGGCGTAGTTTCGCTTCGGTCCGATTTCCAATCAGCGTCTTCTTGCCGCCTTCTTCGAGGTTGAATTGCACGCTTCGTCCCAGACCCAACATTTTCCTAAGGTCTTTGAGCGGCAGGTCGCCATCTTCCAGCCGCTTCAAGACCGACTCTCGCTCGCGTTCGTCCAGTGGGCGCCCGGCTCCGGCGCCGTCGATCAGACGCAGGTGATTGACTTCCTGCAAGACGCGGAACTTCTGAAACGCCGGATGCCAGACCGGCGCCCGTTTGGCCTGCGGCTCCAACTCGCAGTCGCCGATTAGCTCCTCCTGGTCTCGCAAGGGGCGTTGGAAAAACATAGCCTGGTGCAGGCGCGCCTTACGCGTCTCGGTCAGCAGGTCGGCGTGGTGAGCGTGCTGGGCATCCCAGATCTTGTCAAACTCGTCAAGGTACATCTGCCTCGCGGTGTATCGTCTCCGCACGCGTTCCTGTGTGGAGTCGAGTTTCGACAGATACTCACCAAGAGTGCGGCTGTGCGTGGCGGCTATCTGCTCGGTCAGAGATGCGATGCCGGACTTCACCGCGCCGCGCTCTTCGTCGCTTTCGCGCACCGACTTGCGATTGGACAAGAATCCGCGACGTTGAGCTAAGTGAAACAACGCTCGCCCAACTTCGCGTGGTTCCAGCTTGTGGTCGAGCGCGCGGGCACGCAAAGTGTAGGGAAGTTCGTCCTCAACCTGGAACTTCGCCTTTAGCTCGCGGTCCAGTTGGCCGAGAACGTGTGTTCGCTGAGCTGCGTCCTTGGCTTCGGGCAGCAACTCGAATTCGGCCAGAATGCGATAGATCTTCTGGATTCGTCTCCGGCGGCGGTCAGTCTGCCTTCGCTGAAGCCGCGCTTGGCGCCGCTTGGCAGCGTGCGATTCATCGGCACCGGTTTCCAAGCCCGACATACCCGCTGGGAAAACGCGCACTCCTGCCGCGAGTACCCCGGCCGTTTCTTCATTGTCGATTCGGATGGCCGCCCATCCGAGCGAATTTGCACCTAGGTCAATTCCGAGAGTGTAGGGCATTCTTGACAATACTTTCCGGTATAAATACCTTCATTTTTCTATTGACAATGCGTCCTGAGTCTACTACAAAGAAGGGAGTGTATCCAAGCGGCGCTTGCCCGAGCTTATTTCAATAAGCGGGCTTTTGCTCGCGTCAGGCAACGCTAGTGCAGCGCCCTGAAACTAAGCCCTCCACGGAGGGCTTTTTCTTTGTCCGGCGCACCCACGCATCGGACATCACCGCCTTGTGGCAAGTAGGAAATGGCCGGTGGCCGGCTTGCCGTGATATCCTGTCCCGAGCAATCCGAAGGGTACGCATGCAAAAACTCACTCTGCTTTCAGCCATAATCGCGATGTCCGTGCTGCCGCTAATGGCACAGGAGACCGTTCAGGGCGACGAACAGGAACTCGCGCTTCGCGCGGATCCATGGACTCATTTGGTGGTCACGCTCACGAACGGAAAGAAGGTCACGTTTGCTCGCGGAGAGATCGCGAAGGTGCAATATGTCACCCAGCACACGTCCGCTCCTTCCGCTCAGGGAAGTTCCTGGATGGGCCGCGTCTGGCATATGCGCGAAACCGCGCCCGACGGCCGCTATTGCGACGGCACCTGGACGCGCCAAGGCAACACCAACCGCTTCAGCGGACACTGGGTGTGCTCCTGGGGCGCGCGCGTCTCCGATACTTTGGTGGTTCGTCCGATTCAAGACCGTAAGTTCGTGGTCTTTCGGGAAGGTTTGAGACAGAACTACTACGGCACGCTGAGCGCCGACGGGCGGAGCATCACGGGAACAAACTGGTCGCCCGGCGGCGTTTGGAAAGCCAAGATCGAGTAGCCGGCTAACATTCCGCACGAACTTCTTGGGAACAACCGCAAGGGCAATTGCGTTCTCTGGAGTGCAAAGCATAGAATTCTTGGTATGGGACGCAAGGGCCAGAAGAACGATTCGCTTCCCGGACCGCTCGACATGTTGATTCTCAAGACCTTGACGCGCGGCAACCTGCACGGCTATGCCATCGTGCAGAACATCCAGCAGACCTCCGGCGATGAAATCCTCATCGAGGAAGGCTCGCTCTATCCGGCGTTACAGCGGCTTGAGCTGCACGGCTGGATCGACGGCGAATGGGGTGTCACTTCGAACAACCGGCGCGCGCGAATCTACCGTCTCACCGCCAAGGGTCGCAAGCAACTCGCTCACGAAACCGAGCGTTACCAACAGATCACGCTGGCCATCGCCAGGGTGATGGGAATGGGGTAGGCGAAGATGTGGATACGGCGGCTGCGGTACTGGCTGGGAAGCGCTGAGCGCGAGGCGGCGCTACGCGCCGAGATGGACTCGCACATCGAGGAAAAGGCGGCGGAACTGCGAGAGCGCGGGCTCGACGAGGCCAGCGCCCGGGCCGAAGCGCGGCGGTGCTTTGGGAACATCGGCGCGGCGCAGCAGGAATCGCGCGAAATCTGGATCGCGCGCTACTGGTCGGACTTCTGGCAGGACGTGCGCTATGCCGCGCGCAACCTGAAACGCAATCCGGGCTTCGCCGCCGGAGCCATGCTGTCGGCGGGGCTGGGGATCGGCGCGTGTTCCATCATCTTCGCGTTCGTCAACTTCGCCATCTTCCGCACGCTGCCGGTGTCCACACCCGAACGCCTGATGGCAATCAGCGGCGTGAAGAAAGGAACTCCGGGCGGCTCGATGTCGTACCCGGAGATACGCGACATCGGAGAACGCATGCGCTCGTGGGAAGGCGTGGCGGCGTTCTCTCCGTTTGTCGCCGCCGGGATCAGCTCCGGCGACGCGGCCCGCAGGCATTGGGGCTTTCTGGTGACGTCCAACTACTTCGACGTCGCGCGGCCCGAATTCGAGCTTGGACGCGGCTTCGTGCGCGGCGAAGATGACGTCGCGGGTGCTCCGGCGAAAATCGTTCTCACGCACGGATTGTGGAAGAGCCGCTTCGGCGGCGACCCCTCGATTGTCGGACGCACCATCCAAGTCAACAAACGCGCGATGACCGTGACCGGCGTGACGAGAGCCGGTTTTCGCGGCACCGAAACCGGCATCGTGGCCGAGTTCTTCCTGCCCTTCTCGCAACTGGCGGAGATGGGCAACGTCAAGCAGAACGCGGAGCGGCTAACGGACTACCGGATGCAGTGGCTGAACGGTTTGGGGCGCCTGCGGCCCGGCGTGCATATCGAGCAAGCCCGCGCCGAGCTCGCTACCACTGCGGCGGGAATCCGCGCGAGCGCGCCGGAACTCCCGCGCGATCGCAGGTTCCACATCGAGCGTGCCGGGCAGTTGCTGCCATTCCTGCGCAAGATCGCCGTGCCCGCATTTCTGCTGCTGCTGACGGTAGCGTTGCTGGTGCTGCTCACAGCATGCGGCAACGTTGCCAATCTGATGCTGGCGCGAGCCAGCGCGCGCAGCGCGGAGATCTCGACGCGTATGGCGGTGGGCGCAAGCCGCGGCCGGTTGATTCGTCAGTTGATGGCTGAAAGCCTGTTGCTCGCGCTCGGCGGCGGTGCGTTGGGCGTGGGACTCGCGAGTCTTGCGAGCCGCGGCATCGCGCAGCTTCGCCTGCCGGTTCCGGTTCCGATCGATCTCACGGTTTCGATGGACTACCGAGTGGTGCTCTTTTCGACCGCGCTATCGGTTGCCACCGCGGTCCTGTTCGGACTACTTCCCGCCTTTCGTGCCACGCGAACGGACCTGATCGCCTCAATGCGCGCCGGCGGCGCTATCGCGAGCCTCGGCCGCTTCGGACTGCGCAACGCGCTGGTGGTGGCGCAGGTAGCGGTGTCCGCGGTGCTGGTGATCTGCTCGGGGTTGTTTCTACGGAGTCTTGGCGCGGTGCGTGGCATACAAAGCGGCATGAATACCGGCAACCTGGTGTTGGTCCAATTCGATCCCGCGCTGAGCCGCTATGACGAAAGGCAGGCGCGGCAGTTGCTGGTGGATGTTTTGCACGACGCCGGAACACTCGCCGGAGCGCAATCGGCCAGCATGACGAACCTGCTGCCGCTGAGCGTGGGCGGGAACTTCACGCAGGTACGCGCCGCGGGTCGCGCCAGCCGCGAAGAAGCCGAACGCGCCGCGTTGATGGCGGTGGGCGGGCGATACTTCGAAACCATGGGCATCCCGCTCATCGCGGGCCGGGACTTCGGACCCGCGCCTTCCAACGAACCGGTGGCCATCATGAACCAGGAACTGGCGCGGCGGCTCTACCCCAATCAGAACGCTATCGGGCGCGAGGTCTGGGACGGCGGCAGCCGGGCGCAAGTCATCGCCGTGGTGGGCGATTCAAAGTATCAAACGATGCTTGAAGCGGCGAATACGCCGATCCTGTACCGGCCCATTCTCGACGTCTACGCAAGCGAGGGTGCGTTCGCCGGCCTTACGGTGATGGTGAGAACCACGCTGCCTCCGGCGGCGGCTAGCGACGCCATCCGGCAGATACTGTTGCGGCGCGATCCGTCGCTGGTGGTGAATCCGGCGAGGACCATGGAGTCACACGTGCGGGATTCGATCTTCCTGCCGCGTCTGGCGGCTATGCTGTTCGGCGTGTGCGGAATGGCCGGGCTTCTGATCGCATCCATCGGCATTTATGGTGTGGTGAGCTTCTCGGTCGCGCGGCGGACCCGCGAAATCGGCATCCGCATGGCGCTGGGCGGCCGTCCCGCGCAGGTCGTGGGCATGGTGCTGCGGCACGGCGCGCTGGTGACGCTCGCCGGTATCGCGATTGGCGCCGCGGGTGGATTCGCCCTGGCGCGCGCGGCCGGGAGCCTGATCTATGGCGTCAGCGCCACCGATCCGGTCACCTTTATCAGCGTGCCGCTTGTTCTAATGGCTGTCGCGCTCCTGGCGACCGCTATTCCAGCGCGGCGCGCGGCCATGGTGGATCCAAATCGCGCATTGCGAACCGAGTAAGGTGACGGCGCGGGCTTAGTGAAGCTGCTTTTCCGTTCGCAACAACTTGTCTTCCAAAGTTACACCGTAGAAAGGTACGCGCCGCAGGAAGAAACTCCACGGACGGTTGCTGCCGCCTTCGCTGGTCCAGTCGTCAACTTTGATGTAACCCCATGTCCCTGGGGAGTTAGTGAAGACGACGTTGCCGTAAGTGGCAAGGAATTCGTCGTACTCGGCTCGCACGGCGGCTACTAATTCCCGCTGTTGTTCTTTCCGCGCTACCGGCAGCGGCTGAAAACCGTGGATAAGTAGCCACAGCGTGCGGAAACGCGCCGGTGGTTGCGCATCGAGATCCAACATGCGAAACGAGGACTCGCCGCCGTCCGTTGACAACTTCGCGCAATAGGAATCCTGCGGAGCGGGGTCAAACAGCAAGCACGAGTTGTGCAGGCCGGGAGCGTACGCGCTGATGAATAGGCGCACGGGCGAGGTCAGCTTCACGAATGGGAACCGCAGACGCACTTTCGCGGGTATGTACAATCGTCCGTCCTGACCAGTACGGGCGAGAAAAGGGCCTTCGTGGCACGCCCAGGGCCAGATCAGCTTCGTTCCGGCCGAGTAATGGTAGGTCACGAACGCATACTGAATCGGCTGGCCCTGTTGGTCCAGCAGCCTAAATCGCGTCGCCATGTTCACATCGAGGCTGAGCAACACCAGCGCGCAACATACCAGAGGCAATGACCATCGAAATGCCTGCATCCGAACCATCGACATCCAACGATACATCATTGCGCGACACGCGACGTACAGACTATTAGCAATAACGGATCTCCTTATGATAAGCTGTTGCTTTACATCGCGATAA
>CAZDIZ010000109.1:0-11290 GCA_964505625.1 uncultured Solibacteraceae bacterium | reverse complement strand
ACTATTAGCAATAACGGATCTCCTTATGATAAGCTGTTGCTTTACATCGCGATAAGTTACTCGCATGCGTGCATTAATACTTACGTTGTTCATCTTAGTACCGCTTTACGGAAGTACCATCTCATCGATCGAGATCTGTGTTTCCGGCCACTGTTCGACAAGCTCGGACTACGCGTTTTCGAACCTGAGCCTTGGCAACAACTGGTACGCCTCGGGGCAGGTGTTGGTAAGCGACGCCGCCGGGAGTCTTCTGGACCTTCCACTGTCGATCACGATTGACTCGCTGGGCTTCGCGTGCAGCGGCACGTGCAGCGCCCTCACCGCGTGGATCAATGTGGCGATCGAAACCGACGGAGCATTCCCGTCCTTGATCTATAACACTACGCTCGCGGAAGGCAGGAGTGTCGGGTTGATCGTTCAGGAGAACTTCACAGCGGGCGGATCCGCGCAGACTCTGGTCAACAAAAGCGCGGAGGCGACATACAGTTTCTCCTCGTCATCCACGACCGGCTCGTCGGTTCTGGACGGGATCATCTCGCTGGGCTTCCCCTTGGCCGCCTACGGTTCGGGCGGTACCACCAACGGCACAGGCGGAGGCGGTGGGGTAGGCAATTTCACGATCATTGGCGACGGCATCATCATCGGCGGCCCGGTGACGATTGGGACGATCGACGATCTGGTGCTGAGCATCGACACCGCGATTCCCGAGCCGGCGTACACCGTTCCCATGGCGTTGATTCTGGCGGCCGGCGGCGCCGGTCTTGCCTGGCTCCGGCGCAAGCGCGCGTAACCTCTACGGCGCGGTCAACTCGAAAACCTTCACCGCGTGCACCGTTCGTTTGGGCGAAGGCGGCAGTGGGTCCGTGGTGAAGACTTGCCGCAACCCGGCCACCGGCGGCAGGGCGAAGCAACTGACTCCGGGATCGACGCAACCCACCGTGAGGCGTTTATCAGGGTGCGCCGCCACATACTCGGCGGCCTCGCGGGCGGACGCGAATTCCCGCGAATAGACGACTCGCTCCGGAGCGTTTCCGGCGCCGTCGCCGCCGGCCTCCGTTTCAAACACCCATGGCCGCGTTTCCCGCACCGCCAGTCCGTCGTTCAGGTAGAGTCGCGCTCCCATGGTCCAGTAGTACTTTTCCAGGTAGACGGGAACCAGGCGCGCGCCACCGGGCGCGTCCGCCGCGAACACGCGGAAATAGTCGCTTGGATCGCGGCGGAGCAGTTTCACGGCCGCTGGAAAGATGGAGCGATTGGCGTCGGCAAACAGGGGAATCCGCGGGTCCACAATCACGTATCGGGCGCCGTTCTTCCGCAGCCATTCAACTGCGCTATCGGAATCGGTTTCCAGGTAGAACCGCGCCATCGAACTGAGTGACGCGGAGAATCCGCCATTCACCAGCGGCACGCGTCGGGCTAAATACTCCACCAGATATCCTCTGTCCCACCACACCGCGACACCCCAACGCGAGCGTTCACTCGAAGCGACTCCGTCTTTCAGCCGCGGATGATATCTCCACCATTTGGAGGCGTCGCCGAAAGGCTCGGGAGTGTTGTTGCGAAGCCAGTACATCGCCTGGCGCCAATCCTGGCTGACGCCCTGGTTGATGCTTGTTTGGCTGATCGCGCCCGGCAGCGTGGCAACCACGATCAACGCCGCCACGGCGGCACGGAAACGCGGGACGCGCGCGCATGCGGCTCCGGCCAGAATGGCGGCCACCGGGAAGAAGTAAATCACCATGCGGGCCTGCGCGGCGGTGCCGATGGTTATCACCAAGCTCCAGAGCGCGAACAGACGCAAACCGAATCCGCCGTGGCGAACCGCGCGCCAACTCACCACCACAAGCGCCGGTAACGCCAGTATCCAGATGATTCCCAAAAGTTGGAGGACGGAAGACAGTCCCTGAAGATCGCCAGCGCGGAAGATCGTCTGCAATTCCTGCACGATCTCCGTTTCCTTTCCCTCCATTGCCAGGAACGAGTGGGAGCGGACTATTGCCCAGAGCGACACGACCAATCCCGGCCGGATGCAGATTGCTCCGGCCGCCGCGACTGCCAGCGCCGATAACGTGGCAACCTGCCGCGTGGCGCGGGTCCAGTTGCGCCGCCGCGCAAGATACGAGAGCGCGAGAGACAGCGCGGCGGCCCCGGCTGTGACGGCTAGTACAAGCCATGTGTATTCGGCCCAGTGCGCGCCGCTCGCCGGAAAGAACAGTGCCGACGCTACCGCCGCGGTGATGAGCACCGGCAGCGCGGCCTCCGGCGACCAGAGCACCGCGCAGGCAAGAATCGCCGGAACGAAGACGCCGCCGGGGCGCGTGGCTAGAAACGCGCCCAGCGAAACTCCCGCTGCCACGGCGTACCACAGCCGTTGGCTGTCCACCGCGAAACAAACGAACATCAGCGCGAGGAAGGCGAAGAGTGTCTCGGTGGCGTGGTGATCGGCCAATCCTAGATGCGTGGCCCACAGGAAGCCGCCGGGAGCGAGGGCAATCCACAGCGCCGCGAATGCCGCCGCGGTAGCGCCGAACAAGCGCCGCGCCAGGAAGTAGACGGGAATGGGAAACAGCGCTCCGACAATCGCGGGCAGCCAGGCAGCCACTTGTTCGGTGAGGTGCTCGCCGGGCGAACCGGCGCTCACAATCCATGCGACGCAAGCGACCAGGTAATCCCACAACGGTCCCGGCGAGATGTTCAGACCGGTGGGGTGAACTAGGTAAGGATCAAAGCCGGATCGATGCGGGAAGTTCGCCACCAGGTTATGCGTGACGCGCATGTGTATCCATGCGTCGCCCTCCTGGAAGTGAACCTCGCCCGGCGTGAACACCTTGTGCCAGGCCGGAATCACGCGCACGGCGAGCGCGGTAAGCGCGGCGGCGCCGATCAGGAAAGTCCGCCTTATCGCATCTTCACGTTCACGCATGGCGGCGGCACTTGACTCACGGCAGGATCGTCGCCCGCTTGATGTAGTCCAGGCGTGGGAAGGATCGTTCCAGGTAGGCTTTGCCTTCACGCTCGATGCGCTTGGGATCCGGACCGTTTCCGCGCGGAGCCATTTCTCCGTAACTTGTATAGAGCTGCTCGACTACTTCCATCCCTTCGACGACGCGGCCGATGGGCGCGAAGCCGGATTTGTCGAGATCCACGTTGTCCTTCAGGTTGATAAACACTTGCGTGGTGCGGGAGGCCGCGCCTTGCGCCGCGAAGGTGATCGTCCCTTTCTTGTTCTTCTGTTTCACCGGATCGTCCGGGATGCGCAACTGGCTCCACAGGTTGGCCGCCGCCGTGTCAAAGCTGATGCCGAACTGCGCGACGAAGTTGCGCACCACGCGATAGAACGGCACGCCGTCGTAGTAGCGAGCGCGCGTGAGGGTGTAGAAATGCTCGGCTCCTTGCGGCGCCCAGGCCTTGGAAATTTCGGCGACGAAGACGCCCTTGGTGGTTTCGAACTTGACACGGAAGACTTCGGGCGCTTTCTCGGGCAGCGCGGGCGCGGCTTTCTTCACACTGACGGGCTTGTCCGCGCATCCGGCGGCGAGCAGCAAAACGGCGGCGATGACGATGGCTTTGCGCATGGCGAATTCTGTTCTACTTTACCGCGGGTAGGGATGGCCGCGGAGCGTGGTGAAGGCGCGATAGATCTGTTCGGCCAGCATGGCGCGCGCCAGTTCGTGCGGAAACGTCATCGGCGAAAGCGATAGCAGCAGGTCGGCCTTCGGGCGCCACGCGGGCGGCAATCCATCAGCGCCGCCCAGGACGAACACCACGTCGCGCGCGCCGTCTTCCGCGCGGCGAATATAGTCGACAAAACCCGCCGTGTCCAGCTTCCGCCCTTCGGGGTCGAGAAGCACTTTGAGCGCGGCCGGGTGCTTGGTAAACGGATTGTCGCGATCCGGGCGGATTTCGCGCATCTCGCAGCGCGCCCAACGCGTGGTGCGCTTCACATACTCATCCGCCATCAAGTTGGCGCCGGCGTCGCGAGCTTTTCCGATGTAGTAGATCCAGATGCGCACTTCAATCAAGGATAATCAATGCATGCGGACTCCGTTTGCACTGCTTGCCATGGTTCTTTGTTCGGCCGCTTTCGCGGCGCCCGCGCCGGTTGTGAAGAACCGCGCGCCGCTGCCATCGAACGCCTATTACATGCTGCCGCTCGGCGCGGTGAAGCCCGAAGGCTGGCTCAAGCGCCAACTCCAAATACAGGCCGACGGACTGAGCGGGCACATCGACGAGTTCTGGCCCAGCCTCACTTCCGACAGCGGATGGCTGGGCGGAAATGGCGAGAGTTGGGAGCGCGGCCCGTACTACATGGACGGTCTGGTGCCGCTGGCGTTCCTGCTCGACGACGCGCGCTTGAAGGCGAAAGCGGATAAGTGGGTGCGCTGGACGCTCGAACACCAGCGCGCCGACGGGCACATCGGTCCGGAGAAGAACAAAGACTGGTGGCCCAACATGGTGATGCTGAAGGTGCTCACGCAGTATTACGAGGCTACCGGAGACGCGCGCGTCGTGCCGCTGATGGAGAAGTACTTCGCGTATCAACTGGTGTCGCTCGAAAAGCATCCGCTGGATAAGTGGGCGATTTACCGTTGGCCGGACGAAGCGCTCAGCGTTGCGTGGCTCTACAACCGCAATGGCGACCGCCGCCTGCTGGATTTGGCGCGCTTGCTGGTGAAACAGGGCTACAACTGGCGCGCGCAGTTCGAGGACTTCCAGTTCCGCGGCAAGGCGCTCAGAGAAGAGACGGCGCTCAAAACGCACGTCGTCAACAACGCCATGGCGTTGAAGACCAGCGCCATCTGGTGGCTGTTCTCAAATGACGCCGCCGACCGCCGAGCGGCGCTGCAACAACTCGATGTGATGGACCGCTTTCACCTGCTGCCGAACGGCGTACACGCGGGCGATGAACACTACGCCGGCCGCAATCCGTCGCAAGGAACCGAACTGTGCGCGGTGGTGGAGGGCATGTTCTCGGTTGAGCACATGATCGCCATCCTGGGCGATGCCGCGCTCGGCGACCGGCTTGAGAAGATGGCGTTCAATCCCCTGCCCGGCACCTTCAGCGGCGATATGTGGTCGCACCAATACGACCAGCAGCCCAACCAAGTGCTTTGCACGCGGGCCAAGCGCGATTGGACAACCAATGGCGACGCGTCGAACCTGTTCGGGCTGGAGCCGAACTTCGGCTGCTGCACGGCGAATTTTCACCAGGGCTGGCCGAAGTTCGCCGCGAGCCTCTGGATGGCGACGCGCGACGATGGCCTGGCGGCGGTGGCCTATGCGCCGTCTCGCGTTGTGGCCCGCGCCGGTGGCGCCGAAGTCGAGGTCATTGAACAAACCGAGTATCCGTTCCGCGACAAGATCGCCATCACCGTTAATCCATCGGCGCCGGCGAAGTTCCCCGTCGAACTGCGTATCCCAGGTTGGGCCACTGAAGCGAGAGTCACGTTGAACGGGAGGCCCGTGGCCGGAGTACGCGCGGGCACGTTCCATCGCATCGAACGCCGCTGGACGAAGGGCGACCGCATCGAACTGGCGTTCCCCATGCGGGTGCGTGTATCGCGCGGGCACCAGGACGCGGTGGCCATTGATCGCGGGCCTCTGGTTTATTCGCTGCGCATCGGTGAGGATTGGCGCAAACTAGCCGACAAAGCTCCGGCCGCTGATTGGGAGATCTATCCCACCACACCCTGGAACTACGCGCTGGCCATAGACATGGCGAAACCGGAAGCGTCGGTTGAGGTCGTCGAAAAGCCGGTTGGTGAAATGCCGTTCAGCCCGGCGGGCGCGCCGGTCGAGTTGAGAGTGAAAGGCCGGCGGCTGGAACAGTGGAAGTTGGTGAACAATTCAGCAGGGCCCATGCAGCCCAATCCGGTCTCGAGCGACCAACCGGTCGAGACGCTTACGCTCATCCCGTACGGGTCGGCCAAACTGCGGATTACGGCGTTTCCGTGGCTGGCGAAGTGACACAATCGAGGCTTCATACAGGTATTGACAAAACCGGTGTCCGGGCGTCTGATTGAGGTAGCTGGAGGTGCTCCATGCTGGCATCGAAACTGGTTTCCTTAATCGAGGACCACTGGGAGGGCATCGCATCAACGACCATCCGAAAACTCCGGCAGGATCGCGCCTTTGAGCACATCGGGGGCCTGCCGGATTCCGAGCTTCTGGAATGGGGCGAAGGCATCTTGCGGAATCTGAGCCGCTGGATCCTGGAGGGTCGTGAGGGCGAAGTCGCCGAACGCTACGAGTGCTTGGGCAAGCTGCGGTTTCAGGAAGAAGTGCCGCTGCATGAAGCGGTAAGGGGACTGCAAGTGCTCAAGGACGTCATGCTCGAATTCGTGCGCAACCAAGGTATCGGGCACACGACTATCGAGATCTACGCTGAGGAGGAACTGGAGCATCGGGTGGGCAAGTTCTTCGACTGCCTGGTTTACCACCTGGTACACGGTTACGAAAACGCGCTCCGCATGGCGGCGCACATGACGGCATGAGCCGGCGCTACATTTCGGCGTACAATTCCACTTAAAGGAGCCCCCATGCTCATTGTGCTTGTCCATGTTCGTGTGAAACCAGAGTGCGTCGAAGCCTTCAAGACGGCCACTATCGCTAACGCCAGCGCGAGCGTTCAGGAAGCAGGAATTGCCCGCTTCGACGTGATTCAGCAGAACGACGATCCCACGCGCTTCATCCTGGTGGAGGTATACCGCACACCCGAAGCACCTGCTCTACACAAAGATACGGCGCATTATCAGACGTGGCGCGACGCGGTGGCCGACATGATGGCCGAACCACGTCTCAGCTACAAATACACCAACATCTTTCCCAGCGACGAAGGCTGGTAGGAGCCGCATGAGCTTTGAGTTCTCCACCGCGGCACGTGTGTGTTTTGGAGTCGGCGCGGCGCGCGAACTCCCTCAACTTGCCGCCAGTTTCGGCCGGCGGGTTCTAGTAGTAAGCAATACGACGGCCCATGGCCCGCTTCCGGGTGAGGCGTTGCTGCTCACCATCCGGGGCGAACCGAGCGTGGATTTCGCGCGCGAAGGCGCCCGGCTTGCGCGGGAACATAACGTGGACGTGCTGATCGGCTACGGCGGCGGGAGCGCCATCGATGCCGCCAAAGCTATTGCGGCGCTCGCGGCCAATCCCGGCGATCCCATGGACTATCTGGAAGTGGTCGGCCGGGGACAACCGCTCGAACAGCCGTCGCTGCCCTTCATCGCGGTTCCCACCACTGCGGGCACGGGTGCTGAAGTCACGCGCAACGCAGTCCTGGCTTCTCCCGAACACCATTTCAAGGTGAGCCTGCGCAGCCCGCATATGCTGGCAAAGGTGGCGGTGGTGGATCCGGAATTGACGCTCGATCTGCCGCCGGCCGTCACTGCGTCCACCGGATTGGACGCACTCACGCAGTTAATCGAACCATATGTGTCGGCGCGCGCCAACCCCATGACCGATCCGTTGTGCCTGGACGGCATCCGCCGCGTTGCGCGAGCGCTGCCGGTGGCGTTTCGCGATGGCGCGAACATCGAGGCGCGGACGGACATGTCGCTTGCGAGCCTGTTCGGCGGCATGGCTTTAGCCAACGCCGGATTGGGTGTGGTGCACGGATTCGCCGCGCCCATCGGCGGGATGTTCCCCGCACCGCACGGTGCGATTTGCGCCGCGCTGCTCGCGCAGGGAATGGACGCCAACATCCGCGCGCTGCGCCGGCGCGATCCGGCGAGCGAAGCGTTGCAGCGGTACACCGACGTCGCGCGAACGCTAACCGGAGACAACGCGGCGACGATGGAAGATGGCGTGGCCTGGGTAGCGCGTTTGGTGGCGGCGTGTGTCATCCCGCGTCTCGGCGTATATGGAATCGCGGAAAGCGATGTGGCCGAGTTGGTCGCAAAGGCCGCTCAAGCGAGCAGCATGAAGGCCAACCCGATTCGTCTTACGAACGAAGAGTTGGCCGAGGTGTTGTTGCGGGCGATCTAGCGTTCGACGGCCACGTACAGCTTCTGCGTGCCGCTGATGCCGCCGAGCGTGAAGGTCAGCGGCAGGTTGCCGCTTTCGGCCACCGCCGGCACGACCACGTTGATCTGATACACGCCCACCGCATTAGGGGCCAGGCCAGCGTACGCGACCGCGGCGCGCGCACCGCCTACCGAAACTTCCAGCGGGTACGCGGTCGAATTCAATTCCGTCACGACCGCGCCCGCGGAGATGACCGGCGTGACCGGCCCGAATCCGACGCCGTACAGTGTGATGGCCTCACCCGGACGCGCCGGACGCGTGCTCGCGCCCTGAACCGATCCCGTCGGCAGCGCGAACGTCGCGCCGTCGGCATGCACGGCTCCGGCGAATTGCGTGCCGTTCACTTTGAGCAGACTCGGCGCGTAGAGGCCGGGCTGAGTCGAATTCACTGTGATCGTATATGCCGTACTGGTTCCCGCAGAGGTCGTCACCGTAAGCTGCTTCTGGCCTTCGGTCAGAGTGGACGGCAACTGCACGTTCAACTGCCCCGGGCTGACATAGGCGAGATAGGCGGCCTTGCCGTCGATGGTCACGCGAGTCCCTTCCAGCGACGTCGGCGCGACGCCGGAACTGAAATCGCCGTCGGTCCACGAACGAGCCCGCGACGCCAGGTTGGTGCCGTAGATCTCAACCCACGATCCGGGAGCAACCGTCGAGAAGGCGCCGAAATCGCCCGCCGACACCACGCCCGCGGCCTTGATGGCAGGCACTGAACCGCTGCCGGAATCGCTGGTCGGAGTGAGCAGGCGGATCTTGTTGTTCTGGGTATCGGTCACGAACAGGTTGCCCGCCGAATTCATCACGATCGAAGAGGGGAACTTCAGTTCGGCGCTGGTCGCCAATCCGCCGTCACCCTTCGAACCGTACCGTCCGTTACCGGCGATGGTGCGAATGATGCCATCGGTGCCTACGAAGCGAACGCGGCTGTTGACCGTGTCCACGATGTAGAGATTGCCGGACTTATCGACATAGATATCGTCCGGGTATCCCAGGGTCGCTTCCGTTGCCGGGCCGCCATCGCCCGAAAAACCGTACACACCGCTCCCGGCAACCGTGGTGATGATGCCGGAGGTGTTGACCTTCCGGATGCGGTGATTGTTGGAGTCGGCGATATAAAGGTTGCCCGCGGAGTCGAGCGCGATGCCCGCAGGATAGCGCAGGCGCGCCTCGGTGGCGAGCCCACCGTCACCCTTTGAACCCGCCGTGTTGTCTCCAGCGAACGTGTCGATGTTGCCGTCGGTGCCCACCTTCCGGATCACGTGATTGTACGTGTCGGAAATGTAGATGACGCCATCGGAAGTGACGGCGATACCGGTCGGATAATTCAGATACGCGCTGGTGGCCGCGTCTTCGTCGCCGTAGAAGCCCGCATCGCCGGTGCCGGCGACGGTCGTGATATTCCCGGTGGAAGCAATCAAGCGAATGCGGTGGTTGTAAGTGTCGGCGACAAGCAACTCACCGGACGATTTGAGCGCCACGTGCGTCGGGTAATTCAACCCGGAGTTCGTGGCGGCAACCTTGTCCTCGGTGTAACCGCAAGTGCCCGTACCCGCCACCGCGCTGATGGTGCTTTCGACGATTTTACGGATGCGGCAGTTGACCTGATCGGCGAAAAACAGTGCGCCGGAACTGTCGATGACCATGCCCCGCGGTTGATTGATTCCTGCTTCCGTGGCCGCGCCCGCGTCGCCGGAATACTCGCCCGTGCCGGTGCCGGCCGCCGTCGTGATCGTGTACTTGGGGGCTGTCTGGGCCGTTGCCATCACCGGCGCTAAAGCCGGAATGGCAGCCAACAGCAGTCCTGGAATCGCCCGGATCGCCCGGCGTGCGCTCATATTGTTACTCGTCATCGAACCGCGTCTCACTTGTGGCCCTGCCCTTTGCGAACACGTTACGCCCGTCCACACGTGGCTGTCGCGCCGCGTGAACCTTTCTGGACGAAAGAAACGGGCCGAAGGTTTCCCGATCTTTGAGGATAACACGGGCTCCGGAGCGGGGTTTGACCGCGATAGAATCGACAGATGCTTATGAAACGCCGCCACTTCCTCGCCGCTTCGGCCGCGATTGTCCCGGCCGCGGCTCTCGGCCGCGCCGCCGCCCCGCCAGCGAGCGACCGTGTTAACGTCGGTTTTGTCGGCACGGGCGGGCGCGGAGGCGATGGCCTCATCGTCGACTGCCTGCGCAACGCCGATTGCCAGTGCGTGGCCGTTTGCGATCCGTTCCGCGACCGGCGCGAGAAGCGCGCGCACCAGATCGACGAGTTCTACGCCAAGAAGAACAACGCCGCGTCCTACAAGAGCGTGGCCATGTACGGCGACTTCCGGGAACTGCTGGCGCGCCCCGACATCGACGCGGTTTGCATCGCCACGCCGGATCACTGGCATGTGCCTGTTTTGATCGCTGCTGCCCGCGCCGGTAAGGCAGTCTACGTTGAGAAACCGCTCAGCCCGTCCATCAAATGGAACCTGAAGGCGCGAGAGGTCATCCATCGAACCGGCCGCGTCTTCCAATACGGCACACAGCAGCGCGGTGCGATGCACGTCCGCTACGGCTGCGAGTTGATTCGCTCCGGCGCTATCGGAGAGTTGCGCAGCATCGAAGTAGTGGCGCCCACCGGTCAGCCCGGAGGCGTGGCCACTCCCATGCCTGTGCCTGAAGGATTCGATTACGGGATGTGGCAGGGCCCCGCGCCCGAGCGCCCGTTTACCAACGACCGTTGCGTAACGCCCGGACACTATCACATCTACGACTACTCCATCGGCTACCTCGGCGGCTGGGGCGCGCATCCGCTCGATGTTCTCGATTGGGGACTGCCGCGGCCCATGGTGCCCGTCGAATACGAAGGCACCGGGTTGATTCCGAAAGAGGGGCTGTTCAACACCGTCATGAATTGGAACGTCCGCTGCCGCTACGAAAACGGCGTGACCTTGACGTTCACGGCAGGATCCGACTCCACCACATTCCACGGCACCGAAGGCTGGATACGCATTTGCCGCAACAAGATCGAGTCTGAGCCAGCCTCGCTGATTGAGTCCGTGCCGCCCGTCAGCCGGTTCTCCGTGATGGGCCGCAACCACATGCGCAACTTCCTGGATTCGATTCGCGGACAGGCGACGCCGGAAAGTCCCATCGACAGCGCGGTCCGCTCGGATCTGATCAGCGGACTATCCGACATCGCCGTGCGCACCGGACGCAAGATTCGTTGGGATCCGGTGAAAGAAACCATCGTGGGCGACGCCGAAGCCGCGAAGATGCTCGACCGGCCTCTGCG
>CAZDIZ010000108.1:14984-21269 GCA_964505625.1 uncultured Solibacteraceae bacterium | reverse complement strand
CCACGATCAGGTGGAGTTGCGCGGTCTGTGTTTCACTGGGGCCGACGGTGATTTCGGTGGCGCGATCCTCGTACTTCTTGTGGAATTCCGGGTCCGGCCAGAGATCATTGTCCACTTGCTCCCAAGCGAACAGCCTGTACCGGCCGGGTCGCAGACCGGCGAACCGGTAATTGCCGTTGTTGTCAGAGGGCTGCTTCATCGGCCGCGATTTGCCGTCCGTGGGAATCAGCGTAACGATCGCATTCGGAAACGGCTTGCCTTCGGCATCCGCTACCGACCCTCCGATTGTCCCGGCCTTGTTGCTGATGACAATCTGCAATTGCGAGGACGCCAGTATTTCAAAGTCGTCCGAGGAAATCTCCTGTCCGCCGAGCTTCACTTCTTGGACGAAGCAACCGGCCGGGATGGAGCGCGGCTCGACGTTCAACGTGTAACGGAAGAAAGGTATGAATGGCTTCGCGAACACGAACTTGCCTGAGTCGTCCGATCGAACTTCCTGGTCGCCTGACTGATAAGGAGCATGTAAGATTACTCTCACGCCATGGAGGCCCACCCTACTGCCGCTTTCGGCCAAGCTGATCCGGCCTGTAATCTCAGGGGGCGGGTTCATGGCAACCACAACGCCGTCGACATCCCCCGTGATGTTAAGGCTTCCGTTGCCGTAAGCCTCCGGACTGCCCGAGTGTACATTGGCACGGATCGTGTATTGACCAGGCGGCACGGTAAGGCCGAACACGTAGTCCGGCGCACTAGCTAGCGTGCTGTTTACGCCGAAGAGGGATTCATCTGCCGAAGCAAGCGTGACCGAGATTGTCGAACCCGGCGGCATGCCGGTGATTCGCCCCCTCACGTGGACAGACGGCGGCCGGGTGGTCTTGAATATACGGAAATCTATCCCGCGGATGTCCGCGCCCACTCCCACCTCCACAGGCAGGGCCTCCCGTTGGGTGGATGCGGCCTGGTAGTAGACAGGGTAGTAGAACATCTTGGGTTTGGCTGGTGAGTCGTCATTGCCGTAGTGGCTATCGGGCTGCGGTCGCTGGACATTGGCTTGCAGGACGTAGCGGCCCGGCGCAAGATTGGGAACGCGGTATTCGCCGGCATCGTTTGCGGGGTAGGAATGCAGCCATTCCCACTGCTTGCCGCCGTTGCGGTAGACCTGCTTGAAGACAGCTACGGTTGCATCGGTTTCCGGATCGTCAGCTTCGTCCAGGACGCGACCGGAGATTGTGCCCTGCGGCGGCAGGCGGATCTCGGCATCGGCGACACGGTCGTCAGAGTTGAGGGAAAAGTCGCGGCGAGCTGAGCGATCACGGAATCCGGTGCGACTTGCGAATAGTCTATAGATTCCGGAGGGCAGCCCGGTGAACTGGAACCTCCCCTCGGCATCGGTTTCGGCATTCAAGAATATTCGAGCAGCCGCGATTCGATTGCCCATCAGCCGGACTGTTGCCTTCCGGATCGGCGTGCCAGTGAGCGAGTTGAGTATGCGACCTTCAATCGAGCCGGCGCCGGGGCTGGGCTGCGCCGCGAGCGTGTAGGCGTACATGCACCCGAGCAGCAGTAAGTATCTCATTCGGATCTCATTGTAATCCTACTTGCCTCGCCTCAGACAGAGCTACGAACGACGAGCGTGGTTACTCTCTTCTCGCTGCACTACACTGGGTCAATGAAACTCCGCTTGAGTGTGCTGGCGGTTTTGTTGTTGCCTTTGCTCCTTCTTGCCGAGGCGCGGCCCGTACAATCGAAAACCGAAATCGGGTTGGAGAACGGCGTCGCTCGAATTGTCTTCGATCGAGACACGGGGCAGTTGGTGAGCTTGCGGAATGTGCAGCGGGACGACGAATACTTGAAAGCCCGAAAGGACGATGGCGGTCCGTTCGCCATCTACTCCGGCTTCCGCGCGGAGTTCGACGCCGCCTCGCAAGGTACGGTCTTTCTTACCAAGTCAGAACCGGCGGCCATTGCGGATTCGATCTTCGCGCCGCCGTCTTCTCGGGTGATCAGTGCTTCGCACCGCCGAATGGGCGCGGGCCTCGCGCTCCAACTCACCTATCGCGATGCCGGAAACCGTTGGGAGGCCGACGTCGAAGTCTGGTTGCCGGACCAGGACGGCGCATCGGAGTGGAACTTGCGGATTACCAATCTGCAGCCGCAAGTTGCCACTTTGATGACGGCGTTCCCCGACATCGGCGGCTTGTGTCTTGGCGCTGGCGAGACCAACATGCAGACAACCATGCGGGACGGTGGCGGCATCACGCCCGCGTGGACCAAGGCGGGCGGCCTGTACGGCAACGGCGGCCAGATGTCCATGCAGTGGCACGCGCTGTTCGACCGGCCGGCGAGCGTCAGCTTGGGGCTGATCACCGAAGATCCGGAGCTTCGCAATAAGTGGTTTCGTGTTGTGAAGCCGCGCATCGGAGTGGTCTACTTTCCGCCGGAAACGCTCCGTCCCGGGCAGTCGTGGAAAGCTCCGCGCACGAAGATCATCATCGGCAACGGCGATTGGAAGCCCGTGGCACGCGCCTACCGCGACTGGTTTTCGAGTGCATTCCGTATGGCGTCGCGGCCCGCTTGGGGAGACCAAATCGACAGTTGGATGGGTGCGTGGTTCGCCAAGAAAGGCGGTGTGCTGCCGCCGGGAGGCTGCGGTGGTCTCACGCAGTGCCTCGATAGCTTCTCCCAACTGCCTTCGGCATATCTGAAATTCCCGGCGGATCTGCACGAGTACGCCTTCCATACGCAAGGCTCCGCGCGCGATCCGCAGGTGCACACCGACGGCGACAACATCTTGCGTGAGGACCTGGGCGGTGCTCCCGCGCTGAAAGAAGGCATCACGCGTGCGCACGAACTCGGGTACCGATTCGCGTTCTACGTGGAAGGCTACATCGTACACAAGTCGAGCGAACTGGCCAAGTCGGGAAAGGCCGAACGCTGGAGCGTGATGCACCATGACGGCAGCATTACGGGCTCGTACACCAAGGCGGGCTTCTATCAGATGTGCCCGGGCGCCGTCGAATGGCAGGATCACCTGGTCGAGGTCTGCTCCCGTTTGGTGCGTGAAACCGGAGCCGATGCGGTTCGACTGGATTCGTTGGGTTACTATTTCCTGTCCTGCTACAATCCGGCGCATCATCACGAAAGTCCGTTTGGATACAACCGTTGGGTTCAGCAGTTATTAGATAAAGTCGGACGCGCTGTGCGGGCGGTGAATCCGGATTGTGTGTTGACCACGGAGGCGCCGGTGGACTTCTATTCGTCGTGGTTTCACGGCGCGCTGCATCAGAGCACCGTCGTCGGCCGCGAGATTCCATTGATGCGTGTGGCGTTGCCCGGCTATCGCCCTTACATGTACCAACAGGTTGGGCCGGTTTACGCATCGCTTGCGGGACTGCCCGGCGGCAGCAACGGCTACGGCATAGTTCCGGAGCTGCAACAGTTGGACGAGAACTGGCGCGCGTTACGACACGGCGTGGCCGACACGCACACCTACGGCGAGGTGGGCGATGTGGACCCGGAAGCGTCGCTGGCCGATGTCACGTGCCGGTTGTTTCATGGCCGAGGACATTCCCTGGTGGTGTGCGCACGCGTTCAGGATGGCGAAGGCTGGGGCTATCCGAAGGAGATTCGTCTGGCGCGCGAACACAAGCCTTTCACCGTGCGCATCAGCGGCTTGCGGAAACCGATCGCCGGCGCGTATCTCTACGACATCGAGACGACGAAGATCAGCCGCGCCGATTTGCGGCAAGATGGCGGCGCCGCGGTCCTGCCGGTCACTGGAACGAACTGGTTCATGTTGTTGCTGAGAGATTCGGACGGGCCGGCTGCCGCGATGATCGAGCCGATTCAGCCGATGCGCGCCGGAGAGTCGCGGCCGGTTGCCGTCCGCTTACTCACGCCGGCGGGCCGCGCCGCGCAAGCCACGCTCAAGGTGCGGGGATTGAGTTTCAGCGGCAGTGACGCAAAGTCGATTCAGGTGGAAGTGCCGGGCAGTGCCGTGATTGTGGCGCCGCGCGATGCCGCGCCGGGACGTTACCAGATCGAACTGGACGGCCCGAACCTGCTCGGAATGAAACGGTTTGTGGACGTGCTACCCTAGAATTAAGTGTTCAGGATTCTGGGTATCGCGCTGGCGCTTCTTCTGGCTCTAGGGCCACTGTGGGCCACGTGCGCGGCCTGTTCGCCTGCCAAGCAGGACCCCGTGGGAGAGCACGATTGCTGCAAGAAGGGGTCGAATCACAAGGACAGCTCGCAGAGCTCGAAGTCCTGTCCACACTCGCAGTTCACCCCGCAAGCCTATGATCGGGTGCACCAGTTGGAGACGGTGGTTTCCGTCTCGACAATGGTTGCTGAGATGCCCGTGGTGGTGAGTCTGCCTGCCGTACAGGAAGCAGTCCAGGCGAACACCCTTCTGCCCGATACACACGCTCCACCGGGGACGTATCTCCGCATTTCCGTCATTCGCATCTAGCTTTTCCTCCATCCGGCTACCAGTGTCTTGATGGACCGGCGCATGGTGTGCGTTCACGCCGTTGACGCCGGATAGGAGGAGAAGATGATGCGCTATCTTGTTCTGACCGCGGCTTTCGCGCTGGCGGCGAGCGCCGCGCCACCACCGTTAGTGTTGAGCGACCTGATCGCCGAGTCGCTTCGCGCGAACCCGGAGATTATGGCCGCGCAGAAGCGCTACGAAGCGGCGCGGCAGCGTCCCGGAGTTGAGAGCGCGCTGCCGGACCCGATGCTATCGGTCGGCTACACCAGCGCTGGCAAGCCGTGGCCGCTGGCCGGTGTAGGTTCGGAGCCCACCGCCAACGCTGGCTTGATGTTGTCGCAGGAGTTTCCATTTCCCGGCAAGCGCAAGCTGCGCGGCGATGTTGCATCGAAGGCGGCCGAAGCCGAACTGCTCGCTTACGAGCAGACGCGTCTGAGCGTGGTGTCGCGCTTGAAGCAGGCGTATCACCGGCTGCACTACGCGCACCGCGCGCTAGAGATCCTGGCGCAGAACCGCGACGTGCTCGCGGAGTTCCTGCGTGTGGCTGAAGCACGCTATAGCGTGGGCAAGGCAGCGCAGCAGGATATCTTCAAGGCGCAGACGGGGCGCTCCATCCTCGAAACACGCATCCTCAAGATGGAACAGGAGCGCCGCGCGCGCGAGGCCGAAATCAATACGCTCATTGCGCGGGATCCACGTGCGCCGCTGGGGGCGCCGCCGGAAGTTCCTCCGGGGAAACTCACGGTCACGCTCGACGAGTTGTTCCAACGCGCCGCGCGTGCCTCGCCCATGCTTCAGCGCGAGCAGAAGATGATTGAGCGCACGGAGCTGGCCGTCAATCTAGCGCGCAAGGATTACTATCCCGACTACACGTTGTCGGCCGGCTACTTCAACATGGGCAGCATGCCGGACATGTATCAGTTCCGCGTGGATTTCAAATTGCCCGCGTGGTTCCGGCGTAAGCAGCAGGCCGGCGTGACCGAGCAGGTCCTCAACCTGAGCCAAGCACGCCGCAACTGGGAAGCCGCCGATCAAACGCTGCACTACCGCATACAGGAAGACTTCCTGATGGCCAAGACCTCCGAACGCCTCATGCGCATGTACGCCGATACGGTGTTGCCGCAAGCGCGTCTGGCGCTGGAGGCATCGCTTGCATCGTATGAAAACGGCGCCGTCGATTTTCTGACGGTGCTCAACAATTTCACCTCGCGGCTGGACTACGAGGTCAACTACCACGAAGAGATGCTCAGCTTTCATCTCGCGCTGGTGAGGCTGGAAGAGATGACGGCCGAAAAACTGATCGACTGAGGCGACACCATGAAGATCTTCAAAGTGCTGTTTGTGCTCCTCATCGCCGCGGCCGGTTTCGTCGGCGGTTACGGTTACGGACGTTGGTTTGCGAAAAAGCCGCCGGCGGCGCCGGGCCGCAAGATTCTCTACTACGTGGACCCGATGCATCCGGCGTACAAGTCCGACAAGCCGGGCATCGCGCCCGATTGCGGCATGCGCCTGGAGCCGGTCTACGAGGACGGCGGCGCGGCGGAAGCTCCGAAACAGGATCGCAAGGTTCTGTATTATGCAGACCCGCGCGATCCGAACTACCGCTCCGATAAACCCGGCCTGAATCCCGAAACCGGCAACGACCTCGCTCCGGTTTATGCCGATGAGCCGCCGCCCGGCGCGTTCCAGGTGCCCGCGGAGAAGCGGCATCTCCTCGGTGTGCGGCTCACCGAGGCCGAGTACACCTCCGAGGCCGACTCCATTCGCAGCGTGGGACGTGTGAGCTTCGATGA
>CAZDIZ010000108.1:12683-14884 GCA_964505625.1 uncultured Solibacteraceae bacterium | reverse complement strand
CGTCTCGAGTTGTGGGATCTCGCGGAAGATCAGATTCGCGAAATCGAACGCACCGGCAAGCCTATCCGCAACGTCACGCTTTACGCGCCCGCTTCGGGCTACATCGTTTCGCGCAACGCTTTCGCGCGGCAGCGCATCACGCCGGAAACGGAACTCTACAAGCTGGCGGATTTGAGTCGTGTGTGGATTCTCGCCGACGTGTTTGAGATCGACGCGCCGCGTGTACGCGTGGGACAGGTGGCCGTCGTTTCACTCTCCTATTCGCCCGGCGTGCGATTCGCCGGACGAGTCAGCTACATTCTGCCCGAAGCCGATCCCATGACGCGCACTGTGAAGGCGCGCATCGAAGTGGACAATCGCAACCTGGTGTTGAAGCCGGACATGTACACGGATGTCGAACTTCATGTCGCGAGCGGCCGCCGGCTCACCGTTCCGAGCGACGCGGTGATGGACACCGGGCTCACCAAGACCGTGTTTGTGGATCGTGGAAATGGCTACTTCGAATCGCGGCGCATTGCGACGGGTATCACCGTGGGTGACCGCACCGAAGTTGTGAGCGGTCTCAAGGCCGGCGAGCGCATCGCCGCCTCCGGAAACTTCCTGCTCGACTCCGAAAGCCGCCTGAAGGCGCCCGCGCCGGGAGAACACGCGCATGATTGACCGCATCATCGAGTTCTCCGGGCGCAATCGTCTGATCGTGCTGCTGGTGGTGGCGGCCGCGGCGATTACCGGTTGGTGGTCCATGCACCACGTCCCGCTCGACGCCATTCCGGACTTGAGCGACACACAGGTGATCGTCTATTCGCGGTGGGACCGCAGTCCGGACATCGTCGAAGATCAGGTCACCTATCCGATTGTCACCGCGATGCTGGGCGCGCCGCGCGTGAAGGCGGTGCGCGGGTTTTCCGATTTCGGATTCTCGTTCGTCTACATCATCTTCGACGAAGGCACCGACATCTACTGGGCGCGTTCGCGCACGCTCGAGTATCTTTCCGGCGTGCTCGGCAAACTGCCGCAGGGCGTCGCGACCGAGTTGGGCCCGGACGCCACGGGCCTCGGCTGGGTATTCCAGTATGCGCTGGTCGACAAGAGCGGCAAACACAACCTGGCCGAGTTGCGGTCGCTGCAGGATTGGTACCTTCGCTATCACCTGAAGTCGGTGCCGGGCGTGGCCGAAGTGGCGCCGCTCGGCGGCTTCGTCCGGCAGTATCAGGTGAACGTCGACCCGAACCGCTTGCGCGCGTACGGTGTGCCGATCGCGAAAGTTGTCGAGGCGGTGCGCGCGTCGAACAACGACGTCGGCGGACGTCTCGTTGAGTTGAGCGGCGCCGAATACATGGTACGCGGGCGCGGCTACGCGCGTTCGACGGCGGATCTCGAAAGCGTTGTGCTCGCCGCGAGTCCCACGGGCGTTCCCGTGCGCGTGAGAGATGTGGGACGCGTGTCGCTTGGTCCCGACATGCGGCGCGGCGTCGCGGACCTGGATGGTGAGGGCGACGTCGTAAGCGGCATCGTGGTGATGCGCCAGGGCGAGAACGCGCTCGACGTCATCGAACGCGTCAAGGCCAAACTGCGCGAGATCGAGCCGGGCTTGCCCGCGGGTGTGAAGCTGGTCACCGCGTATGACCGTTCCGAACTGATTCTGCGGTCAATCGAAAACCTCAAGTCCACTCTGATCGAAGAACTGGTGGTTGTCTCGCTGGTGATCTTTCTGTTTCTGTGGCACATCCCGAGCGCCATCATTCCGGTCGTCACAATTCCCATTGCCATTCTCATCGCGTTCATTCCGATGCACGGCATGGGGCTGACGTCGAACATCATGTCGCTGGGAGGAATCGCCATTGCAATCGGCGCCATGGTCGATGCCGCCATTGTGGTGGTGGAGCAGACGCACAAGAAACTGGAAGAGTGGGAGCGCGACGGGCGCCCGGGCAACTATCACGACGTCGTCATCGCGGCGGTGAAAGAAGTGGGCGGGCCGAGTTTCTTCGCGCTGCTGGTGATCGCGGTGAGCTTTCTGCCGGTGCTTGCACTCGAGGCGCAGGAAGGGCGCTTATTCAAGCCGCTGGCATACACCAAGAACCTCGCCATGATTGTGGCCGCGGTGCTCGCCATCACGCTCGACCCCGCGCTGCGGCTGTTGTTCACACACGCGCGCAATTTCGATTTTCGTCCGCGTTGGCTGTGCCGCGTGGCGAATG
>CAZDIZ010000108.1:0-12583 GCA_964505625.1 uncultured Solibacteraceae bacterium | reverse complement strand
GAAGTCGAGCGCGTTCTCGGTAAGGCCGGACGCGCGGATACTTCGACCGACCCGGCTCCGCTGTCAATGTTTGAGACCGTCATCACGTTGAAGCCAAAACACGAGTGGCGCAAGGTGGAGACCTGGTACACGAACTGGGCGCCCGAGTGGGCGCTGGGCGTTCTGCGGCGCATCACGCCGGATCACATTTCGACCGAGGATCTCACCAATCAGCTAAACGCCGCGCTGCAAATCCCCGGCATCACCAACTCGTGGACCATGCCGATCAAGGCACGCATCGACATGTTGACCACCGGCGTGCGGACGCCCGTGGGGTTGAAAATCTCGGGTTCCGACATTCCGACGATCGATCGCGTGGGTGCGGAAGTGGAAGCGCTGCTACCGCGCGTCCCCGGCACGCGCAGCGTGTTCGCTGAACGAACCAGCGGCGGTTACTTCCTGGACTTCGCCTGGAAGCGCGAGGCTCTGGCGCGCTACGGCCTGTCGATCGACGACGCGCAGATGGTGGTGATGAACGCAATTGGCGGCGAAAACGTGACCACCACGGTGGAAGGCCGCGAACGCTACCCGGTGAACGTGCGTTACTCGCGGGACTTCCGCGAGGACGTGAACGCATTGAAACGCGTGATGGTGCCGACCATGAACGGTATGACGCAGGTGCCGCTCGAACAGTTGGCCGACGTGCGCAAAGTGGCCGGTCCCGGCATGCTGCGCAATGAAAACGGACTGCTCACCGGGTATGTTTACGTGGATGTGGCAGGCCGCGATGTGGGTAGTTATATCGACGAAGCAAAGCGCCTGGTGCGCGAACACATCAAGCTGCCGCCGGGCACGTCGATCGCCTGGAGCGGCCAGTACGAGGCGATGGAACGCGTGCGAGCGCGGATGTTGGTGGTGGTGCCGCTGGTAGTGTTCCTGATCTTTCTGTTGCTGTACCTCAACACGCGTTCCATAGCCAAGACGCTGTTGATTGTGCTGGCCGTGCCGTTCTCGGCCGTCGGAGCCATTTGGTTGCTGTGGGCTCTCGGCTACAACATGAGCATCGGCGTGTGGGTCGGATTGATCGCGCTGATGGGCGTGGACGCCGAGACCGGCGTGTTCATGCTGCTCTATCTCGATCTGGCTTACGAACGCGCCCAACGCGAAGGACGCCTGCGCAGTCTGGCCGATCTGCAAGCCGCGATTCTTGATGGCGCTGTGCGGCGCATACGGCCGAAGTTTATGACCGTGGCCACGATGTTTGTCGGCCTGGTGCCCATCCTGTGGTCCACGGGCACCGGCGCCGACGTGATGAAGCGAATCGCCGCGCCGATGGTGGGCGGCATCTTCACCAGTTTCCTGTTGGAGTTGGTTGTTTATCCCGCGATCTACGAGGTTTGGAAATGGCACTTCGAATTGAAAAAACGGTTGTCGTGATTCTGCTCGCGGCTGCGAGCCTATCCGCCGGAGAACTCAGCTTCAACGTGCGGCACGAGCATCTCCGCAAGGGCTGTGCGGGCGTGCTACGCATTGGCGAGGATGGCATCGCGTTCGACGCCGCGCCGTCGAAGAAACCGCACTCGTGGCGCTGGGCGTTTGCCGACATACAGCAACTGAAAATCGAGCCGCGGCGGGTCACCGTGCTGACGTACGAAGATCGCAAGTGGCGATTCGGCGCCGACCGCTCCGTTTCGTTCACGCTAGCCGATGGCGCGTCGTTTCTTGACGCATACGCGACGCTGAAAGGCCGCATGGACCAACGTCTGGTTGCGGCCATCGCCGATACACCGGCCGGCGTGCTCTGGAGCATTCCGGTGAAGCGAGCCGGGCGCTTGAAAGGCGCGCAGGGGGCGCTGGTGGTAGGAACAAATAGCATCACCTTCGAAACCGCGGAGCCTGGCAGCGCGCGCGTTTGGCGCTTGGAGGACATCGACAACGTCAGTAGTTCCGGTCCGTTCGAGCTTACCGTAACCGCGCACGAACGCTCCAAGACCGATTACGGAAGTCTCAAGAGCTTTCACTTTCAACTTAAACAGGCGCTTGCCGAAGAACGCTACAACGACCTTTGGTGGCGCATCAATCAAAACCGAATCAGGAGAATCCAATGAAAACCATCAGTACTCTCTTGTTGGCCGCCGGTTTGCTCGCGGCCGCAGATACGCGCGTGTTCGTCGGCGTGATCACCGACACGATGTGCGGCGCCGACCACAAGCACATGGGCGTTTCCCCGGACGACAAGTGCGTGCGCGAATGTGTGAAGCACGGCTCCAAGTACGCGCTCTACGACGGAAAGGAGGTCTACAAGTTGAGCGACCAGCAGACGCCTGAAAAGTTTGCCGCCAAGAAGGTCAAAGTGACCGGCGTGCTCTACGAGAAGACCAAGATCATCAAGGTCGAAAAGATCGAAGCGGCCGAGTAAACGGTTATCGTGCGGGAGGCCGTCCGGTGGCGGCCTCCGCGCCCGCCAGTCTTAATTGCCGCAGGAAATCCTCCGCGATGAGGCCTTTCGCATCGTGCGGGACATCCCAAGTGATGGCACCGCCGCGCTTGATTGTCATCTGCGTGAAGCGTACTACGTCGGCGTCGGCAAAGCGCGTTGGCGCGCCGCTCCACCACTTGCCCAGGTAGCTGAGCACGTGGAAGAGCGCGCCGTCTACCCAGAAATCGCCGTTATGGCGGATCAGTTCCGGGTTGTCTAGTTCACCGGCGGTGTAGTCTTCCTGCTCGGACTCGGAGTGGATCGGATAGACCACACCGCGATTGAAAGCCACCAGCGAATCCGGATTGCCTTTGCGCGCTGCGGCGGCGAAGCTGGCGAAGTTGGGCGCGCTCGGCGAGCGATACATGGCGTTGGGCCAATAGCAGCCGTCGAACCACCAACCCGACACGCGCTTACCCCAACGCGAGCTCCACTCCGCGATCACGCGTTCCCATTTCTTCTGAAACTCCGCGTTGCGGTGCGGGCCCTTGGTCCATTCGAGCTTGCGCATGGCTGCTTCGTCGCGGTCCGGCGCGCCGGCCGGCAGATACACCATCAGGCGAATGCCGCGCTTGGATAGCGCCGCGGCCAGATCCGCGACTAAGTCGCGCCGCGAACACTTACTCGGCTTGATGCCAACGATCTCGTCGTAAGCGCGATTGGGCGAAAGATAGTGTCCGGAGTTCTGTCCCAATGTGATGAAGAAGTAGCGTGCGCGCACTTCGGCAAGTTGTGCAGCGAGTCCCTCCACATCGAAACCGTCAATGAGGCGATTCCACTCGTCCACGCTGACGTCCGGTTTTGCGGCTAGGTAGTGCATGAACACGCCGAATCCGCCCTGGTGCATCCACTCGGCGCGGGGTGAGGTTCTTTGTTCCGCGGCGGAAGGTGTGTGAAGAAGTGTGAAGACGGCGGCAAGGAAAACGAAGTTACGTGAGGGTTTCATAGCAGACACAAGCCATTCTACAACTACCCTATTCCGGACTTGGCAATCCACTTGCACTGAATCATGGCATGAACGGTCGTGAGCCCAAGAAAAGCAACATCCTGGACGGACTTTCAGGAAATCCTTACCGGACCGATGCGGTAATCCGGTCAGGGTTTCCGGCTCCAATTCCATATCCAAATGAAAGCGGTTCACGACCGGAAGGAGGACGTATGAAACTGATGAGTGTCCGGCCACATTGGTTGGCCGTCGTAGCGATGCTTGGATTGGTGACCACCGGTTGCGCGACCAAGAAATATGTACGCACGACGGTGGCTCCATTGGATGCCAAGGTGGCGAGTCTCGACAAGAAGACCGCGGACAAAGACAAGGAACTCGCGGGCGACATCGAGACACTGGATAACGATCTGTCCCGCACCAAGGAGAAGCTGTCGGACACGGACGCCAAGGCCGTTGCGGCTAATGAGCGCGCGGAGCGCGCCGAGGGCAAGGCCGTACGGGCCGGCCTGACCGCCGACGAAGCCAAGACCTTGGCCGAGAAGGGATTGGACCGCGCCAGCATCCTGGAACGTGCCATCGAGGAGCGCGACAAGTTGGAGTTGCGCGCCGACAAGACGGTGCTATTCCGCCTCAATAGCAGTGAATTGACGCCGGCCGGCAAGGTGGTGCTCGACGAGCTGGCCACGCAGTGCGCGTCGCTGGACCGCTACGTCATCGAACTGGAAGGATTCACGGATCGGACCGGTGACCGCGCAACCAATCTGGCTCTCAGCCAGCGCCGCGCGGAAGCCGTGGCCCGATATCTCGCGCTCAATCACAAGGTGCCGCTGCGCCGCGTGCACGTGCTTGGAGCCGGCGCGGAAGCGCCAGTTGCAGATAATAAGAGCCGTTCCGGACGGATACAGAATCGCCGCGTCGAGGTGCGCGTTTACGCTCCGGTCACTAATGCTGTTCAGACAGCCAAGCAAACTTCGCCGGCCGGACAGCCGTAGCGAAGCCGGGTCAGGGCAGTTGGCTCAGCAGGTCCCTGGCGAGTAACTCCGCGCGGCGGGCCAGGTTGACCGCGGCCACCAGGTCCGACCGGCGTGTTTCTTCCGCTTGACGGAGGAATGTTTGAATCCTGGCGGCGGATTGAGACTGATCCGCCGTCAGCTTGTACTTCAAGATCTGTGCGAGCAAGTCGCGAGTTGCATGCAGGCTGCGCTCAAAACTGGCGGCATGCTCCCGCAGCTCCTCGGGAGTGAGCAATTCCCCGAGGCGCGGTTGCGGAGCCGGCGGCGGCGTTCCCGCGGGAGGGGCGTCGACCGCCGGCTCCTCCGCGACCGCAGGTTGCTTGGCGCGAGGAACACGCCGCACGCGCCGCGGATAGTGCGGCGGCGGGAACTGGGACGTATCGCCTTGCGCTTCGACGGACGGTGGAACCGGCTGCGCGGCGGGATCGATCCGCTCCTCCACATCGGGCGGTTCCGGCATTTCGGCTTGTTCCTCCACGCGCGGCTGCGCGGGCGGAATGGGCGTCGGCGGCAAATTCCGCGGCTTCTTGCGGCCGAACGGACGGCACGCGGGCGCAAGCAACAACAGCAGCGCAAGCGCCAGGGTTCCCATCCAACGTGCGGTATTCCTCATTCCACTACTTCCGCCGGAAACTTCATGATAATCGTGCAGCCATGCCCCGGGGTATCAGCGATTTCAATCGTGCCGCCGTGCAACTGCACCGCGCGCGCGGCCATCGCCAGCCCGATCCCCGATCCCTTTTCCTTCGTCGTGAAGTAGAGGCGAAACACCTTTTCGCGCAGCTCCAGGGGAATGCCGGGCCCTTGATCGATCACCCGAATCACGGCGTGGTGCATGCCGCGCGCCATTTCCATGCGCAGCGTGCCGCCGTTCTTCATGGCTTCGATCCCGTTCATGACGATGTTGATCAGCGCCTGCTTGATATGATCGCGGTCGGCGTGAATGATGATGGCCTCGGCCGGCGCTGAAATCTCGATGCAGACATTGCGGCGGCTGGCATCGGGAGCCACCAGCATCGCCACTTCCCGCATCAGTTCGGCCGGATCGACGTCTCTCAGGTCCAGCTTGAGCGGGCGCGTAAAATCGAGAAAAGACTTCACCACGCGATCCAGCCGCATGATCTCTTTGGAGATGAGCGCGATCTCCGGATCGGCTTCCGGCGTGTCGGCCGTCACCATGCCGCGCAGGATCTCCAACCGCAAAGCGATCGCGTTAAGCGGATTCTTGATTTCATGCGCCACGCCGCTGGTGAGATGCGAAATCGCGGCCAGCGGGTCCATGCGCAGACGTTCGCCCAGTAGGTTCAACTTGGATTCGACGATGGCAAGTTCGGGGGTACGCGCGCGGTTGTGGTGCTCGGTGGAAGGAAAGGCGCCGCTTCGCAATTGGTCGATCATCTCCGCCACGCGATTAAGGGGGCCGAGCGCCACGTTTGCCGCAAACAGCGCGAGCAGGATGGCCAGCGTCAGGCTGGATAGCGACACCAGGATCAGGTTGCGCACCTGCGGCGCCAACGCTTCGCGCAACAGCACCGACGACACCGCCACCTGGATCAGAAACACCGGCTGCGCCTGCTCGCGCACACCAAGCGGAATGGTCACGGCGAAATCGCGGCTGCGGGTGAGCACATCGGCCAGGCGGACCAGCGAGTTGGTCGAACGCCACACGGCGAATTCAGGTAGCGCCGCGAGTTTGGTGCCCTTGCGCGTGGGGTTGGAAGATGCCAGCACCTGATCGGATTCGCCGGCGACGTTGATCTCCACGATGGCGCGCCCGTGAGCCATGGTTCGCAGCAGCATGTTCGACACGGCGCGATCCTCGGCCACAATGTCGCTCCACAGACGCTTGCTTTCGTCGAGCGTGGTGGGTGGAATCTCCTGCTGCGACGAGCGGTCCGCGATGCGTTCGAGCAGCACCGTCTTCACCTGCTGGCCCGCCAGTTCCGCGCGTTCCTGCACGCCATCCGACCACGCTTCCACCACTCCGTTGAGGTGCAGCAGGGAAAGTGTGCTGACCACCGCCGTCATCAGGGCGACGATCAGAACCAGCAGCCGCAGCTTCAACGACACGTCGCGGACGCCGTGTAGCCGCGCGCGAGTTTCTTGCGTCGCGGGTGGGAAAGCAAGGGGAGCGCCTATGGCTCAACCTCCCGGGCGCCATAGTCACGCAGTTTGTTGAAAAGCGTTTTGACACTTACGCCCAGAATCTCGGCCGCGCGAGTCTTGTTGTTCTTCGTGTAGTTGAGGGTACGGAAGATGAGCGCCTTTTCGGCTTGTTCCACTGTGGTGCCCACCGGCAGCAAAACGTTCATCTCCGCGTCGGCCGTCTCCGGCGCGATCACTGGCGGCGCCACCAGCGGCGGCCCCAAGTGCATCCGCAGAATAGGTCCCTCGCCCGCCAGGATCACGGCCCGTTCCAGGACATTGCGCAGCTCGCGCACGTTGCCGGGCCACGTGTAGGCGGCCAGCAGGTCCAGCGCCTCCTGGGCGACATCGGTCACCCGGCAACTGTGCTTGCGGTTCAGATCCGCCAGCAACGCACCGCACAGCTCCGGGATGTCCTCACGGCGGTCGCGCAAGGGCGGCAGCGTGATGGGAAACACGTTCAGGCGGTAGTAGAGATCCTCACGGAACAGGCCCTTCTTCAACGCGTCTTCCAGGTTCTTGTTGGTCGAGGCGATCACGCGTACGTCGACCCGCAACTCATCGCGGCCGCCCAGGCGGCGCACACGCGAATCCTCGAGCACGCGCAGGAGTTTGGCTTGCGTTGCCAGGGGCATGTCGCCGATCTCGTCCAGCAGCAGCGTGCCGCCATTGGCCAACTCGAAACACCCCAGGCGCCGTTCGAGCGCGCCCGTGAAGGCGCCTTTCTCGTGCCCGAATAGCTCGCTTTCAATCAACGTTTCCGGCAGCGCCGCACAATTCACGGCCACGAAAGCGCCGCCGCGGCGGCTGCTCAGATTGTGGACGGCCCTGGCGGCCAGTTCTTTCCCCGTGCCGCTCTCGCCAAACAGCAACACCGCCGCGCGGCTGGGCGCCACCTGCCGCAGCAAAGAGAACACCGACTGCATGGGGCGGGAGTTGCCCACCAGATCGCCGAAGACGCCCTGATAGCTCAACTGCCGCGTGAGTACATCGGTCTGTTCCGATAAGCGGCTCTGCGCCACGGCGCGGTCCACCAGCAAACGAAGCGCTTGCGGCTGGAACGGCTTTTCCAGGAACCAGAAAGCGCCCAAGTCGTGGACCGTGGCGACAGCCGTCTCAAGGTTGCCAAAGGCTGTGAGCACGATCACCGGTGGAGGGTTGGGAAGCGCCTTGAGCCGTTCGAGGAAACCCACGCCGTCCAACCGCGGCATCATCAAATCGCTGATGACAGCGTGAGCCGGGAACTGCGACAGCTTCTCCAGTGCTTCCACGCCGTCGGCCGCCGACACTGCGGCGAACCCCCATGTCTTGAGCATGGTGGCGAGCGCTGTGCGCTGGTTTTCCTCGTCGTCGACGACCAGCACGCGCGCCAAACTCTCGCTAGGTGCCATCAGTTGCGGCCGCGATGCCGCCATGCGTCCTATTGTACAGCGCTTGAGGGTGGTTCTACCTCGTTGCGCCCCGGTTTTAGCGGAATTTTACGTCCACCATGTTCAAAAATACCAGTGACGCCTTCGGGCAGTGTGATGATGCCAGTGAGTACGGTGCCCTTGCGTTTGAAGTCCACCAGAATGGCTCCGCGCGGGTGCGGCACGCGGGCGCGCAGCGCCGGCAGCGGGCCAAGGTGCGGACGAATCAACACGGAGCGGAAGCCGGGTTCGTTCGGCTGGACGCCGGCCACCGTCGATAGCAGCTCGTAGTTCGGGCTGGCGCTCCAGGCGTGGCAATCAGACCGCGCTTCGTCCGGGGTTTCAGGCCAGGTGGTGAAACCCTGCTCAAGCATCTCACGGTAAGGCGTGAGTTGAGAGATGTAGCGTTCGCCGAGGCCCGCTTTGAGCAGCGCGCGCGCCAGGTAATGCCGGAAGTAGAACGTGGTGGGCGTGAGCGTCTGATCGTCGAGTAGCTTTTCGACAAAAGCCTTCTGCTTTGCCGCAGGTACCACGTCTTCGAGAACCGCCAGAATATTCGCGTGACGGCTGAAGGTTTTCTGCTCCGGTGTGTCGGCGAGCACACCGAGCTTCTCGTTCCAGGCCGCCGCGCGCACTCGGTCGGTGATGGCCCGGGCCCGCGCGCGATAGCGTTCGGCAAACATGCGATCTCCGAGCGCGGTCTCCAGATCTGCGGCGGCGCGCAACGCACCGGCCCACTGCAAGCTCACCACCACGGACTCGCCGGTTTCCGCGCCCGGCGGATTCCCGTGCTGCCAGGTGGGATTCCAATCGACGAACGGCCACCAGGAGATCGCGCCGGCCAGCCCCGATGGGTGGCGGCGGTCCTCAAACCAACTCAGCACGGCGCGGATGCCGGCCAGGCGCGCACGCACGAATTCGGCGTCGTCGCGATGCATCCAATAGTCGTGCACCATGTTGATCCAGAGCAGCGAGAACGTCGGAATGAACTGCGGCACGTTGGAGGGGTAGCGGCTATAGGTGATCCCGTCGGAGTTGCGCGAGTCGTCGAACTGTTGGATGGCGTTGCGCAGCAGACGTTCATCGCCGGACATGTAGAGTGAGATCAGGCCTTGTACGCGTGTGTCGCCTACGTACTGCATCTGCTCGAAGTACGGGCAGTCCATGTAGGTTTCATGCGCGCACAACCGCGCGGTGCGCCAACCCACTTCGAAGATAGCCGCCAGACCGCGGTCGGTGGTTTCGATAAGCGCTTCGTGCCGGAACGGATAGGCCGTGAAGCGTGGCGCGAGATCGTGGATGGTCAAAGGCTCGTTACCCGTCTGTATGTCCAACTGCACGTACCGGTAGGCGCGCCACCACAAGGGCCGCCAAGTACGTTTGGCGCCGCCGTCGGATAGGTAGCTATCAGCCATGCCCAGGATCACCTTGCCGTCGGTTTCGCTGCGGTTTCCCTTGGGCCAGCGCGATTCACGCTCACCTGCGACTGGCTTGTAGAGCGCTTCTGAGTACGTCAGTTCAACCTTGGCGCCGCGTCCGCCGGACACCATCAGTTCCGGATACGCCGTGGTCACAAAGGCGTTGTCGAGCAGTATGACCGCTTTGCTGTTGGCGGGAATCACCGCCGGGGCCGCGCCACTTGCAAAGCCGTTGGGAACTTGTGCGCCTTCAAAACGAACCACTCTCGCCAACCGCTGCGGTGTCTCCTCCTGTTGCGGTAGCGTGTCAGGCACCAGGAACCAGCGGTCCACGTCGTTGCGCATGCCGTAGGGCATGCCGTTGCCGATGACGACAGCCGGGACCCAAGCCGAGTCGTCATAGCCCGGCGTTTCCCAGCCCCAAGGGTATTTGTTGGCATCGATGGCTTCACCCGCTCCGGCCAGCACCCCAGCCGGATAGCCGGAGCGATGACGGTCGAGCGCCGCATACGCTTCGTCGGCAACGCACTTCCATCCTGCGGGCGTGTTGACGGACGCTTCCTTTTCGGTGTCGCCCTGCATGAGAAAGCCCGTCTGGTTGTATATCTGCGCAGCCGGTGCGTAGCGGCTCCAATTCCACACCACGGCGGCAATCACGTTGCGCCCCTCGACCAAGTGCGGGGCGAGGTCCAGACTACGGTAGCGCCAGTGTGCCAGATCGCCGCGCGACGGTCCGTTCGCCACTCTCGTGCCGTTTACGAAAAGCTCGTAACGGTTGTCCGCCGTTACGTGCACCAGGAACGACGACGGCTTCGCTGTGAGCGTGAAACTCTTGCGGAAATGGTAAACACCGAATTCGCGATTCGCGGAAGGATGCGAAATCCACTTGGCGGGCCACGGTGCGCGCAACAGCGCGGGGTTCGCGGCCGAAAGCAGCGTGAGTGCGGAACAGAGGGTAAGTAACAGGCGCATCGAGAGTCATTGTAACAACGCCGGAACTCACTGACGTTTCCTCGAGAAGCATCGGTCGGCTGCCAGTAGTATGATGCTCGGGACAGGACCCGCCATGAAGATACTCAGGGTTGTCCTCGTGTTTCTTTGCGCGGCATTTACCGCGAGCGGCGAATTCAAGGTGCGCGTCGAGAAGAACGCCGCCGTGCCCATGCGCGATGGAGTCGTGCTCAAGGCAGACATCTACCGGCCCGATGTCCCGGGAACGTTTCCGGTGCTTCTGGCTCGGACACCTTATGGCAAGGGATTCAGCGACGAGAGTAGCAGGGCGGCGCGTGGATACATCGTTATTGTCCAGGATGTGCGCGGGCGTGGACAGTCGGCCGGTGTATTTGATCCGTTCTTTGTCGACGAAAAGGACGGCTATGATACCGTCGAGTGGGCCGCTACGGTGCCGGGGGCGAACGGCAAGGTTGGTATGTTCGGCAGCTCTTACGGCGGCTGGGCGCAGGTGGCCGCTGCCATGGCCTCGCCACCGCATCTGGTGGAGATCTTTCCAGTCTTTGCCTCCGTCGACTTCGGCTCGCACCAAATTCTGTTCGAAGGCGGTGCATTCCGGCAGTTGTTGGCCGAAAGCTGGTCCGCAGCGCAGACCATTGAAGTCTACGGCAAGACCGTGGGCGCAATGGCAGGCAATCGCGATGCGTTTCTCGTGCTGATGCGGCAGCTTCCCACGGGCGACTTTATGGAAGCGTTGCATCGCGAAGCGATGAAGCGCGGCGGCGGCGGGTACTTCCGCGAATGGGTACGGCACGCCCCGGCAAGCGAGTACTGGCGGCGCCTGGATGTGAGCCGGAGAGTGGCCGGCATTCGCGTGCCGGGTTGTTACGTAGGCGGTTGGTTCGACATCTTCGGGCCGGGCACCGCCGCGCTGTACGCCGCTCTCACGCGAGAGGCGGGCACCGAATTGGCGCGCACTCGCTCGCAGTGGATACAGGGACCGTGGACGCACTACGGTCCGAAAGCTCCAGTCGGCGACACGGATTTTGGCAAAGCCGCGCAGATCAGTTTCAGCGCGGCCGATCGCGCTTGGCACGACTATTGGCTGAAAGGCGAATCGAACCAAGTGCCCACGCTCCCGAACGTGCGGGTGTTTCTAACCGGCGAGAACCGTTGGCTGGAACTCGCGGCGTGGCCGCCGAAAGAAACCGCGCCATACCAGTTACGGTTAGCGTCCGGGCATCGGCTGGTTACGGAGGCAGGCGCGGCGGGCCGCGATCAGATTCGCGCGAATCCGATGGACCCGGTGCCCACTCTCGGCGGGAAACTCTGTTGCCACGCCAGCTTTGCGGCCGGGACATTCGACCAGCGCCCGTTGGCTTCGCGCCCGGACGTTCTGGTCTATAGTAGTGACGCGCTCGCCGAAGCCATTACCGTCGCTGGCGACGGTGCAGTGCAATTGACGGTTTCGACCGACACGCCGGACGCTGACGTAGTGGCGAAATTGCTGGACATCGCACCGGATGGCAAGGCGCTGACGGTGGCCGATGGCGTTATCCGGCTGCGCTATCGTAATAGCTTGGAGAAGGCGGAGCCCATGAAAGCCGGGCGCGCCGTGCGGGTTCGGATCAAATGGGGAGCGATCGCGCACCGCTTCTCCGCTGGTCATCGTGTGGGAGTCCAGTTTGCGGGATCGGACTTTCCGAACTACTCCGTGAACCTGAATTCCGGTGAGACGCTGGAACGCGGTGCGCGGCCGCGTGTGGCGGGCATTTCTATTCACTACGGATCGGGCGCGGATTCACTGGTGGAGTTACAGCGGTTGGGAGGAGTGAGATGAAAAGACTCAGTGTGATCTTTCTCTTATTGGCGGTCGTTTTGTGCGCCGCCGACGTCACCGGCAAATGGAACTTTGTGGCCGTGGTGGGCGTGGGCCAGGAATTGAAGATGGATCTCAGCCTGACGCGGGAAGCGGACAAGCTGTCCGGCACCATGTCGGCGGGGAATCAAACCGTTGTACTGACCGACGTGGTGCAGAACGGCGACGAAGTGAAGTTCAAACTGCCGATCGCGGGCATTCCATACGACATCAAGATGACCGCCGCCGGCGACAGCATGAAGGGGACGTTCACCGCGCCGACGGGAATGACCGGCGAGGCGCGAGCCACTCGATCAACGGCATCCGGACCCGCTCCCGCCGCCGCGCCGGCCAAGAAATATCCAGTTGTCGAAACCAAGATCGA